>JAAVBC010000010.1 GCA_014803765.1 Bacteroides sp. | reverse complement strand
CAGAACGTAAACGACTGCACCATCACCTCATCCCCCGGTTGCACCCCGCAAGCGATCAGCGCCAGATGCACCGCCGCCGTCCCCGCCGACAGCGCCACGACCTGCCGATCCAGCTCCCGCCCCGGAGTCCGCACGACCGATCCATCCTCAGCCACCATCTCAAACTCCTCAACGTGATTCACAAACCCCTCCAGATCCTCCTCAAACCCATTCACATTCGGTCCCAGAGGCACCACCCAATTCTCCTCAAAAGCCTCCTTAATAAACTTCATCTCCCTGCCCGACATATGCGCCAGACACAACAATATCCTCTCACTCTTCTTCGCCATAACTAAAAAATTTAATTTGTCTGTTTAATTTATTTATGAATTGGTTTCGCAGGTATGCCCGCCACAACACTATTGGCAGGAATATCAGAAATAACCACAGATCCGGCACCTATAATCGCCCAATCCCCAATGTGTATTCCCGGGATTACTGTTGCGCCGGCACCAATCCATGCACCCTCTCCTATATGTACATTTCCACATAGGGTTGCATTCGGAGAAATATGTACAAAGTCCTTTATAACGCATTCATGATCCACTGATGCACCAGTATTTATGATACAATGCTTACCAATCTTTGCATCTGCCTGAATAATTGCCTGTTGCATTACTACTGTTCCTTCTTCTATATGAGCGCTATCACTTATTATAGCCGAAGGTGCGATCCCTTTAGCATACTCTCCTATATATCTTTCAGATATCAGCTTACGTATTTTATTTGAACCAATAGAAATAATCAATGGGAACTCAATATGTGTATCAGATGCCTTGTACACCGGAGCACCTCCAATTTCTTTGCAATGTGGTGCATCATCATATAGACTCCCTACTGAATCGCCTTGTGATTCGATGATGTCCTTAATAACCTTAGCGTGTCCGCTTGCTCCAAATAAATTAATTATTGCCATTAAATACTTCCATTGTTGCGGCGGTAGCCGAGTTAATATCCTCTCGGAAAATTACTTTTTTAAGAGTGGTCAGTACTACATTGCAATCCGTCAAAAATGAGATATTATCAACATACCATACATCCAATTCAAACTTCTTTGTCCATGAAATTGCATTGCGTCCGTGACACTGAGCCCATCCTGTTATGCCGGGTCGCACTTCATGCCGGCGAGCCTGCTCAGTGGAGTATAGAGGCAGGTATTGGACTAAAAGAGGGCGCGGTCCGATCAGTGACATATCCCCCTTCAGTACATTCCAGAGTTGAGGTAATTCATCAATAGAAGTCGAACGAACAAAGCGACCTACTTTCGTCAGTCGCTTCTCATCCGGCAGGAGATTGCCATCTGCCCCTCTTTCATCCGTCATCGTCTTAAACTTGACAACCTTAAATATCTTGCCATCCTTACCGGGACGCTCCTGAAAGAAAAAGGCTCCCGCACCCTTATTCGCAAAATGAAGCCAAAGGGTGACGGCAGCCAAAGGAACTGAGAGTACAAGCAGTGCGCCACCACTCGCCAACACATCAATTCCCCGCTTGAAAAATCGTTTGTATAAATTCATTAAGTTTTTCCTTATAATTTCACCAAAAACGGAGGTTGATGTGAGCGGGTACATCCATAGAGCTCGGGATGCTGTTTTTCATCTGAAGCCATCTCAACTTTTTTAGAGGCAAGATAGTGGATATAACCGATTCCATAAACTCCATTCTCTTCATTCGGATCTTCTAAAACTTCCTTGCACACTGAAAGTAACGATTGAGTATACAACCCGCCTCTTCGCGGATCATCACTCGCTTCTTCCCCAATAGAAGTTGAAGCAGCAGTCACAAACATTCCCCTCGGTAATTCGGCTAACTTTTTATCAAAAGCTTCTCTACATCGCCTGCGTCTGATAGAATCGGATAAAGAGGAGAAATGCCGAGTACTTGCAATAGGACCTCCTTCGTTAAGTTTGATAATCACCTGACAACTGTCGGCAATTAATAAAGTCGGGACTTCCCCAACTAAATCTTCCAGCCAATGATGATTAAATTCCTCTCCGTTCCAAAGGCAATACATTGGTCCATCCTCTTGGGAATAATATCCATGTCCGGCGAAGAGGATGAATTGATAATCCTGCGTCCCTGCTTGAACAGCAAAATAATCCTGAATTTCTTCAATATCAGTGTCAATATCCAAGACTTCTATCTCCTCATCCTCCCAAGCGCCACCTGCATTTGATTTCAGAAACGACTTGACCGCTTGCGCATCCACAAGAACACCCTCGGCATAGACCTCCCGAGGGGGTTTGCCCGGATTCTGAATGATTAATGCGCGCCTGCGAAGTTTCTGATTAGTCCTTTTGATTATCATCTTGATCGTTGGTTAATTTCTCTATCATTGATGGGATAAAGCGCTCACTGAAAGCGGCAATAAAAGAGGCGAGTGCAAATGCAAAAACCTCTTCATTCCCCTCAAGTGCAGGCAAAATCAGTCGACAGCGTATTGCTATCATTGCCACTAAAGCAAAGCACACACCTATCGTGAATCTCGACCCGCACTCCAGACAATGAAGCCATAAGCTACCCATCCCTGAAAGATTCTCCTTTCCATAGCGCGTCCAGATAGATACGAATGTTCCCAAAATCCCGAATACGATTCCCATAAACCATGCATTCAGCTCATTAGCTCCCCAATAATGATTCGCAAGATAAAGTAGTAGACCTGCGATGCATCCGAGACCCGCTACAGGCAGACCTGAACTCAAGAAAATTTGTCGTGAAAATTCTCTGTTACGCTTCTGAAGATAATCTTCAGCACGCTCTATAATCTCAGGAATATCATCATAATTGCCATTGAGTGCGTGGACATATCCGGCTCCCAATATCTTTTTAAACTCAATCCTAATATTTTCCGTGAGATGCCGGACAGGCACAGCCTCTGCCAATTGCAGTTTGGCAACGTGACGCATCATTTCCTTATATTCGTCGGCTTTATTTGTCCAATCGCGATGATCGATATAATCTATATCTAAATACTTATCTATAAAAATTATATAGCCGTCTTTAGGGTTGACTTTAGCGGAATCATACTCAACGTGAATGAGATGGACATCCGTGATTCCACCGAAATATTCCCGGTATGCCTTCTGGTCATCATCCGAAGCGGGATAATCCTTTGCTTTATTTCTTCCCATTTTCAATTTATACCACTACAAATGGAGGAAATTCTATTCCTGATGCAGGCGTAACAGTGGGGTGCTGCTTATCGTGTGTTTCATAACTTACGTTATCAGCTGCAATCGCATGAACCAGATCTATATTGTAGAGAGTATCTGGATTTCCTCCAAGTTTAAGAGTTTTAGCAGCATCCAACAACGCACGACTGTAACGACCGCCTTGCGAAGTATCACCTGCATATTCACCTGTCCGGACTGCAGACGCGAACACCTTTGAACGATATCCCATCCGCTCGATCTGACGATTATAAATCTCGCGTTTTCGATCGCGAGTCATTGTATTAAGATTGTTGCTGAATTGTCGTAATTCACTCGATGCCTTAGCCAAAGACTCATTAAGATACCCCTGACAACTGTCAGCAATCATCAGCATCTTCTGTACAGGAAGAAAACTACAAATTGCTGATAAAGAGATTACATCATTTTCCGACAGCTCAAACATTGGCTCACCATCCCTTTCAGCATAGCCATGACCGGAAAATACAATCAGAGCATAATCCAAACCTCCTTCTTCCATTCTGCGTAATAATAATTCATTCTTCAGCCCCAAGGAAGTCCAACCTATTCGACGTGTTGCTATCTCTGAGCTACCCCACGCACCTCCGTTATCACTTCGGAAGAAATTTTCGTAAGCTTCCAAGTCTTTGCTTACCCCCGGCAGAAAGGAACCATTTGAAGCTTTCCCCTCATTCCCAATAAGTATCAGACAGCGTTTCATTGCTATCCATTTATTATTTCCTGATAAAAATCCAACAGACACTTCCGGACGAAACTTTGCTCATAACGATTGGCAATCATGGGTCTAGCATTGATTATAAGAGATTCACGCCATTCTTTATCTGTTACCATACGTTTCATGGCAGTATACAGAGCTTCTGAATCGCGGGGAGGAACTATCGTACCATTCTTCCCTTCAATAATAATTTCATTGGCTCCATTTATGTCAGTTACAATTTGAGGTAGTCCCATTGCGCCTGCTTCTATAACTACATTGGGGAACCCTTCTCTGTAACTTGCCAATACCGCACAGTCAGAAGCCGCGAACCACGGACGCACATCTTTTTGCTGTCCAACATACTCAATAGCTTGATTTGTATTAATTTGCTTTACAGTAAAGGAATCTATCGGATCTAAATCTGGCTCATAAGAACCGACCAATATCAATCGAGTTTCCGGATATTCTTCGTTTAGCCGCACAAATGCTTTGATAAGTTCATTTATGCCCTTATCTCTAACCACACGACCAATTGCAATGAATGTAAATTTATCAGTCCGACGAATTTGGTTAGCGGAAGTCTTTATCTCAGGGATGAGGTCAAATCGGCTCAAATCTATGCCCCTACAATTACCGTAACCAAGAACTTTGATAGGCTTTTTAGTGATGCCGTTACTAAGCAAGTCACGCATTACGCCTTCTCCTTCCGGGTTAATATGAGTAGCACATGCGCAGGTAAGCCAATCTGTAGCCATTAAAATGCGCCGTTTCACCCCGGTCGATGTCGGGAAAACTAAACCTGTGAAAGTATGCAAACGTATCGGCACCCCTGTTAATTTTCCGGCAATCATGCATAACAATCCTGCCTTTGGAGTCATCGAGTGAACCATCTGCGGTTTTTCCTTACGAAAAACCTTTATCATTTGCAATAAACTCTTGATATCCTTGAGCGGTGAGATATGGCGTTGCATTTGAACGCATACTACTTTCCCGCCTACCTCTTTTACACTCTCCAATTCAGGTCCATCCGAAGACACTACGACAACTTTGAAGCCCATATCTTTAAGTTCCGGAATAAGACCTGTAAAAAATTGTACGGATTGAGATACTGTTACCCCACGAATAATCTTAAATTTATCTCTCATTGTAAAAAATATAGCTTAGTCATATTTGTAATTATACCAATCCGGTGTAGGAGAGATCTCATTCTATAACCTGAGAATATATTTTCATATATCCTTCCACCATTTTTGATATATCGAACTGCATTACGCGTTCATGACAAGCAATAGCTGTTTTTTCATATAATTCAGGATCCCCCTCAAGCTTCATAATCTCTTTGGCAAGAGTTTTAGAATCTCCATCAGGGAATAAAATGCCCGCTCCGTCTACTACTTCTCTCAGTCCATCAACATCCGATGCTATTACCGGCGTGCCGGCAGCCATAGCCTCTACCGCTGCTAATCCAAATCCTTCCCAATGAGAAGATATTACTGCAATATTGGCACTCTTTAATAATTCGGCTACATCAGAGCGTATCCCTAAAAAATGCACTCGACTTTCTAAGTGTTCCTCTTTTGTAAGTTTTTCCAATTCAGGTCTTCGTATGCCATCACCAACTAGAAAAAGATGTATGTCATCACTCAGATATTTCAAAGCTTTTATCGTAGTGTCCTGATCCTTCTGATGTCTGAATCCTGCCACTTGTATAATTGCTATTCTGCAATTGAAATCTTCTTTATGAAGATTTGCGGGGATTGCGCTTTTAAAATGACTACTATCTATACCGTTATAGATAGTAATAAATCGATCGGATGAGGTCGCTTTTATGTGCTCTTGGAGAAGTTCTTGCGTTTTAGGGGAAATAGAAATTATTTTTTTATATCTACTGTACATCCATTTATCAATGGGCTTAAACCATTTCCAATTACGTCTTCGATTGGAAGTGTTATGCTCTGTGGTGCATAACACCACGGAGCATAACATACTACCAATCGCAGCAAACAGCTGCGGAGCATAATTGTGTGTGTGGACCACATCATACTCCGGTAGATATTTCAATAATTTTAATAATTTCAAAGGGGAATATACTGAGCCACCAATACCTAAATGATGAATCGTAATTCCAGCCTTCTCAGCATCGTGCTTGAATGGGGTAGGAGTTCCATCAAGAAGAAGGAGATCTACTGTGTGACCCATTTGTTTGAATCTGGGTATTAGATCTACCAACAATTTCTCTGCTCCACCAGTTCTTAAAGAGGTTATTACGTGTAATATCTTCATTACTTTATATAAGTAATAATGAGGACATGTTTTCTTGAGCAATTAAATCTTTGGGAAACTTAATCTTTTATTTAATTTCCCATTATCAATATTCCGGATGTATTCATCCTCTATTCCCCGAGACTATAGAATAGGTACGAGGAAATAATGTCTTACATAAATGTGATAAGCTCAGACATACTAATATTGTTATTAATCCAATCAATATAAATTCAAAGGTTGTGAATAAAGGCATATGAGAATACTCTCTAAAAAATGTTTTACTCACTGTGCCTTGTAAGCCGTATATAACAAACATGTGTGAGCAATATAAGAAGAATGTAAATTTCATCCATGGTCGTATTCTAATTTCAGGAAGCAAGTCAAAGGAAAACCAAAATATGGGGATCCAAATCAAACGATAAAAGTGATTAATTCCACTATTTCCGTACTCTTTTAGAATGAAATAATAGATAATTACCATTGCAAACAATGCAATAAGTGCAATTTTTGATTTTAATTTGCTCTTGCTTTCAACAGATTTACTCCAACATAAAGCGGCGTACGCACCTAAAGAAAAATATACAAATTGATAATTAAACATTACCAAAGTATTATCATTGACTGATATGCCATTATCGAAATAACCAATATGGTAATTATATAAATTGAAAGCGACTTGAAGCGTAATAAATAATGCCCCCATTAAACGATGGCGTAATACAAAATAAGTTAATGGGGCAATGCAGACAAATAATACCAAATATCTAATAAACCACAATGGAGAGCATTCCGCATTAACTATAGCCTTTATAAACCCAGACGCATTTGGAACAAAGGTCAGTTCACCTAAAACACCGATTCTATGTATTACATACATAAAAATAACATATGCTAAATTCCAAATTAAATAAGGAATCAATAAGGATTTTATTCGGCGCTTTAGTTTGCTACCAAGTTGTTGCATACTGAATTTTCTGAAAAAAAGATAGCCTGATATAGAAAAAAACAAAGGCACACAGGTATTTAAGAAGAAGGAGAGAATCTGATGAGCTTCTTTAGTTATTGTATTTATTCCTTCATCAAATTTTATATGAAGGAACACTATACCTATAGCCAAAATAGTAGAAATGACAATAATCTTATTGTGAAAATAGGTATCATTGTGAGATGAGGCATCCATTTCTTTATTTTCAGGAGAAATTGATTTTTTATAATAACTCATAACCAAATAATGTGTATTGAAAATAGGTCTTAATCTTATTATTATCCAGTAAAACCGAAAAAGTTGAGAATTTTAATTCTAAATCTTGCTTGAAAATAATTGTCTTTGCCTACTTAGTAAAATCTAAGAGAGATTGATAATTCGAGAATCTTTCCATCTCATGATTTTTCCCGGGAGCCAGCCAAGTAATGACAATGGATTTAGCATCCTATATATTCGATTATAGGGCGCGCGTTGAAATCTCCAAAAATTAATGGCTGCTTTAAATTTCCATTTAAGGCTTATGCTATCATGAAAATGTTCGGCGTAAAAGGTAGAAGAGGCAATGGGTGATTCTCTTCTGATTCTGGTTATTTTAGCTGTTAATCCATCTGGTAAATATTCACCTACATAAATTCCCCTATGTATAAATCTCATCTTATATTTTCTTGCGATCCTAAACCATACTAATGCTTCAGGACAAAATTTCTCTCCTTTTATTTCCGGAAACGGGAACTCTTTAAGCACGGAAGTTTTATACACTTCCGACATATCTCCGGATATATGGTATTTCAATCTTATTTCTATTGAATTACAATCAATTGTGCCAAAATCTGACCCTCCTCCTATTTTTTTACCATCCGGAGTAATACGAATTCCGGAAATACCGGCAAAATCCGGATTATGAATAATTTCATTAGATTCTCGCGTAATCCATTCTACAGCATCCGATGTAAGAGTATCGTCAGAGTCTACAATAAAAAATAAATCTCCTTTGGCCTCTTTGACACCCTTATTTATTGCTCTATGTTTACCACCATTTTCTTGTTGGAAAAATTTTATTTTTACAGTTTTTTTCTTAATCCATTTATCTACCAAGTCTTTGGTATTGTCAGTAGACCCATCATCTACAATTATCCATTCAAAATCCATATTTGTCTGAGTTGATAAACTTTTGTATAGATTCTGAAGGAGGTAAGCCCGATTGTAAGTGGGAGTAAAAATGGTGAGTTTCATCGGAAATATGGGATAGGGCCTAAGAAAAGGACTCTATCTATTTTGTTAGTAATGAAATTAATCAATATTATAAAGTAAGACGATAATAATGATCTTTAACAAAAATTATTTACTTCCTTATAATAAGTCGTAATATATTTTATATGAGACTATATACATGTAATTAAAGTAAGAATATACATATAGTCCGATCATTTTTGTAAGATCTGATCTGTACTATTTATTTATATAATACCCATCTCTTCAATCTTACGGTCTATATAGGCATTTGTAGGGGAAGTCTCTCTTTGAATTATTTTTCCTGGATTTCCTATTACAATGCAGTTATCAGGAACATCAAAATTTACAAAAGCACTCGGAGCTATTAGTACGTCATTTCCTATTTTTACATTTCCTACCACTACGGAATTAGTCTGCATTATTACATTGTCTCCCAATGTGGGGTATCCTTTACGTTTACCCTGAGCACTGCCTATGGTGCATCCCGCACTTATTGTAAAATTCTTTCCAATTACACTATTTGGATTCACAATTACAGTACCCCAATGACTGAACCTAATCCCAGGTCCAATTTTAGTATTCCATGGTATTTGAAAACCTGAGTGATACATCATTATTCGAAGCATACCAATCCAGAAAAATCTGCTTATTGAATTTGATGCATTCTGAGCATTTCTAAAGCAAAATGAATATTGAAATCCAGGCACAAATAATAGATATTTTAATTTAATCTTCCAGGATTTATAATTTTTCTCATATCGATACAAATCCTCTTCATTATAATGCTTCATTTTACTATATTTTTCTTGATAAGAGTTTAATTAACTCCGTAAATATATTGAATAGAGAATATCTGTTATATCTGGATGAATTGTTAAACTTATCTTTACCTCTTAGGGAACTATTGCCAGTAATACACCCCATTATTTCTTTTTTGAAAATAATGGACTTTTCATTGTTAGATGGATAAGATAGGCTCCTGCAACAATGATTGCAAACCAAGTCATTTTCTGAAGATATTGATGTACGTTATCTATAATGGGAGTCTGCACAGAAACCGCAAATTCGTGATTAATATGTAATAGATAAATTTCCAAACTGATAGAACCAAGCCATCCGGAAATTAATTCAACAGGTCTGAAAAGTTTAATTATCCTAGAGATAACTTCCAATAAGGGTACGATAATCAGAGGGATGGCCACCCTGAAAATGGTTAGACCAAGATATATTTCTTGACATTTAACTTTCACAATAATCCCTATTCCAATGAGTATTATTCCCAACAAAGCCATAGGAATCCATTCCGAAGGCTTAAAAGATCTATTAGATTTATACATTTTATAGCAGATGAATCCAAAAATAAAATCGGGAATTCGACTATAAGACATATAAACATGATAAAATATGTGATAGTAGCATAATACAATTGCTCCTATCATACTGAATAACATTAAGCTCCACAAGGTCTTTGATTTGCATTTATTAAGAACGGGTGCCAGAAGATAGAATACAATTAGAGTAGGTATATACCATTCATAGGAACAATTACCTGTCCACCAACCTAATCCGGTGTACCAATAAAAATAATCAGTTGGTGAATTTGGGAAATCTTTAAGAACTACTACAGTTCCATAAAGTGCAGCTAAAGTAAGTATTATCCACCATGTGGGAATAATCCGGAAAAATCGTCGACCGAAAAATTCTTTAATTGAAGGATTTTTCGTTAAAGAAGCAGATAGACCGAATCCCGATACAAAGAAAAATATATCTACACCCATCCAACCCAAAGCGAATATTTCGTGTAGAATCGGAAGATCTATCCCTGTATGATAGAAGAAAATCCACACTATAGCTAATCCCATTATCGACGATCGATATCGGGTAATATTTTTAAAATCCATCATTATAGTTTTCATAATTAGACTAATAGTTTAAATCTTTATTATTTATAGGTTTGAATCATATATTTTTTTTAGTTCTATGACTGAATTATTGATGTTATACGAAGATGTGTATGCTTGGTGAGAGATTTCAAATCTTTTATTATCAGATACCAACTCACCATCCATCGCATTATGCCATAAATCAGCTTGTTTAAGAGATAAAGGATTAAAGTTACCCAAATGAAGGTCCGCCTCTGAAGGTATTTGATCAGAAGAAATTACGTTCATCCCTGCCGCTTGAGCCTCAATTGCAACAATACCCAATCCTTCATATAAAGATGGGAATAAGAATATGTCTGCTCCCATAAGGAGATTAGCTACATCATTACGTTTGCCTAAAAATCGAACATTCTTAAGCTCTTTCTCTTCAGCATAAAATTTAAGTTTCTCTAAATCCGGACCTTCCCCAACTATTAGATATAGTTCATCATTTTTTTTCCGCTTATCGGCTAAATCAAGTATAAATTGTTGATTTTTCTGCGTGGTACATCGTCCGACATTAATAAAAACTTTTGTGTTCGGGAGAATTCCCAACTTGTTTCGTATTGACGTCCGAATTTGCGGATTAAATTTAAATTCATCCATTGGTATGCCATTTTGGATTACTTTTCCATCTTTCCATTTAGAAGGGAAAAGCCATTTTAAGGCTAATTTTGAACATCCGATAAAGTGAGTAGCAAATTTTTCGAATGAATGGTGTTTTATATAGAGAAGTTTCCAAACTATTTGTGGAAGATCAAGCCTGGCATTGTGTGAATGTGCTATTCTACATCTTATCCCAACCTTTTTTGCCGCTCTTAAAACGAGAGGCAAATGATGATTCATGTGTACATGCACCACACTATAATCTCCGGCTGTAAAAAAGTTGACCAAGGAATTGAAATATGTATTTTTATCCTGCATTGGAAGGTGATGAATTGGTATACCCAATTCGCTAAACTTCTCTTCGTTGTCTCCTGGGGCTTCGGTAAGTAATTCAAAAGAATAATCTTCGGATCCACAATATCGTAAAATATTGTATATAACCATCTCAGTCCCCCCGGAGTTGAGCTGGGGATAAATATGTAATATTTTCATTAGTATTTAAGAAAGAAAGAATAGTCCGGATTAAATAACCAAGATTCATATGAAAGCATTGCTCCATAATCAAAGAGAATTGCAAATCTATAGTAGCCAAATGCACAAATAAGAGTTATCGCAGCGTAATACAAATGTCGGGTCCGAATATTTGTATTTACTAAATATCCCAATATTACAGCATAAAATATTGTGAAGTAGTCTTTTTCACGAGTAAGTATCTCTGCTCCTCTAAATAATGTAAATAGTGGGAGTAGACATAAAAACATCCAGACTGAGGTGTGCACATATTTATTCTTTAAATTAATCTTGTGGAGATTTATTAAAAGAAGCGCCATCAGCAAAAAGTACTCAAGAGTGTGAAAAATTCCTAATTCCTGCTCGGCAGAATTTGCTCCAAAATATTTTTCTGCCTTTCTCTCCATGTTCTCATTGGCTGCATTGTCTTTGAGAATTTCTCCTAAAGGTCCCAGAACATCTATACCACTCATACCGATCAGAATGGTTGGTATAAAGATTACATTAAGGATTATTATTAGATACTTATCAAGTTTAACATAGATTAATGGATATACTATGTAAAGCAGATATGCACCATTATGAATTGTCGCAACCAATGAACAAGCAATATAATACCAAATCCATTTTTTTTCAGTAATCAAAGGAATCATCATAAAAAAGCATGATATCGTTATCGCCTGGCGCATACTTATCATAGTGTCATAGAAGAATAGTTTATACAGGAGCACCAAAATAACAATACCGAAATGCTTTGTATATCTTCGCAGTCCTACATACACTCCTATGTAAAAAAAGACATCCTCAATCAGGCAAAATCCATAAAACGATACACCCATAGTCTTAAAGAAAGATGCAATATAGGTATAGCCTGTTTCATAATTAAGATTTCTATTATCCGGATCGAGGACATCAGGGAAAATAGCCAATTGATCATAATGCCCTTCGTATATTTCAAAGTCGCTGCCTCCGACAAGACGCGTGCCTCCCACTAATGCCATTATTCCAAAACATACAATTGTAAGCCAATTGCGTGTTTTCTCATCTTTAGACGTCTCAATAAAATAAGCGAAAATCGTACAGATGATAAATAGTCCGTAAATAGTCCACATGGCTTATTTCTGAAGTGCTGATTGTAACAACTCTATAGCCTTATCCGCTTGCTTCTTAATTTGAGAATTTACTGATGAGTAATCAATCTCAAATGATAGCGGATTTAGCGAATCTTTATATATGTGTGATGACAGTTGAAATGGATGAAGAAGTGTAGTAAGTCGATCATTCATTTTAGCAGCGGGACCTATTATAGGTAGAACCATAAATTTCTTTTGCATTTTTAATGCAAATATCGTCCCATGGAAAGAGTTAGTGATCACATATTCTGCGTCTTGCATCAATCCTAACCATTCCGGAATAGTAGGTTCGGATTTAGGATACTTATCTTCCTGTCCTTGACTTCCAACATATTTTATTTCCAACCCATTCTCGGAGGCAAATTTTTTAATTTCTCTCCAGGGTACATCCGTACGAGTACCGAGAAGATACATAAAAAGATAAGGTTGGTCGTTTTTCGGAGGCTTAGCAATAGCGGTATAGTCAGATAAGGGTATTAAAAGGGTAGGATCCGGTATAAGATATGGGATGTCAACACCGGCTTTTTTACAAATTTCGATACCACCTTTTTCTCTAACTGTCACCAAATCAAAGCGTTTTAACCATGGTGAGATCAGATTGATAAAATCGGGAGTGGCATTAACTGCACCAAAGCTCGCTGCGATTGATATTTTCTTTACATTGTCAGGAGCCCAACTAAGATAATAGATACCGTCCGTGGTATTCCATATCTGATCGCTTCCAACTATATATCCTTCAGCCTCGGGCGGTGTCATGGTGAGATCAGCTAATGAGTATATCTTTGAGGTGGCATTCAAATAATTCTTGCGGAAATTATTAAAATCGCGATTAGTTGTATGTACCCGTAGTTTTCCATGAGAGAGGGTATAGCCAACCGAACCGATAATTCTTTTAATAAGGTATAGAGGAGAATTTTTTAATCTATAAATTGTCCTAATTTTTTGGAAAATCTGATCCTTGATTGTAGGATTATATTCTCTTCCATTAGATGCGCGTATCAAGAATGGGTCGTGCCCTAATAATTTCAAAAGAGTTATTGTGGCAAAGCATTGAAGCAACTGCCCGTAATTATCTTGGGTCTTCCAGAAAGTAAGTATTCCAATCTTCATTTAATAACTTTCTTTTTTTAATTTGCGTATTATATCTAATCCCCATCTCATAAAATTCATATAATATTGAACATGCTTAGGAGTCTCCGGAGCAAATTTGAGAATAGCTGCCTGATACCCGTGGCGTACGTAATAATCATAGAATTCGTCTCTTTTCCGGGAGGTGGGAAGATGCTGTACAAGTACTTTATTCCCTTCTATTGCTGTATTAATATCTGATTCAATACAGTCGGTATGACTTTTTATTCGATTCCAAGTCAGTTGACCAATTTCTGAGTTTATAATTACCATAGAAATCCCCTTGTTGTCATCAAATCCATAATCTTTTTTTCCAATTCCCCAGAAGTCTCCTAAAGAAATATCACCCGGACGATGTAGGGTATTATATGGACATTTAAAACAACTTGGGCGCTGCAACCTATCCGAAAGAAATAATTGCATATATGAATCGTAACCTGAATAAAGGAAATGTCTTTTATTATTCTTAAATATCGCTTTTATAAACAGCCTTTTCCAACTCTTTTCCTTGCTTCGGAAATTTACCGCTTTTACTTGTGAGCCATATCTAAGGTTGAGAGAATTAATATATTCTCTAAAAATCTTCGGAGAGGGTACGCCATGACAGAGAATATCAATAGTGATGAGATTAGGATAGGGTTTGAAGAGAAAATTACGTAGAGCCGCCACTTGACATGGCACTCCTACAAATAGTACCTTATTACCTTCCAGGAGTAATTTCCTTACTTTTACAAAGATCTTGCGAATGTCACTTTGCACATACTTGGAAGACATTAATGGCTGTAACTCTTCTATTTTTGTGGCAAGTGCATGAGTCGCCACCATATTTTCATCAAATTTACAACCCACTACTTTCCCTCCATTTTGAATAATATCCTCGGCAAATATCCTGAAGAGTCCTCCTGACGAACTGTCAAATCTTTGTTGAGGATCTTTATTTTTCGCGGCTAATACTTCTCTAACATTAAAATTGTCAGGAATATTCTGAATAGGACATACTTTATCACATAATCCGCAGTTTACACATTGGTCTTCATTCACTTTGGGATACTCAAACCCTTCATCATCTTGTGTCATCGTGATACACTTGTGTCCACAAATTGCCTCACACGCTGCACATCCACTGCACTCTACTTTATTTTTAATCTGAATCATAAGAAAGCTTTATTTAAGTATCCGTTTGAGTGGATTTAGGAGAGTGGCAATCTTAGAATTAAATTTTGCCATCTTAAGCATACCCTCTATATCCCCTTTAATTGCCAATTTGAAAATTTTTGAGGACGGGAGAGTTGCAGTAGCTAATGCTCTTTTAATTCGCGGATCATTAAGAATCATTTTAAGTCGCATCTTCTTCTCTTCATTGCTATAAGGAGCGCGATATTCCATCATTGTCAAAGAGGGTAGCCGCATTGCCAAGTGATAATCGATGCGCTCAGTATATTCTTCCGACTCCTTTCCAATTGTCTTTATGAATAATTTCATATCTTCAATTGCACTCCCATACTTTTCATATAGATTCTTATGAAAGCGAGTTATTGCACTATTAGATGACTGGCGATAAAAATATAGTGGTGTATCAATTAAGATAATGGTTTTAGCCTTTGATATGCACTTCCATGATACAAACATATCCTCTCCATACGACATGGTGGTATCAAATTGAATGGAAGGGTTATAGAAAATATCTTTCCTGACAGCTTTAAGATATATTCCCACTGCAATCCCTTTGGATACCATTATATCAAATGCTTGGAGATTATCATTTTTAATCTCTGTTACTTTAATGTCAAGCAATTCGGAATATTTTGGATTGGAATAAAATGGGCGATATTTCCAACTTAATATATCCGGGTCATACTCTTCAAGATACTTAAGTATAACTTGTATGGCACCGGGATGTATCAAATCGTCGGCATCTATAAAAGACACATACTTGCCGGAAGCTTTATCAATACCGACGTTACGTGCGACACTGACTCCTTCATTTTTTTTTGATATAATAAAAAAATTGGCGATTCGAAGACGATAAGTATTTAAGATTTCCAGAGATGCGTCGGTTGAACCATCATTAATACAAATAATCTCGCATTTCTCCAACCCGGATTGATGAGTAAGATTTTCTAAGATCTGAATCAGATATTTCTCAACATTGTACACCGGTATGATTATGGACAATAAGGGCTTCATTTTTCTAATGCACTTTTTAAAAACGCTAAAGAGTGTTTTTGTCGGTTAGCCCTATGTCTATTTATTCGATCCCAATCGAATACAGGCATTTTGAAATCTTTATCCGGATTGAATATGCACTCTTCAAGATTAAAATCTTTTAATAATGATTCAATTCGTGTATTTCCCCGAATAGTGTTTAATGAGACCATAAAGGGTGTATTGAAGATAATGGAAAAGACTACTCCATGAAAGGAATCTGTTATCACATAGGAGGCATTTGCTATATTTGATAACCATTCCTCTACCGATATTGCCTGATAATTTTTTAATGAATCAAATCGTTTAAGCATTGTACTTTGGTGATTTTTAACGACTCTGTCAATCTTTAGCTTATCAAGAATATTCTTTTCTAATAACTTTGAAAGTTCTGTGTCTTCTAAAAAATATTCAGTTACACCTATCTTACTTTTATCTCTGATAAAAATTGAATAATCATCCGCGTCCAAAAGCATAGTAGGATCTAACACCCATTCTGCATCTGCATTTAAATGAGATTTGCAGAGATTTAACGCTGAATATTCCCGGACCGAAATTGCATCGAAATTTTTAATTAAATTCCGGGCGCTATCTGTAAGTATTGGCGAAAACTCCCATTTATCCGTGCCAAAAGATGTTGCGTATGCAATTTTCCTTACCTTGCTATCCCTACAAAAATCTAAGAAATAATTAAGTATATCCGGGGAATATATAGGTCGCCAGCATTGATCGCTCCCGACAATATAGGCATCACAATTCTCCTGCTCAATTACCTTAAGAAATTCTTCTTTTGTAAATATTCTTGGTGTTATTGTAATATTTTCCGATATAAAGCTATGAATATTGGCTACTAATTTATCGCGGGTTTTCCAAGTCAAATAACTATGTTCGTAACGAGAATGCAGCAGCCTGATAACAAATTTTCCAAATTTCTTTATTAGAGTTTCCTTTCGGACTCTCATCTTGTTTATAGTAAGAGGATTATGCCCATACCGCTGTAATATTTTTTGTAGAGCATAATTTTGAAGGACACCTCCGTAATTGGCATTCAGTGGTTGAGTAAGTATCCCTATTTTCATCACATCAAACGTTTATGACGATATATATTCTTATAAATCCATTCTATTATCCGAATTTTCAAAGGAGCTTTCGTAAGTTCTTTAATGGCTTCATAAAATCCTTTGCTATTTATTAGTGTATCTAATTTATCTCGATGAAGATTAGGCACTGAAGCATGGAGAATGGCAGAATTACTTATTACTGCTTGTTCAAAAGTAATCTTATCTGCAATTTTTATTTGTGGAAGATATTCTTCTCCTTTTTCGGAATTAATAATAATTAGAGATATACCCTTATTATCCTCCTTATATTCCGGCAGTGCTTTTACTCCCCAAAAGTCTCCTAAAGTAATATCAGCTTTGCTACCCTGTGGATATTTAAAGGGACATTTGAAGCACCCTTCTCTAAGGGTAAGATTGAAAAGCATTCCACGCATAAATATATTTTCCCCGTGAAATTCAGATTTTTCATATCCATCAATAAATTGAATCGTAAAGCAATAATTGCGCCACCCCGTTCTTTTATCCCTGAAATTTATTGATTTAATTTCAGATAAATTTCTTTTTTCCAATTTTAGTAATTCATCTAAATACATTTCCCAATATTTCTGTTCAGGTGCTCCGTGGCATACTATTTCTACGAGCAGGAGTAGTGGATGATCGGGAAACAATTTGCGTAGAGTAGCAATTTGGCAGGGAGTTCCGCTATAAAGTACTTTGCGATGATTATCAAGATCTTTTTTTACTTCCTTTAATGTACTTCCAATATTACTAAATACATATTTGCTACCCCTTAATCGCCATAATTCTTTCCTATCAGATATGCGAATATGATTTACTTTCCATTTATCTGATGGTGCAAAAGTTGCACCGTATACAACGCCTCCTTCAGAAAGAATCTTATTAGCTAATATTGAGAAAATACCTCCGGATGAACTTTCTTTACGAATTTGTTCGTCAGAATTATATGATGCAATTATATTCATTCTGGAAAATTAAATTCAACAAATACGCCCAACGATTTGAGATTTGTAAATTTGGGATACATTATCCGATACTATTCCTCCATCTTTAGACTCATTAGTGAATTTACCTTTTATTGGAATTTTCTTTGTCGCTCCCATTAACATCCATTCATATTCTATATCTAAATGCCCTAAATCTATTGCTTGCAAGCCCTTTTGAGATAAATCGTACGCCAAAATTGTGGCTGTCATCCCAAGCGCAATAATGATTAGAGGTTTTTCTCCATTTATCTCCATCCCGTTAGCAATTTCTATTGTTTTATTTAAGATATCGGTATATTTTCCCCATGCGTTTGTGGCTGGACAAAGGATTCTACTTATAGTTTTTGCATTATCAAATAGATCATTGCCATGTCCTAACCTTGTCTTTTCTCCCTCAACTATCAGCAAATTTCGATTACGCCAGAGAAGCTTAATATTTTCCAAGTTTTCTCGGCAATTACTCTTATCTTTATGTGATAAGTAAAATCTTGTGAAGTTTGTATCTCCATAAGTAATTTGCGTACTTATCAGATCATATACATGTTTTGAATTCTTATTGCTGTAACGCTCCCAAAAAGAACCGGCAGCTCTATTCAAATATTTTGTACCAACTCCAAACATGCATCCGGGCAGACATACGATACAGTCAGATTGATTCTCAGCACTTATTAAAATCTCTTTAAGACGTAATCCTAAAGAAGGATCGTATGATTGAAAACCTGATTTTCTTGAAGAATCATAGCCTAACTTATTATTGATAATCATATTTAATTCACCATCCCCATATCTGCATATTGACTTTGATTCTGTAATAGCCTTGTTGATAGTATCATGGAAGGTTAAGATTTTAATCTGATTGCGTTTGTGATATCTTAAATTATACAATAGTTTATTTATTATATAAATACTCCCTAATACAATTTTTTTAGTAATCGAAAAAAGCATAAATGAATTAAGTAAGTGCGTTTTTTACTTTTGAGAAATGATATTACTTTTGAAAAAAGCGCCTGATAACACTATGAATTGGAGAAATTATAAGATTCCTTTCGTACGAATTCATACTAAATTTATAATATAGCCAAACGTAGAGTATCATAAATATACTAATTATAATACTCAATCTTATCCAAGTGTCTAATGTGAGAAACCCTACAATTTGAGACCAAATTAATATCATACCCAAAGGCACTATTGTCATCTTTCCTATTTCCTTCCAAAACTTTGGTATATTTAAATGCTGTCTTTTATAATAATAGATATTCATTACAATCCATTGACCAGCAAAAAGACTACACCCCACTACCATCGCACACCCTATCGGACCATAAGTTTTAGAAATCAATATCTGAGCAATCAAACTTATAGCGGCAATTGCCAAAAATACTAAAGTTCTAAATTTTTGCTGACCTCTTGCCCAAAGAATAGATAAACCAACATTTTGTATAAGAGGACATAGTAATGCTATGAAAAAAATAAGAGTTACATAATAGGTGTCATGGTATCCACTCCCACCCCATAGCAGGATAAACGGCTTGCCAAATATTGCAAATCCGGAAAGAATCAGAGATAATATACTGAATTGTAATCTACCAGTTCGAATAAAAATATTAGATATTTCCTCTTCGGTGCCCTTTTGAGTAGTTAGTTTGGTAAGGCGTGGTAGAAGTACAGAATTTAAGGAAGAGGACATTGACATATAAATATTCATTAAGGTTATTCCTAATGAAAAAATAGCAACAGCTATCGTACTATTATAAATACCAAGTACAAATTGACCTGTTCCCCAATATATTCGTTCAATTATCGCACCCAAGAAATTCCAAAAGCTGTAAATTGAAATTTCTTTCAATAAACTATAATTATAATTGTTAAATTCGATTTTAATTTTTAGTCTTTTAAAGCAATATACTGCATTAGCGACTAATACGGATAGGCTAAAGAAAGTCTGAACAATTATTAAGCCTATTGCTTTATATCCTGCCAATAAAACGCACACTAATACAAGAGTTGAAAGTATTATTCTTACGATACTGATTATCTTCGTAAAAATGAATCGTTCATAAGAATTTATTATTGACCCGAAAATGCTGAAAGGGAATGTAAGAGCCAGATTTCCTACCATCAATGCCATCATTATCCGAGCTTGATGCAATTCTTGAGGAGTCATAGTGCGATCAAACATCCTATCAGTATTGCTGTAAAGAATAAATCCGGCTATTGTGATTAGAATGCCTATAACACAATATGCGGTCATAAACATTCCGTATAATCTCCACTCATCCTGTTTTGTACCGGTAGCTCGTATCTTAGCTGCAAATCTCGTAATAGCTGAACCAAATCCAAAATCCAATAACGTAAGATATGCAATCACTGATGCGACCAAAGAATATAGACCATATTCATTCTGCCCGAGACATCGCAACATGAAGGGAGTATAAAGAAGCCCGGTCAGAGCATTCAGTCCTATAATGACGTAGTTCAGTGCTGCTCCTGCTTTAACTTGATTGACAGCCATATTATTATATTTCCGGATATATCAAGTTATGTTATTATCTGGAATAGGGGGAGGGGGTGCCTTTGGCGAGGCGGTGGAGGAGGTCGTAGAGGGGGAGGTAGGTGGGGAGGGAGGGGGCGGGGAGAGTGGGGAGGTAGGTGTCGAGGGTGGTGAGGAGGGATTGCGCCTGGGCGCGGATCGTGCGGGCTTTGGGGGTGTTGACGTTGTAGGGGGCGGTCAGCATCCCGGCGGCACTTGCGGATTGGTAGAGACGAGTCAGGGTCTCTTTTAGGGTTTCGGGGGGCATTGTTTTTTTGTTTTTTTTCGGGGCACAGCCCCGCGCGGCAACGCTTCGCTTTCGACCTTTGCGGACGGGGATTTGCTTTGGGAGTGTTGGCGGACGCACGAGCCGTGCGTCCCTACATCGGAGGAGAGTTGGCGAGGGGAGGTTTTTATGGGAGGGGAGTGAGGTAGAGGGCGGGGAGGTCGGCGACGGTCCAGGTGGCGAGGGCTGTGGAGGAGAGTCGGAGGGTGTAGGTGTGGGTGCCGTCGGTGTTTTTGACGGCGGTGATCTCCCCTATGTGACCTTCCATTCTTCCTCCGCCGTTGATGCGGACTTTGCTGCCGGGGGTGAGAGCCTCGGTGTCTTCTTCCCTGAGTTCCATGCGGATGTCGGGGGTGAAGCTGCCGATGTGCATCTGAAATCGTTTCATTTCGCCGTTGCTTATCGCGCAGTAGGGACTGCGGGGATCGGCATTGCGACGATAACACCATGCTTTGTCACCAATCTTGCTGAAGAGCCTGCCGACTTTGTCGCTCCGCATCCGGAAGAAGAGGAGCTTGGGAAGGTAGGGTTCTTCACGATGTTTTTTGCGGCGACGGCGGTCGTAGACGGTGACGGTGTGGGTGGGATAGTAGTATTCTATTCCGGAGCGTAGAGAGGGTATGTTTTTGTCTATGGCTTCGCGGATGGCATCGGGATTTATTCCGTTGCGCAGGCGCATTATGTACCATCGGGTTGTCTTGTCGCTGATCGTGTCGGCTACGCGACGCAGTATTCTCAGGGCTTCATCATGGCTCAGTTCTGCGGGTCGGATAGCGCGGAGATAGGAGTATTCTCGGGGAATTTCGGGAAGTATGACTCTTATCTCGGCAGGGTCGACGTCGGCTTTGAGAGCGGCTGCTATCCAGAGAGCTGCTATGTATGAGCGATTGAACGCATCGGGAAGCATGATTCCGTAGCCTTTCATCACTGATCGGATTTCTGCGAAGAGGTGGGTGGCTATGGCTGCGGGACGCTGTTTTCCCTGATTGAGCCGGAATACGTAGCGGGCTCTGCCGCCGCTCCGGTCGAGGGATTTCATTGTAGCTACAATGTCGTAGATCTGCGCGATGTCGGGGAGAGGATCGGAGTATTTGAGATTTATTGTCTCTTCGAGGGTGATGGCGGGATCCATCAACATGAAGAGGAGCATGAGGAGGGAGGGAGAGGTCAGCGAACCGTTGTTGCGCTTCAGCAGACGGGTGATGTCGGCGAGGTCACGGCGCACGGAGGCTGTAGAAGCCGGTGCGTTTATATTAAGGAGTGGCGCGAGGTCGGCGAAGGGATCGTCGGCACTCCCTTTGCGCCATTCTTTGTAGAGTGTATGCAGGCGTGCGGCGTAGCGGCGATAGGTAGAGGGAGCTTTGCCGTCCGCCATCATGTCGGCAATCCAACCGCTGAGTGATTCGAAGGAGAGACCTGCGCTATCGGAGGGATATCGGGAGAGATAGGCTTTGTAGGAGCGCAGGGTGTTGGCGAGGAGAGAGTCGGAGGATGATTCTGCGGCGGCTGTTTCTGCAAACGTTAGAAATGAAATCATGCAATTAGCTGATAGTTAGAGAGGAAAATTTTTAACGTTTTGCAAAATTGGGTATTTTATGAGACGATTTTTCTTCCCTTCATTTTGATGAAGAGTCGGGAGAAGAGAGTGGAGTGGGATAAGCCACTAATCGTTTCATTATCAATAGGTAATTGATAGGCAAGGTTATTATCTCTTGGGAAGAGATAATTAAACAATTAATCCCTTTAAAAACACCCAACAAAACATCCCCAATCCATCAAAAATCCGCCATTTGTTTAAAGAATGCATAACTAATTACTAATTATTCATCCGCTTCCACCTCCATTCCTTCCTCCACGCTACAAAAAAATAAAACACTGATTCACTGAGTTAAAAATCGCTAAAGCGGCGTCTTCATTTTAGAATCTGAGTATTTTTTATTAAATTTGCAGACGCAATCCATATCTCTTCCCAAGAGATATGGATGTTTTTTATGCATTTTTTCGGAGGAGGGGATGCAACCTGCTCCGCAGGTTGCCTAACCATAAAGCGGGTTGAAGCGCAAAGCGCTGAAACCTGCGGATCTCAGGATCTATCTCCCGGCATCAACCTGCGGAGCGGGTTGCCTAACCGGGGTATCGACGCGCGGAGATTGTTGGCGTGGATGTTCCCGGTAAGGCAACCCGCTCCGCAGGTTGGATGATACTAAATCAGGTTACAAGTCCGCAGGTTTCAGCGCTTTGCGCTTCAACCCGCGGTTTCCAGTGAGGCAACCCGCTCCCGCGGGTTGGTTGCACGGAGAGGGAGGATGGTGGGGAGGATGGTGGGGAGGATGGTGGGGAGGATGGGGGAAGAGCGGGATCGGCGCAGGATCGGGGCACAGCCCCGCGCGACAACGCTTCGCTTCCGACTTTTGCGGGAGGGATTCGGGCCGGAGGGACGAGCGGACGCACGAACGTGCGTCTCTACATTGGCGGGGAGGGGATTGGGATATATTGACGGGGAGGGGATTGGGATATATTGACGGGGAGGGGATGGGAAAATATTGGCGGGGAGGGGATGGGAGTGGGAATGCAATTTTTTGGGGGATTGGGCGTTATTTGTTTGGGAGGGATTGCGATTGGGGGGTCTTTTGGGATTCTTGGGAGTATTCTTTGGAGTATTTTTTTTGATTCTTTTTTATTGAGCCTTTCTTTTATTGAGTCATTCTTTTATTGAATTTACTTTGTTATTGAAGTCTTTTATTGACGCGTTTTATTGAATAGTTTTTTTGAGTCATTTTTAATTTTTTTGGCTTGGTGAAATTTTTTGATGATGTTAGGAAGATGCCGCTTTGGGTGGCGATGTTTCCTGTAGTGTTCCTTTTGATTGTTGTTTTGGGCGTCGTGACTACGGTCGGGTCGTGGTTTGTCGCGGATTATAGCTGGGTGCTCCTGTTGGGCGCTTCGGTGGCTGCTGTCGCTGTGACCCGTATTTTCGGGGGCGCTACTTTCAGAGGGATTCGTAAGGGGATATTGCGGTCGGCGAAGCAGACACTGCCGGCTGTGCCGGTGCTGCTGTTGATCGGCACTGTCTCTGCTACGTGGATGCTTTCGGGTGTTGTCCCTCTGCTGATTGAGTATGGGCTGGATTTTATTACCCCTCGTCTTTTCTTGCTGACGACCTGCTGCGTTTGCGCGGGAATTTCGCTGCTGACGGGGTCGTCGTGGACCACTATCGGCACTTTCGGCGTGGCTTTTATGGGTATCGGCAGTATGTTGGGTTATTCGCCGGGCTGGATAGCGGGAGCTATTATTTCGGGGGCATATTTCGGGGATAAGATGTCTCCCCTATCGGATACTACCGTCCTGGCTTCTTCCTCTGCCAGCGTGGAACTTTTCACGCATATCCGCTATATGTTGCTGACTACGATTCCTTCGCTCCTGATTGCGCTGATCGTATTCGGCATGGCAGGCGGTTTTATTGAGCTGAATGCTTATCAGGGTGATACGGAGATTTTGCATTATATTGAGTCTACGTTTAATCTTAATCCCCTGATTTTGGTTATCCCCGTGCTGACGCTTATTCTTATCTCTTTACGCATTAATACTCTTATCACCTTAGCTATCAGCACGGCGTTGGGACTCGGAGGCGTATTCGTTTTTCAGCCTCATCTGCTCGGTCAGCTTTTGGAGGGTTCTTATCCGCCGGCTGTGGAGGGGCTGATGGCTTCTCTGAAGATGCTTTTCTTCCGGACTTCGCTGTCGACGGGGAATCCGGCGGCTGATGAATTGGTTGCGACGGGGGGTATGGCAGGTATGATGTCGACGGTAGGATTGGTGTTGAGCGCTATGACGTTTGGTGGGATATTGTTCGGGAGCGGTGCGCTGGAGCGAATTACTGAGGCTATTACTCAGCGACTTCGTCGGCGTGTGTCGGCAGTAACTACGACTGCCGCTGCGGGATTGTTTTTTAACTGTGCTACGGCTGACCAGTATCTTTCTATCATTATCGGCGGGAATATGTTTAAGCGTCTTTATGAGCGTCTTGGTCTTGAGGGTAGATTACTGAGTCGGACGGTGGAGGATTCTACGTCGGTGACGTCGGTGTTGATTCCCTGGAATTCTTGCGGACTGACTCATTCGGCAGTGTTGGGAGTCGGGACATTGACTTATCTTCCCTATTGTGTGTTTAATTATGTGAGTCCGCTGATGAGTTGTCTGTTAGCTGTCGCGGCAACGCGGAGCTATCGCGGACTTCGCGGGGTCGGCGGACTTATCAGAAGGATAACTGCGTGAGTGTCCGCGAATGCCTACACCGTGTCAAAGGGGCGTGGAACAACCCGCGGAGCGGGTTGCCTCACCGTAAACCGCGGGCTGAAGCCCGTAGGGCTGAAACCCGCGGATTGTAACCTGATATAGTATCAACCAACCTGCGGAGCGGGTTGCCTCACCGGGGTATCTACGCTCAGTGCTTATCAGCGTTGAGGTTCCCGGTTAGGCAACCCGCTCCGCAGGTTGATGGCTTGAGATTGATCTTGAGATCCGGGGGTAGCAGCGCTTCGCGCTTCAACCCCCGGTTAACGGTTAGGCAACCCGCTTCCGCGGGTTGTACTACGAGAGAGAGGATGTGAGATACGATATCGTGTCAAGGGGGCGTGGAACAACCCGCGGAAGCGGGTTGCCTCACCGTAAACCGCGGGCTGAAGCCCGTAGGGCTGAAACCCGCGGACTTGTAACCTGATACCGTATCAACCAACCTGCGGAGCGGGTTGCCTCACCGGGGTATCTACGCTCAGTGGTTGTTGGCGTTGAGGCTTCCGGTTAGGCAACCCGCTCCGCAGGTTGATGACTTGAGATTGATCTTGAGATCCGGGGGTATCAGCGCTTCGCGCTTCAACCCCCGGTTTACGGTTAGGCAACCCGCTCCGCGGGTTGTACTACGAGAGAGAGGATGTGAGATACGATATCGTGTCAAGGGGGCGTGGAACAACCCGCGGAGCGGGTTGCCTCACCGTAAACCGCGGGCTGAAGCCCGTAGGGCTGAAACCCGCGGATTGTAACCTTATATAGTATCAACCAACCTGCGGAGCGGGTTGCCTCACCGGGGTATCTACGCTCAGTGCTTATCAGCGTTGAGGTTCNCGGTTAGGCAACCCGCTCCGCGGGTTGGTGCAGGGAGGATTAGACGGTGAGGATTTCTTTTTCTTTTTCGGCGAAGGTGTCGTCGATTTTTTTGATGTATTTGTCGTGAAGCTTCTGGACGGAGGCTTCGCCGTCTTTCTGCACGTCTTCACTCATGCCGTTGTTTTTAACCTCTTTTTTGAGGGCGTCGATGATGTCGCGGCGTGCGTTGCGTACNGATACTTTTGCGTTTTCTGCTTCTGCCTTNCATTGTTTTACCAATGCTTTACGGCGATCTTCTGTCAATGGGGGAATTGAGAGGCGAATCACTTCTCCGTTGTTTTCGGGCATGATGCCGAGCTCGGAGTTGATGATGGCTTTTTCTATCTCTTTGAACATATTTTTTTCCCANGGGGTGATGGCGATTGTACGCGCATCGGGCACGCTGATNTTGGCTACATTTGAGATGGGAGCCTGCGAACCGTAGTAGTCAACGCGGATTCCGTCGAGGAGCTTTGCGGATGCTTTGCCTGCACGGATGTGGGAGAGGGTTTCGTCGAGATACTCTACTGCAAGCTGCATTGAGTCTTCGGCGTTCTGGAGGTATTCTTTGATTTCCATTTTTTATTTTGATTTTTTTGATTTTTTAGTTTGCGGGGAGGAGGGCGGCGGGTTGGCGGGGCAGAGCCCCTCGGAGTTTACGGGGCAGAGCCCCTCGCGACAACGCTTCGCTTCCGACTTTTGCGGACGCTTGGGTTGGCGGACGCACGAGCCGTGCGTCCCTACATTTGAGAGGCGGCGGGCGTCCCTACATTNNAGGGGCGGCGGGCGNCCCTACATTTGANGGGAGATTGCTTTAGGCGTGGACGTAGGTGCCGATGTTTTCNCCGGAGAGCATTTTGGCGAGGTTGCCTTCTTTGTCCATGTTGAAGACGTAGATGGGCATTGCGTTCTCTTTGCAGAGGGCTGTCGCTGTAATGTCCATGACCTTGAGGTTGCGGGAGAGTACTTCGTCGTAGCTGATGGTGTCGAATTTCTCTGCCGNGGGGTCTTTTTCGGGGTCGGCGGTGTAGATGCCGTCGACGCGGGTGCCTTTAAGCATNACGTCGGCTTCGGTCTCNATGGCGCGGAGGGCGGAGCCGGTGTCAGTCGTGAAGTAGGGATTNCCGGTNCCGCCGGAGATGATGGCTACTTTTCCCTGCTTCATGGCGTCGATGGCTTTCCATTTTGAGTAGGGTTCGCCGATTGGGAACATNCCGATGGCTGTGAGNACTTGNGCGGGNTGACCTGCTGCTTCNAGGGCGGAGCTNAGGGCGAGGGAGTTGATGACTGTAGCCAACATTCCCATCTGATCTCCTTTTACGCGATCAAANCCTTTGGAGGCGCCGCTGAGNCCGCGAAATATATTNCCTCCTCCTATGACTATTGCTATCTCCACTCCGCTTTCAACTGCCTGCTTGATNTGCTGAGCATAGGAGGCAAGACGATTGCTGTCGATGCCATAGCCCTGNTCCCCCATCAGGGATTCGCCGGAGAGCTTGAGTAATATCCTTTTGAATTTCATATCTTAGCTTTTAATATTTTTATAAAGTCGGGATGCAACCCCGCTCCGCGGGGTTGGCAGGAAGAGAGGGAGGGTTTCGCGGATCCGAGGGTTTCTGCGCTTCGCGCTTCAACCCCCGGTTAACCGGGATGCAACCCCGCTCCGCGGGGTTGGCAGGGTTTGGTAAGTTCTTTACAAATATAATAAGGAATTTTTGAATTTGGAGGGATTTTGTGGGTATTTTTAAAGGCGGGAGAGGATCGGGGTCGGGAGCAGGAGGGCGGCGAGCGCTCCGAGACGATTTTTGGAGCGGGTGCCGGGAGTGAGGAGTATGGAGAGGGCGTGGCGCCGGATGTAGCGGCGCGTACTTGCTATTTCTTTGCTGTAGGAGACTTTTTCTTCTGCGGGGAGNGAGGACATAAGGCGATACATGTTATAGTTGGCAGCGAAGCGGCGATCGCGGGCGGCAGCTGTGAGCTCGGGACATTCGCGGGCTATGAATTCTTCGGCGCGCCGGGTGACTTCCAACACACTCAGTCNATTGCGATTGAATGTATGCAGAATGCTTGTNGGGTTGTCGCGGTAGAGATAGACGGGCTGCGTAGTGAGGGCATAGCGTCTGCATCGCAACGCTACGGGATAGAACATATCCATATCTTCATACAGTTCGCCTGCTTTCCATTGCAATCCTTCGAAAAGCTTACGCGAGAAGAGTCTGCCACAGTTGGAGGCGTTGACGGCACATACATATCTTCCCGCCGACACTTCTACTGTCTGAAACAATGATTTTTTCAGACTTTCTTTCCCGCTGAATATCATTGTCTTTCCGAAAAATTCATCACTCTCCCCCNCTTTTTGTGAAATTTTCTTCTTTTTTTGTGTAATATTCCTCCCCCGCTCTATATCTTTATGGAGTTGATCCATGTCGCTGAAACCGATGAAGGCGCCTTGCGCTATGTCTGCCTCATAANGCTCTTTTATATNNAGGAGTGTCGATAGGGANTCCGGGAGGAGCATATCATCNGAGTCGAGGAAAGCTATCAGTTCGCCGGAGGCTTTNTCCAATCCGGCGTTGCGCTGCTGACTCACACCNAGATTGGGTCCGGAGAAATATTTTATCCGCGGATNGCGGGCNGCATAGCNNTCGCATATCCGGGGAGTGGCATCAGTGCTTCCATCGTTGAGCATAATGAGTTCCCAATCGGTGAANGTCTGCGCCAGCACGGATTCTATTGCTTCGGCTACATATTTCTCTACATTGTAGCATGGCATTATTATGGATATGCGTGGCGGCTTCATCTCTTATTTTATATATATGCTCAGCGCGACAGACGCGGATAAAGAATTGTGTAGAGTTGCCAGAGGGTCATGCCTGTGGAGACGGCTACATTGAGGGAGTGCTTTATGCCGTGCATGGGGATTTCAATTACATAGTCAGCGATATCTACAATTCGCTGGTCGACTCCATTGACTTCGTTGCCTATGACGAGGAGATATTGCCGGGNGGACTCCCCTTCCCTATCTTCAGGAAGGGATANATCTTGAAGCATCACACTATTGTGTGTCTGCTCCAGCACCATTATCTTCACTCCCTCCTCCTGCTGCAGTCGGAGCGCNTCCTTATATGGATCNCTGACATAGCGCCAGCTGACGCTCTCTTCCGCCCCCAAGGCAGTCTTGGAAATTTCGGGAGAGGGGGGCACAGCGGTTATACCTCCCATTATGACCTCNCGGACAAGGAGCGCATCGGATGTNCGCAACACTGCCCCGATGTTCTGAGCCGAGCGCACATTATCTGCCATCACCGACAGGGGGAGTTTGCGCAAGCGGAGATAATCATCGCGAGTGATGCGCGTAAGTTCGAGGATNTTCTTCTTAGCCTTATCCATTATTCACTCCTTATACTTTTAGTTGCNAGGGAAACGAATCAGCTGAGTTCGAGCATACGTTCGATGGGGCGCAGCGCTTTCTCAGCCAGTTCGGGATCTACCTTTATCTCGGGNGATTCATTGAGAAGGGCGTCGTAGACTTTCTGAAGGGTNTTCATCTTCATGTAGTCACATTCATTGCACTGGCATTCCGCATCCTCGGCAGGGGCAGCGAGGAAAGTCTTTTCGGGGCATGCCTTACGCATTTCATAGAGTATGCCGCTTTCAGTTACTACTATATATTCCTTTGCGTCATCCCTGGATGCGAAATCGAGCAGAGCGGCTGTACTTCCCACTTTNTCGGCGATCATCTGAAGGGGTTTCTTACACTCNGGGTGAACGAGGATTTTTGCTCCCGGATGCTCCTTCTTCATATTGAGNATCTTTTCGAGGGAGAAGCGTTCGTGGACATGGCATGCGCCATTCCANAGGAGCATTTCTCTTCCTGTGACGCTATTTATATAACCGCCCAGATTCTTGTCGGGTCCGAAGATGATCTTTTCGTCAGCGGGGAGGGAATCTATAATCTTGCGGGCGTTGCCGGAAGTGACCACTATATCNGTGTGCGCTTTCACGGCAGCGGAGGTNTTGACGTAGCTGACCACCGTGTGGNCCGGATGTTCGGCTACGAAGGCTGCGAACTCCTCCGGGTCGCAACTGTCGGCGAGGGAGCATCCGGCGGCGGCATCCGGCACGAGCACCTTTTTATCGGGGCAAAGAATCTTGGCAGTCTCACCCATGAAATGGACTCCACACATCAGAATGATGTCGGCATCAGTCTTTGCAGCCTGGCGGGCGAGAGCGAGAGAATCCCCTATGAAGTCGGCGATCTCCTGAATTTCGTCGCGCTGATAATAATGTGCCATGATAAGCGCATTCTTCTCCTTCTTCAGAGAGAGTATCCGCTTCTTGAGTTCATCGAGGGATAAAGAGGAGTTATTGACGGGGTCAGTAGCGCTCATAGTTATTTATATTTAGGTTTTTAAATTTNAAATAAATTAATAAGAAAAATAAACAACAATAATAAATGCTGTCAATAACTATCAATAACTTTTGAGGCTAAAATTTGGATATATGAGTTATTGATGNCGGAGGAGGGTTTATTCACATGTTATTGACAATCGCTATTGCTCATTTTCATTCACTTGCTGAAGTTATTGACAATTCTTCCGCGATGGCAAAGTTAATAAAAAATTGGCTAAAAAGGGGTGTGGGGTTGATTAAAAGTGCGGGTTCTTCGGTCAATAACCTGCGAAATTCGGGAGCGGGTTTTGACATGGNGTCNGGAGGGACAGAAATAAATCTCCNCCCTGTAAAAAAATTGAAAAAGGCTTAAGTTTGGAATATCAAGTTATTAGCGTTTTTTNGACATGGTTTTTGACCGGAAAAAGCGGNTTTTTTGACGGGTTATTGACAAGTTATTGACAGGGGGTACGGGGTCGTAGCCACTCCCTCCCCAGGGGTGACAGCGCAGGATTCGGCGGATTGCGAGCAGACTTCCGCGCAGCGCACCATGAACGCGGATAGCTTCAATGGCATAGGCGGAGCAACTCGGAGTGAAGCGACACGCCGGGGGAAACATCGGAGAGATGCAGATCTGATAAAAGCGTATGGNAAGGATAAGAAGGCGGGACAGGAGGGTCATTTTTTTATGGGGGTTATGGGGGGTATGGGGNTCTATGGGGCTTATGGGGGTTATGGGNCNTATGGGNCNTATGGGGNTTATGGGGNTNATGGGGGTTAGAGGGCGCCTTGCTCGATGAGGGTGGCGACGCGGTCGATGATGGCGTCTTCTTTGTTCTTGGCGGGGTTGAAACCGCTCTTGAGATTCATGCCGAAGAATTTGCCGAAGGTCTGCCAGAAGCCGGCTCTAAAACTGCCGAGGAAGGCTTTTACGATGTGATAGGAACTTTGGTCGGTCTCGCGATTGATGAGCTTGAGAAGCATTTTTCCCTGACCTTTGGTCATNGATTTTACGACGGGTTTGTAGCGCTCGAAGATATCTTTTTCGAGACGCTTCAGATGGGCTTCGCGCTTCTTGGGGTCGGGGATAGTCTGGATATATTCGTAGGTCTCGCAGAGTGTGGAGTAGCAGAGTTTGGCGTAAGGGAGGGTCTTACGCACGTCGCGGACTGTCTTCCAATAGAATTCCTCCTCCTTCTTGTTTTTGAATTTAAGAGGGGGGTAGACCACAATCTCGCGNATGTAGGTCATGCGGACTGTGTCGCCATATTCATCTACGAAGCGCTGATAACCCTCGTAGGCTTTCACTTTCAATTCCGGATTTTCCGGCACACCGCNGCTCTGNGCTTCTGCTGGAAGCACGAAAAAGAGACACAAAGCCAACGGGGCAATGAGTGTAAACAGNGCGCGTTTGCCATAACGGAAGAGAGAATCGAGCATAGACATTTCAGAAATAGAATCTCCGGCGGGANCAGCATCTTTCCATATCGGGGATATGCCGCTCTGCAATTCCGGGAGAAGGGTGTCAATTCCGAGGAAATCGGAGATGACATTATGAAGTCCNGCGGAGAGCTGATTGAAATTATCACCCTCTGCCGAGGATCGGATAAGGGATGAAATTTGAGGAATAAGATGAGGNTAATANGGNGTGGCGGAGTAAGCCGCTTCGAGTGCGCCGAGATGGATTGACTGCCATCTTCCATGCATCGAGATNTTCCANAGGTCGGCATGTCCGCGCTTCACGACTGACGCTCCCCCCTGAATAGGGACGGAGAGNGNGAGCGGGGGTTGCTTACCTCCGCCCGCTACTCTTGTGCGGGCGAGGTCACGCGGGCGCATTCCGAGTTCGGCGACAGCCTTGCCNACAGCCTCGGCATCTGACTCGCCGAGAATCCTCAGTCTCAACCAGCGGGAATAGAAATCAGAAGATGCGAGATATGGGGGCACCGTCATTTTTCCGGAAATACTGTTCAACGGGTTCTCTCCTTATCCGGATTAGGATTGGAGAATGTGCGATTCCATCGGATTTTGTTGAGGTCGAGCATCGGGCGTTCCTCATCGATGGAAGTGAGAATAAGCATCGGACTTCCNACGATATGATCCTCCGGCACGAAACCCCAATAACGGGAATCGAGTGAGCGGTCGCGATTATCACCCTCCATCCAATAATAATCATATTTAAAGGTGTAGTAGGGATTGTCGATGCCATTTATAAGAATCTTTCCANCCTTGACCTCTACGCTGTTTCTTTCGTAGGTCTCGACACATCTGCGATAGATGGGGAGATTATTGAGGGTCAACTTAAGAGTNGNGCCGCGTTTGGGAATCCAGAATTTGGAGAAATTGGGGCGNGTCCATCCGTAGGAGTCATGCTGAGGCCACACACCTCCCATATCGAAGAAACCGCTTTCCGATTCGCGTATAAGCGCGCCATCCACTTCCTCCCATTTTTCNACNATAGCCTTTGCTTCGGCAGTGAGGGGGACGTCGTAGAATTTGAAGGGGACGAATTCCACTTCGATAGGCATTCCTCCGGCATCCTCGCGGCGCACCCCGATTGACTGCCATTTTTCATCGGCAATCTTCCCTTTAACGGGGATGATATAGTTGAACTGCACATTCTTGGCAGTCTCAACGTGGCGATCNTTGATAAATATNGAGTCATTGCGGATTTCGAGCCATTCTCCCGGCAGACCGATGCAGCGCTTTACATAATTTTCGCGGCGGTCTACGGGGTGGGTGATGATTTTTCCGAAGCGTTCGGGATGCTGAGCTATGAAAGCNGNGGGATTTTCAACACCGTTTTTGCGGAGCTGNGCGCAGATCATGTAATAGTCTTCATTGGGGGCGGAGGTGAGGACTGTGTCACCCTGCGGATAATTGAAAACTACAATATCCCCGCGCTCTACGCTGCGTATGCCGGGGAGNCGATGATAGGCGAGCTGNGGTTTTTCNATATAACTCTTTCCGCCGACTACGGGCATCACATTCTGNGCCAGAGGGAAATGGAGCGGAGTCTGGGGAACGCGCGGACCGTAGATGACCTTGCTGACCCAGAGATAATCGCCGACGAGGAGGGATTTTTCCAGAGAGGAGGAAGGAATTTTATAATTCTGTCCGATGAATGCGAAAATGATATAGACAAGNACGAGGGCATAGATGATAGCGTCAAGCCATGCCATGACAGTGCGGACGGGACCCTTGCGGGATTTCCACCATGTCCAGGGGATATAGCCCGTGATATAGATATCGAGCAGGAGGAGCCAGACAAGGGCGATCCAGGGATTTCCGATCCAGACCACGAATCCGCAGAGCAGGAGCGACACGACGGCGAAGCGAATCCAGCGGGTGGTTTTGGTCAGGCGCAGGCGTCGCTTGAAGTCTTCCATGAATGTCAGTTTTTCCTTCTCNATTTTTTCTATATCATTGATATTATTCATCGCTTTTTGATTTTATAGGAGGGGATAGGATTTTATANGANAGGATANGCTTTATAGGAGAGGATAGGAGGAAATCCTTTTATTATACCTTTTATTATAACGGAGGGGGCAGGGAAAAATTTTATCAGAAGCCGAGGACGTCNTTCATGGTGTAGAATCCTTTGCCTCCGGAATTTTTCGCCATCCATTCGGCAGCTATCACTGCTCCNAGNGCGAAGCCGCGGCGGGATTTCGCTGAGTGGGTGATGCTGATTTCATCCGCTTCTGAATTCCATTTGATTGTGTGGATTCCGGGCACCTCCCCTTCTCGGAATGCAGTGATCGGGAGATTGGCGGAATCAAGAGCGGGAGTGCCTGCCGCTGTCTCTTCCCAACCTTTCAGGGAGGGNGTGAGGGCTATGATATCCTCNGCGAGNGAAAGAGCTGTGCCGGAAGGATGATCGAGCTTATGAANATGATGTGTCTCCTCCATTGAGGGGGTGTATTCCGGAAAATCTGTCATCAGATTTGTCAGATAGCGGTTGACAGCCATAAAGATGTTCATTCCGATAGAATAATTGGAACTCCAGAGGAGAGCGCCCTCCCCTTTTTCGCATTTTTCGCGGAAGAGAGGCAGGGAGGCGGTCCANCCGGTAGTGCCGCAGACAATAGGTACGCCTGCTTCGAAAGCGCGTTCGATATTNCCGACAGCCGCATCGGGGCNAGAAAATTCNATGCAGACATCTGCGGAGCGGAAAGCTTCGGATTTGAAGTNCTCCTGATTATGCTCGTCGATGATGCTGACTATTTCATGCCCGCGTGAGAGGGCTATTTCTTCAATGATATGGCCCATTTTGCCATATCCTATCAATGCTATTTTCATAATNNTTAATATTTAAGCGGCTGCTTTTTTAACCGAGCAAAGCTCGGCGCACCAACGCTTCGCTTCAGGCTAAGGAGGGAAAAACTGCCGTAAATTTCAATTCTCAATTATTAAAGCCGAAGGCTATGTTGTCGATATAGAGGGTCACTCCCTCAGTGCCGACGAAGGGTTCGCCGCAGGAGGACGATGCCATGACGAGGACATGGGTCGGGGTTGTGCCNGCAGGTGCCCATCCCTCTTCCTGCACCGGGACGAGTTTTCCTTTTGAATTGCGAGCCTGATAAGCCTTTTCGCCGTTGAGCAAACCCATATAGGGTTTATAGAAAGCCTTTCCGGTGATATCNCCNTAATGGATTTTCAGCTGATGTCCCTTGGTCAGGGGNATTGATTTATTATAGCGTTCGCGCCCTGTGCCGACGCGCTGGGCATGNATATTCCCTTTCTCATCCTCCCATCTTTTCTGAAGNAGGACATAGACTTCCGCCTGATCGCGTCCCTGNAGTGTTTTCTTGGGTCCGAGTCCGGATGCCTTCACGCGGGTGTTGACGGCAGGCATATCNACCTTATAGTCAAAGACGAGTGCGTCGGGNCGCTTGGTGTAAGGCATACCCATCGACATTTTGGAGAATGGGGATTTGGTGGAGCTTATCGGTTCGATAATCTCNCCCAAGAATATAGTCCCGGCAACCATCACATCCATGTTGATGATTTTCAGAGCCTTGACNTGTTCCATCTTAGCCTGCACCTTCGCCATCTTAGATCCGCCGAGGCTGACNGGTTCNACNGCGTTCGATCCCTTCACGATTCCAGACACTTTNGCATAGACATTGCTCGTAGCCCANGGNGANCCGCCGAGATTCCGGTAGGGTTTATTGCCGGAGGTGTGACCGTTGGGAGCAATTTCATAGATACGCTTCGTTGCCCCTCCNATGAGTCCGGATTCAGTNATGTCGCGGGTGTACCAATTCTCCATATTCCCATACTTGATGGGTTCAAGGCGCAAGGCANCCGCCATATTCCATCCGCAAAGGAGCAGGAAGGCAGGAAAGAGATATTTATAGTTAATGCGATTAAAAAGAGTCATTTTTTGAGTTTGAGATAATCATTTATGGCTTCGGCAGCTTTTCTTCCGGCACCCATTGCGAGGATTACTGTCGCGGCACCTGTGACGGCATCTCCNCCGGCAAAAACGCCTTCTCGGGAAGTGGCTCCATGTTCGTCAGCGACGATGCAGCCGCGGCGATTGGTGGCGAGTCCTTTGGTAGTGGATTTGATAAGCGGGTTCGGACTTGTGCCGAGTGCCATGATGACTACATCGCAATCCATTTCGAAATTGCTGTCCGGTTTCTCCTTCGGTGAGCGTCTGCCGCTCTCATCCGGTTCGCCGAGTTCCATTTCGACACATTCTATCCCTTTTACCCAGCCATCCTCATTGGCGAGGATACGGACGGGGTTAGTCAGCATCCGGAATTCTATTCCCTCCTGCTTTGCGTGATGGACTTCCTCCACACGAGCCGGGAGTTCCGCTTCCGAACGGCGATAGACGATTACTGCTTCCGCACCGAGGCGTTTGGCAGTGCGGACGGCATCCATTGCCACGTTGCCTCCGCCGACGATGACGGCTTTCTTTCCCGCATATATCGGAGTGTCGTAGCAGGGGTCGTAGGCGTGCATAAGGTTAGCGCGGGTAAGGAATTCATTAGCGGAAAAAACTCCGTTGAGATTCTCTCCTTCGATTCCCATAAACCGAGGGAGTCCTGCTCCGGAGCCGACGAATACTGCATCGTAGCCCTCGCGGTCGAGGAGATCGTCGACAGTCATAGTGTGTCCGATGATTACGTCAGTCTCGATTTCCACACCGAGTTTCTTTACAGCCTCCACCTCTTTGGCGACGATATCCTCCTTCGGGAGTCGGAATTCGGGAATGCCATAGACGAGTACACCGCCGACTTTATGGAGCGCTTCGAAAATCTTGACTTCGTGTCCGAGTTTGGCGAGGTCAGATGCACATGCGAGTCCGGCAGGACCACTCCCGACGACTGCCACTCTCTTTCCTGTGGGAGCCGGAAGAGTCACACTCTCCTCATCCGCGTGACTGATCGACCAATCCCCGACGAAGCGTTCAAGCTTGCCGATCGCTACGGGTTCAAACTTTATGCCTAACACGCAGGAGCCTTCGCATTGGCTTTCCTGGGGGCAGACACGTCCGCAGACCGAAGGAAGGCTGCTATCCTTGTGGATGATGTCGGCGGCAGCGGAGATGTCGCCCTGAGCCAGCTTATTGATAAACCCGGGTATATCAATATGCACCGGGCAAGCGCCCTGACATTTGGGAATCTTACAGTTAAGGCAACGGGATGCCTCCAACACTGCCTCCTCCTCATTATAACCGAGGCAAACTTCTTCAAAATTGGATGCGCGGCGTACGGGATCCTGTTCGCGCACCGGGGTGCGGGGTATTCTATTAGCCATAGCTTACTTACCTGATTGCTGACACTGACATTTATGATCATCCGAAGCGTGAAGTTGCTTCGGGTTATTCTTATACATATTCTGGCGACGCATAGCCTCATCGAAATCGACGAGATGTCCGTCGAATTCCGGACCCTCTACACATGTGAATTTGGTTTCACCGCCGACGCTTACGCGGCATGCGCCACACATTCCCGTGCCGTCGACCATCAGAGCGTTGAGCGACACCATTGTAGGAATCGAATACTCCTTAGTGGTCATGGCGGCAAACTTCATCATAATCATGGGTCCGATGATTACGCAGCGATCATAGTGCTTCCCCTGATTATCAATAAGATCCTTCATGAGATTAGTGACGAGTCCATGAAAACCGGCTGAACCGTCGTCAGTGGCGAGATAGACATTAGCCACCTTCTTCATCTCCTCCACATAAGTAAAGAGATCCTTATTCCGGGCTCCGATTATGACATCGGGAGTCGCTCCATGTTCATGCAGCCATTTCGCCTGCGGGTAGACGGGCGCTGTGCCAACGCCACCTGCCACAAAAAGAATTCGAGTGTTTTTCAGTTCCTCCTCCGAAAGTTGCAGCAGATCGGAAGGATTGCCGAGCGGACCGGCAAAATCCAGAAATGCATCCCCTTCGTTGAGATGATTGATTTTATCGGAAGAGTGTCCGACCGTCTGGGTCACTATAGTGACACTCCCCTCATTCGGGTCATAATCACAAATAGTCAGCGGGATACGCTCCCCTGTCTCATCGACGCGAACTATAACGAATTGTCCGGGCTTTGCAGATTCAGCCACTCGCGGAGCGAGGACTTTCATTTCGGTGATGTTAGGTGCAAGAACGCGCTTGCTTAATATCTTAAACATCTGATTTTAAGGATAATAAATAAAAATATTGAAATCAGAACTACGATTTCATTGATATTGCGGAGGAGAATAAAAAGGGTTATTCGCCCTAATCTGCAAATTTAATAAATATTTCCTAACACGCAAAACGCGCGAAAATATGGGTTTATATTTGTGAGAGTGACAAATTTAGACTATTTTTGTATTTTGACAATCTGCGGGGTTGAAAAGAGTCCCGCAGAATTTAAAAACAGAAGTATAGCTATGGCAGACAATTTATTTGATCAGATCAGCGAGGACATCAAGAAGGCGATGCTCGCCCGCGATAAAGTGCGTCTTGAGGCTCTTCGCGGAATAAAGAAGGAATTTATCGAGGCAAAGACCGCGAAGGGAGCCAACGGGGAACTGACTGATGAGACAGCCCTGAAGATAATGATGAAGATGGTGAAGCAGCGCAAAGAGAGCGCGGAGATCTACACATCCAATTCGCGTCCTGAATTAGCTGAGAATGAATTGGCTGAGGCTGCTGTCATCGAGGAATATCTTCCGAAGCAGCTTTCTGCGGAAGAGCTTGAGAAAGAGCTTAAGGCAATCATAGCCGAGACGGGTGCTTCCTCACCCGCAGAGATGGGGAAGGTGATGGGAGTGGCGACTAAGCGCCTGCAGGGGAAAGCCGAGGGGAAAGCCATCTCGGCGATGGTGCGTCAGCTGCTGGCACAGTAAAAAATTTCCCGGAATAACAGGAATTGGGCGCGGGGACAAAATCATAATCTACAGAAAAGTTATCTAACAGAAAAAATAAGATGCTAACGCTTCAGGTAATTAAAGAGAATCCGGAATTTGTGATCGAGCGTCTTGGCGTGAAAGGTTTCGACGGCAGAGCAGTGATTACAGAGATTCTGGAGATTGACGCAGAGCGCCGTCGCCTTCAGGCGAAGTGTGATAATGATGCTTCCGAACTTAAGAAACTCGCCTCCTCAATTGCGATGCTGATGAAATCAGGCGATAAGGAGGGTGCGGAAGAAGCAAAGAGAAAAGTAGCTGAGATAAAAGGAGCGACCAAGGGTCTGCAGGATCGTCTGGAAGAATGTCAGAAGAAAGTGACTGAACTTCTTCTGAGTGTACCGAATCTTCCGAATGAGAATGTGCCCCACGGACTGACAGCGGAAGAGAATGTAGTGGAGAAGACCGGCGGACCGATGCCGGAACTTCCCGAAGATGCTCTCCCCCATTGGGAACTCGCCAAGAAATATAATCTTATTGATTTCGAGTTAGGCGTGAAAGTGACGGGAGCGGGCTTCCCCTTCTATATCGGCAAGGGCGCACGCCTTCAGCGCGCGTTGATTCAGTTCTTCCTCGACTCTGCCGGAGAAGCGGGTTATACAGAGGTAGAACCCCCATACGTAGTGAATGAAGCGTCAGGTTATGGCACAGGTCAGCTCCCTGACAAGGAGGGTCAGATGTATCATGTCACTCTCGATAATCTCTATCTTATTCCGACAGCGGAAGTGCCAGTCACCAGTATATATCGCGACGTTATCATTCCCGAAGCGGAACTTCCGAAGATGAACTGCGCTTACTCCCCCTGCTGGCGTCGCGAGGCGGGCAGCTATGGCAAGGATGTACGCGGACTCAATCGTCTGCATCAGTTTGACAAGGTGGAGATTGTGCGCATTGAGCGTCCCGACAAATCATACGCAGCTCTGGAGGAGATGAAAGATCATGTGCAGAGCCTTCTTGACCGTCTGGGTCTCCCCTGGCACATTCTTCGTCTCTGCGGCGGCGACATGTCGTTCACATCCGCAATCACATTCGACTTTGAAGTCTGGAGCGCCGCTCAGAAGAGATGGCTTGAAGTCTCAAGCGTATCCAACTTCGAGACATATCAGGCGAATCGCCTCAAATGCCGTTACCGCGACAGCGACAAGAAGATTCATCTCTGCCATACGCTCAACGGTTCGGCGCTCGCTCTTCCCCGCATCATGGCGGCACTCCTTGAGAACAATCAGACTCCGGAGGGCATCGTAGTCCCCGAATGTCTGCGTAAATATACAGGTTTCGATATCATTTCCTGACTATGACAGAAAACCCCTACCCCGGCTATATAAGCCATGAAGAAAAGAAGATACCGATCAATGACCCGACAGGGAAATGGTCGGATCTGACCCTGCTCCCCGAATGGGAAGAGGAATATTATGACGTGTACACAGTGCGAAAGCATGGCAAATGGGTTATGCTCAAGGCATTGAAAAAGGAGTATGCAGAAGATGCGAAATACCTGGATATGCTGGAGAAGGAGTTTGAAACACGCTATAATCTTGCCCACCCGAACATCGTCATGGTCAATGACTTTGAGGATGTGCCGGGTGTCGGCAAGGCAATCATTACAGATGATGTCTATGGCTATTCGCTGCGCCGACTGATTGACGAGAAGCGCTTGACGCCAAGGATTGTGAAGCGTCTGCAGACTCAGCTCCTGGATGCTCTCGACTACATTCAGGAGAATCACATTATCCATCATCCCATCACTCCGGAATCGATAATCTTTACGGAATACAACGAGAATCTGAAGCTCATCAATGTCGGCTATGACCAGACATCCTCTCTCAGCGAGCAGGATACACGTCAGGATATCGAGAGTTATGGCAAGGTGCTGGAAGAGGTGTTGGATAATCTTCCCGAGTCACTTCCGCGTCTGCGCAAGATAGCCAATAAAGCTCAGGATAAGGCGAAACCTTATAGAAGTGTGATGGATCTTCAGCTCGACATGCAGCGTCGCTCCTCATCGACACTATATATATTCCTGGCATGCTTCATAGCCATTATGCTCGTCTTGATATTTTATCTCATAGAGGGAAAATAAAATAATACGGGAAGAAGCATAGACATTACAGGTCAGAAAATCTTATGGTAGAAATCAAGAAATTAGATAAGGAAAATAAAGGGGAACTCAAGAAATTCATAAAATTTCAGCTGGATCTCTATAAGGGGAACGAATATTTTGTGCCCCCGTTGATCATTGATGATCTGGAGACTCTGAATCCTGCGAAGAATCCTGCGTTTGATTTCTGTGAGGCTGATTATTTCATGGCTTATAAAGCCGGGAAGCCGGCAGGCAGAATCGCCGCTATCATCAATAAGCAGGTGAATGAATCATCGGGAGAGAAGGCTGCGCGCTTTGGATTCGTAGATTTCATTGATGACAAAGAGGTGTCGGCGGCTCTCATAGGAGAAGTGGAGAAATGGGCGAAAGATAAAGGAATGGAAAAGCTGATAGGCCCGCTTTCCTTCACTGATCTTGACAAAGAGGGATGCCTTATAGAGGGCTTCGACGAACTCTCGACGATGGCTACAATCTACAACTATCCCTATTACAGAGAGCATATCGAAAGTCTGGGTTATGAAAAAGAATCGGACTGGGTGGAATTTCTCATTCCGGTGCCCGATTCCATCCCCGACAAGCATCTTCGCATAGCAGAGATAGTAAAGAAGAAATTCGGACTGAAAGTTCTGAAATATAGCTCGCGTCCGCGTCTGAAGAGAGACTATGGCAGAAAACTCTTCGAGCTCATCAATGATTCATATAAAGATCTTTATCAGTTCTCCCGACTGACTGACAGGCAGATAGAGAAATATATCGAAGAATATATCAATCTTCTTGACCTTGATCTCGTCACTCTTATAGTGAAAGAGGATGATAATGAACTTGTCGGGGTCGGCATTTCTATGCCTTCTATGAGTAAGGCTCTTCAGAAATCCGGGGGGAAGTTTTTCCCGTTCGGCTGGATAAGTCTGCTGAAAGGACTTAAGGGGAAGAACGACAGAGTAGATCTTCTTCTTGTAGGCGTGCGCCCCGATTATCAATCGAAAGGAGTGAATGCGTTGCTATTCACGGATCTTATCCCCCAATATATAAAGAAGGGATATAAGTATGCCGAATCGAATCCTGAACTTGAGACAAATTCAAAGGTGCAGAATCAATGGGAGGCATTCAGCCCGCGTCAGCATAAGCGTCGCCGTTCATTCGTAAAGAATCTGAGTTGAGAAGATGTCGGAGAATAATCAGGAACTTCATCATCCAAGCCAAAATAAGCAAGGGGCGGAGAAAATTATGCCCTACAATGCAGGTCAGGCAAAAGGGGAGCAGGTAGAGACTATGTTTGACTCCATCGCTCCTGCCTACGATCTCATGAACTCGCTTATGAGTCTGGGGATGCATACGCGTTGGCGCAATAAGGCGCTGAAGATGGCTTTGGAGCGGCTGAGTCGTCCGGCAAAGGATGTATTGGATGTAGCGACGGGCACGGGAGATCTCATCTTTGCGCTCGCCGACCGACTTCCCGCAAGTGAGCTGACAGGCATTGATCTCTCGGAGGGAATGCTGGAGAAAGCTCGCGAGAAGATGCAGTCTCTCCCGGCAATGGATCGTCGGCGAATCCGCTTTATGCAGGCGGATTGTCTGGCTCTTCCCTTTCCGGACGATGCGTTTGATCTGATCACAGTAGCTTACGGAGTGCGCAATTTTGAAGATACACTTCAGGGCTACAGAGAGATGCTGAGAGTGTTGCGTCCGGGTGGAGTCATCTGTGTCGTGGAGCTGGCGTGTCCGGATTCAGCGTTGCCGTTGGCAGGCTATAAGCTTTATACACGCGGACTCATTCCAGTGGCGGGAAAACTTATCAGCGGCGATTCACGCGCTTATTCCTATCTCCATAAAAGTATAGAGGCGGCTCCGCAAAGGGAAAGAATGGCTGCCATCATGAAAGAAGCAGGATTCAGCCGACCGAAATGGAAGGCATTGTTCCCGGGAGTCGTCTGCATTTATCTTGCGTATAAGAAAAAATGAATAGAAAAGATTTTGAAATAATGGCGCCCGTAGGGAGTCGCGAATCGCTCGCGGCTGCCATATCGGCGGGAGCCGATGCGATATATTTCGGCATAGAAGGACTGAACATGCGTTCACGATCCAGTTCGAACTTCACGATCGACGACATGCGGGAGATAGCATCCTTCTGCGCGGAAAGAGGAGTGAAGACATATCTGACAGTCAATACAGTCGTGTATGACAATGATATGACTCTGCTTCATTCAATCATTGACGCCGCGAAAGAATCGGGCATATCGGCAATCATAGCTTCCGACATCGCGGCAATATCCTATGCGGTCAGTGTGGGGGTGGATGTGCACATATCCACTCAAGTGAATATCACCAATATAGAGGCAATGAGATTCTACTCCAAGTTTGCCGATGTCATGGTGTTGGCACGCGAACTGAACATGGAGCAGGTGAAAGAGATTCATGAAGCTATCGTAAGGGAGAATATCTGCGGACCCTCCGGGAAGCAGGTAAGAATAGAAATGTTCTGCCACGGCGCTCTCTGCATGGCTGTCAGCGGCAAATGCTACATGAGTCTTCATGAGATGAACTCGTCAGCCAATCGCGGAGCCTGCAATCAGATATGCCGCCGATCCTACACAGTGACCGACAATGAGACAGGCGCACAGCTTGACATAGAGAATCAATTTGTCATGTCGCCGAAGGATCTGAAGACAATCCATTTCCTTAATAAGCTCGTCGACGCCGGAGTCAGAGTTTTCAAGATTGAAGGGAGAGCCAGGGGTCCGGAATATGTGCATGAGGCAGTCAGCTGCTATTCAGAGGCATTGCAGGCACTCTGCGACGGCACTTATTCCGAAGAGCGTATCTCGGAATGGGATGCGCGTCTCGGAAAGATATTCAACAGAGGTTTCTGGGACGGATACTATATGGGTCAGCGACTCGGCGAATGGAGCGCGAAGTATGGCTCATCAGCCACACGCGTAAAGAAATACATTGCCAAGGCTACGCGCTATTTCTCCAAACTCGGTGTCGGAGAGTTCAAGATGCTCAGCGGCGAACTCAAACCGGGCGACGAAGTAATAGTGACGGGACCCACCACCGGGGCGCTTATCTTCAAGGCAGAAGAGCTGCGACTGGAGTATGATCCGGTGGAAAAGGTAGTGAAAGGCGATCTCTTCTCGATGCCCGTCCCGGAGAAGATCCGCCCCTCCGATCGGCTGTATATCTGGGAAGAGACCCCCGGGGCAGCAAAGTAAAACAGAAAATTAATCAGAATAAACAGAGAAAAATAGATATATGGCACTTAAATGTGGAATTGTAGGATTGCCGAATGTAGGCAAATCGACTCTTTTCAATTGCCTCAGTAATGCGAAGGCACAGTCAGCCAATTTTCCTTTCTGTACGATAGAACCCAATGTCGGAGTAATCAGTGTTCCCGACGACCGACTGACAAAACTCGTCGAGATGTGTCAGCCCCGTTCGATCGTACCCGCGACTGTGGAGATTGTAGACATCGCCGGCTTGGTGAAAGGCGCTTCAAAGGGTGAAGGTTTAGGTAATAAATTCCTTGCCAACATCCGCGAGACAGATGCTATTCTTCATGTCCTCAGATGCTTTGATGATGATAATATCACTCATGTCGATACGACCGTCGACCCCGTGCGCGATATGGAGATTATCAATTATGAGCTTCAGCTAAAAGATCTTGAGACGATCGACAATCGCCTTGCGAAGACAGAAAAGCAGGCAAAGACGGGTGGCGACAAGACAGCCAAGATGCAGGTAGAGGTGCTGAAAGCCTACAAGGAAGCATTGGAGCAGGGTAAACCGGCGCGCAGCGTATCCTTCGAGACTAAGGATGAGGAGAAGTTTGCACGCGAGCTTTTCCTGCTGACAGCGAAGCCCGTGCTCTATGTCTGCAATGTGGATGATGCGGCAGCAGTCGATGGCAATCACTATGTGGAGGAGGTGCACAAGGCAATCGAGGGTTCGGATTCCGACCTTATGATTGTGGCAGCCAAGACAGAAAGTGAAATTGCCGAACTTGACACTCATGAAGAGCGTCAGGAATTCCTTGCAGAAATAGGATTGGAGGAATCGGGAGTCAGTCGACTGATTCGCGCGGCATATAAACTGCTTGATCTGCAGACCTACTTCACTGCAGGTCCTGACGAAGTCAGAGCATGGACATTCATGCGCGGCACAAAAGCTCCTCAGGCAGCCGGCATTATCCATACAGATTTTGAGAAAGGATTTATCCGCGCAGAGGTCATCAAATATGATGATTTTGTGACGCTCGGTTCGGAGACCGCCGTAAAAGAAGCCGGCAAGATGGCTGTGGAAGGTAAAGAATATGTAGTCAACGACGGCGACATAATGCACTTCCGCTTCAATGTCTGACAGGTTATAGTAAGTAATAATTTTCATTACTTACTTAAAGCCTACGTAGCTTGACATTTTCAAAAACTTAACAATAATATTCCGGGCTTCATAGCGCTATGGAGCCCGGAATCAACTCTACAAACTAACATCAAATATGACACGTTTAAAAACTATCCTGCTGCTGGCAGGACTCATGCCTTTGTCGGCAATGGCAGGGGGAAAACTTACCGGAACCCCTATCGGCACCTCCCGTGGATTGCAGTACAGCAACGGGGGAGCTTCATCCTCCATAGTATATGACATTCAGGGAAATGCATTCGACGGAGATTTCGAAACCTATTTTGCGACAGATGCCCGCTCCTATGGGTGGGTAGGTCTGGATCTCGGCACACCCCACGTAATTGACCGCGTAGGATGGTCGCCGCGTAATGACGGAGTCGGACCGCAGAGAGTTCAGCTCGGTGTTATTCAGGGTGCGAATCAGGAAGACTGGCTTGACGCTGTGCCTCTATATATCATCACGGAAAAAGGGATTATCGGCGAGATGAGCTATGGCGATGTGGATGTGAAGAAAGGCTACCGCTATGTGCGTTTTGTCAGCACTGGGGATGCCCGATGCAATATCGCCGAACTCGAATTTTATGGCACTCCGGGAGAAGGGGATTCCAAGAACCCAAATCTTTTTCAGGTGACAAACCTGCCGACAGTCTGCATCAATACCCTCAATGCAGAAGAACCCTATGACAAAGAACATGATATCACTTCAAATATCATTATCATCAATGATCATGAGGCATACGTCGACAAGCCGGGCACAGTCAGAGAGCGCGGCAATAAATCGAGAGAATTTCCGAAGAAACCCTGGCGCATAAAATTCGACAAGAAGCAGCAGGTGCTTCCTGATGCTCCTGCCACAGCCAAGAAATGGACCCTTATCAATAACTATGGCGATAAGACGCTGATGCGTAATCTTATAGCATTTGAAATAGCGAAGCGTCTGGGAATGAAATTCGTGCCTTACGGGCAGGCAGTAGATGTCATCCTCAACGGCGAATACAAAGGATGCTATCAGCTCTGCGACCAAGTAGAGGTGAAAGAAGGAAGAGTCGACATAACTGAAATGGACGAGAATGACAACGAAGGGGAAGCTCTGACGGGTGGATATCTGGTTGAGGTAGATGCGTACGCCGACCAGGAACCTGCCGGAGAATGGTTTCAGACAAAGGGCTGGGGTATCCCCGTCACTATCAAATCTCCCGACGATGGCGGCACAGCAGCTCAGTATAACTACATCAAGCAATACTTCGAAGAGCTTGAGACGCGTGTCCTCTATGGCATCAGCTCTGAACCCGGAGAAAAAGATTATAGAAATATCTTTGATATCGAATCATTCCTTCAGCACTTTATTGTCGGCGAACTTTCCGGCAATACAGATACCTACTGGAGCACATACATGTATAAGGATCGCGGCGATGACGTGATTTATACAGGTCCGGTGTGGGATTTTGATATCGCTTTTGATAACGACAACCGCACATATCCGATTAAGAATATCAACGGATTCCTGTATGATTCAGGAAAGGCATCGGCAGCGCGTGCGATGCGCGATTTCACTAATCGTATTATCAAGAATGACACACGCACTGTTCAGGACCTGAGCCGGATATGGTCGTATGCCCGAAATGACAAAGGACTGACTTATGAAGGTCTTGAGGAATTCATTGATGAGAAAGTGAAAGAGATTGATGCATCTCAGAAGCTCAACTTCCTTCGCTGGCCCATCATGAATGAATGGGTACACATGAATCCTACTATTTCCGGCAGTTATGAAGGGGAGGTGAATCGCGTGAAGACTTACCTCAAGAATCGCTTCCCGAAATTGGATCTTCTTATGAAGTATGACGCAGGGTTGACTTCAGGAGTGGAGAATATGGAAGAGGCTGCTTCCGGGATGCTCTATCCTATGGTAAGCGGCAATGTGATAAGCTTTGAAGAGGAGATACCCTTTGCGGTCTATGGCATCGACGGAAGAAAAGTGTATGAGGGTCAGAGTGCGACTCCTGCGCTTCCTTCGGGGGTCTATATCGTGAAGACTGCCGCTGGCGCTGTGAAGCTTGCGTTCTGAATCGGGGCATAGCCCCTCGCGCCAACGCTTCGCTTCCGCCTTTTTGTGAAAAGGGGGTAATAGCAAGATTCTCGCGCCAACGCTTGGCAATGGCGTAAATAAATAGAGAGCAGAGGAGAAATCTCCTTTGCTCTCTTTTGAATTTTATAAGGGTTATTTAAAAAATCGAGAAATTCAGGTTATTTTTTTGCTTCGCTTTTGAGGATATCGCGGATTTCAGTGAGAAGCACTTCCTCCTTGGTCGGTTCGGGAGCGGGTTCGGGAGCAGCGGGTTCTTCCTCCTTCTTTCTGAGTTTCATAGCGAATCGGAGAGCCACGAAGATAGAAAAGGCGATAATGAAGAAGTCGACGATATTCATGATGAATGTGCCATAATTAATCGCTACCTCCTCCACGGCTGCAATAGTGCCATCGGCTGAAGCCGGGACACCCTCTTTGATCACATACTTGAGGTTCTGATATCCGGCGCCTCCGGTGCAGAGGGTGATGACGGGCATAATGATGTCGTTGACAAGAGAGGAGACAATCTTGCCGAAAGCTCCGCCGACGATAACGCCGACAGCCATATCAATAACATTGCCTTTAAGGGCGAACTCTTTGAAATCTGCTAAAAATTTTCCCATAGTGAGATAAGTTTTATAGTGGTTGAAGTTTAAAAATCAGAAATACGCTTAAGAAGGCTTAAAAAGAGAGAAAAACAGGATATTGACTCTCAACTTCCCTCGCAATATCGGTGTTATAACAATAAAAAGAGGGCAATAGATTGAAGACTATGTTAAAAAGTTGGATTTTTTCGCAGGAATGGCACAAAAAATGATAAAAAATTGCTAAATTTGCAAACTGATTCAGAGGAGTTGTTCCGGCGGTTCTATATGCTCTATACGGAGTTATAGCCAACAACTTAGACAAGGTAACGAAAAAACAGGTAAAATAAATAAAGAATAAACCCAAATATAATTAACAAATTATCAAACAATGACTAAAATTGGTATTAACGGCTTTGGCCGCATCGGACGTTTCGTCTTCCGTGCATCTACAAAGAGAGATGACCTCGAAGTTGTAGCAATCAACGACCTTCTTCCCGTAGACTACATGGCATACATGCTTAAGTATGACACAATGCACGGTCGTTTCGACGGCACAGTTGACTATGATCTCGAGAAGAGCCTTCTTATCGTAAACGGTAAGCCGATCCGCGTAACTGCATGCCGCGACCCGAAAGAAATCGGTTGGGGCGAAGCAGGTGCTGAATATGTAGTTGAGTCTACAGGTCTTTTCCTCACAAAGGAGAAAGCACAGGCACACATCGAGGCTGGCGCTAAGTATGTAGTTATGTCAGCTCCTTCAAAGGATGACACCCCGATGTTCGTAGTAGGCGTTAACCAGACTTCATACGTACCCGGCACTCAGATCGTATCAAACGCATCTTGCACAACAAACTGTCTCGCTCCCATCGCAAAGGTTCTCCACGAGAACTTCGGCATCAAGGAGGGTCTTATGACTACAGTTCACTCTACAACTGCAACTCAGAAGACTGTTGACGGTCCGTCAATGAAGGACTGGCGTGGTGGTCGTGCTGCATCAGGCAACATCATCCCCTCTTCTACAGGTGCTGCAAAGGCTGTAGGTAAAGTTATCCCCGAGCTCAACGGTAAGCTCACAGGTATCTCAATGCGTGTCCCCACTCTCGACGTATCTGTTGTTGACCTTACTTGCAACCTCGAGAAGCCCGCAACTAAGGAAGCTATCTGCGCTGCAATGAAGGCAGCTTCTGAAGGCGAACTCAAGGGTGTGCTCGGTTACACTGAGGACGCTGTCGTAAGCTCTGACTTCCTCGGCTGCCCCTTGACTTCTATCTTCGACGCAACTGCAGGCGTTTACTTGACTGATAACTTCGTTAAGGTTATCTCTTGGTATGACAACGAAATCGGCTACTCTAACAAGGTTCTCGATCTCATCTCATACATGAAGAAAGTCAACGGTTAATACCTGACTCACGAATATTTTGCGGAGATTACTCCGCAAGAATCCATAACGCCCTGCGAACGAAAGTTCGCGGGGCGTTTCTTTTAAGGAGTTTTGACAATTGTCAACGTTTTGCCGGATAAATATCGGTTATTATGCCAATAAAATAAGAATTAAGTGATAATTATTCTTCAATAAATCTATTTATTTCGGTTTTAAGATAGCATAATGAAATATATCAAAATGCTATTAGTATAAAGCATATTGATAAAATAGAAAGAATAATCAAAAATATTTTAGATTATTTTAAAATAATTTCAAAAATATTTTGACAAATGAAAAATTATTGTCATATTTGCATCGGTAGATAAGAAAGATAAAATAGAGATCCTGCCTGAGGCAAAAATTGCGCGAGCAAAATAATCCGATATTCAATAGGGCAGGAGTAACGAATCGTCGGATCTGTCGATACTTCTATAGGGCAGATTCGAACAGAATGTTAATTTGGTTGAATATTGGTACTTGTTGGATAGACTGACTAAAGATCTATCTGAGGTCAGTAAAAATTATCCAAATAAAAAACGGAGTCCTCGTGAAGAAGACTCCGTTTTTTTTATTTGGATAAAAAAGCGTGTCGCCGGAGCGACACGCTTTTATGATAGATTTATCGGAGGATACTTATTTAACGTAAACTTTAGTGGCCTTGCCGTTAACGACCTTAACGTAGAGACCGTTTTCGGGGTTTGCAACCTGTACGCCCTGGAGGTTGAAGTAGAGAGCCTCGCCCTCTTCTACAGCCACTTCCTCAACGCCTGTAGCCTTCTTGGAGCCGTCAACGTAGACGTTGCGGATTTCCCAAGTGTCAGCACCGAGTGTAGCGCTGCCTTCATACCAGAAGCAGAGCTGAATCTTCTTGCCGTTGTAAGCAGAGAGATCGATAGTGCCTGCATTTGCCCAAGTCCAAGCGCCTGCTTCGGGCCATGTGGGGATAGTGAGCTTAGTCCAGTCAGTTGCGCCTTCCTCGCGAACGCCAAACCAGCAGAGATCCTTAAGAGTAGTCTGGAACTTAGCGCAGTGCTCGAAAGTAGCAGTGAGCTCTGTATATTCAGTGAGGTCGATCACTTCAGAGTAAGCGATTGCAGAGCCTGAGTAGGGAGTGCCGCCGAGGTTAGTGGTGCCATTGAGGTAAGAAGAGTTGTTGTAAGTCTTCCAAGAGAAGATATTTTCAACTTCCGCACATTCTTCTACAGTCTCGAGAGTCCAGCCTGTCAGAGAAGCGCTGCTTTCGAGCAGACCCTGATAAACGTGAGCGCCGGGAACTACGGGAGTAGTGCTGCCTGTGCCGTTGCCGTCGATGTAGACATTGCAAACCTCCCAAGTCGGGCAGTTGGAAGTAGTGGAAACGTAGTTAAGGATGATCTGGATCTTCTTGCCGTCGAAAGCCTTGAGAGAAGCAGTGCCTTCGATCTTCTCCCAGCTTGTGCCTGCGGGCATGGGCTGAACGTCGAGAGCCACGCGAGCACCACCGACTTCCTGCACATAGATCTTACAAGCGTCCACGCCACCCTTGTTGATGATATTAGTCATTGTGAGGGCGCAGTCAGTAGCGTTAGTAAGGTCGATTACGGGAGAAGTGAGAGTTGCGTCAGTAGCATAGCTTGTGCCGCTTACATAAGCAGATGCCGTCATGTAGTTGTAAGAGCTGTCCCATTTCCATACGTAAGAGATGCCCTCTGTGAGATTGCCGTCGTTGATAGTCCACTCTTTATAAGTAGAAGCAGTCAGACCCTCGAAGAGGTGAGTGCTTGCAACGGGAGGAGTAACAACTTCGCCACCACCGGGAGTGGGAGCGTCGCCAACCCATTCATAGCTTGTGACAGTCTTCAGACCGGGAACGCTGAAGTAAGTCTCGCGTGAACCGCAGAGGATAATGCAGTGCTCCAGATTGTTGGGATTTGCCTGGAGGTTGAGATTTGTGCGGACATCACCAGTGGGGAGCTGCACGGGGATGCAGCGGGTGATGTCGGTCTCAGAGCTTGAAGCAGCGATGAGGATGTTGGTTCCGGAAGTAAAGGGAGCTTCCCATTCGATACCTGAAGAGAGGTTCATGCCGGTAGCATCGCCGACAATGTAGCCTTTGACGTATGTGCCTGCAACGCCGCTTCCTTTAGCGGGAGCACCCTGGCTGATGAAATCAGCCACTGTCAGAGGAGCGGAGGCAGATCCTGTCGGATAATCCTCAGCGACGGCTACGCCTGCGAAGCCTGCGAGCGCCACGATTGAAAGTAAAAGTTTTTTCATTTTTTTGAAAAAGATTGATTATTAATTAGATATTAAATTATAATCGAATATAGAGGCACCCGAGTAGTGTCAATTTTTCCGACTTTCCGAACCTCTTGGACAGGCGCGGAAGCAAAGTGAAAAAAGTGTTAAACGAGTGATCCGGGATTGGATATTGCAAAAATAATTATAAATTTGTAAAAAAGAAAATATTAAGAGTTAAATAATGGCTAAAAAAATATTAGTGGTGTCGACCGGAGCCGGGATTTCCAAAGAGAGCGGCATTAACACTTTCAGGGATGCCGACGGTCTTTGGGAGAATTATCCGGTGATGGATGTCGCATCGGCGGACGGATTTCGGAGGAATCCGGAGCTTGTCCACGAATTCTATAATGCCCGCAGGAAAGCATTGCTTGAGGTAGAACCGAATGCCGCCCACAAAGGGTTGGTGGATCTTGAGAAGGATTATGATGTGTATATCATCACTCAGAATGTAGATGATCTTCATGAGCGAGCCGGTTCGAGTCATATTACTCACCTGCACGGAGAATTGATGAAGATTCGCTCCGTGGCTGATCCTGATTACATAGAGACTCTTGATATAGAGCATTTATCGACTTCGCCTTCGACACGCGGCAAGCGCGGCGATCTGATGCGTCCTCACATAGTCTTCTTTCAGGAGCCTGTGCCGATGATCGAGGAGGCGATAAGGATTGTGGAAAAAGCGGATATATTCGTAGTTGTCGGCACGTCTTTGGTGGTGTATCCGGCTGCGGGATTAATCAACTATGTTCGTCCCGGCACACCGATTTACTATATAGACCCACATCCGGCGCCGACTCCGGGAATTCCGAATGTGACGGTCATAGCAGAGCCGGCTACGAAAGGGATAGAAATTTTGAAAAATATGTTGCATAACATATAATCAATCTTTTAAAATCCCGCGAAATAGGTCTATTTTTGTATAAAGTAACATCATGAAAAGCATAGCAGCCCCTCCGGCTGCGGCTAAATTATTAAATAATAAGAATATGGCAAAAGTAAAAGGAGCAGTCACTGTCAACGTCGAGCGTTGCAAGGGATGCAATCTTTGTGTTGTGGCATGTCCGACAGACACTTTATCGCTTCAGCCCAATGAGGTCAACGACCGCGGTTATCACTACGCATTTATGGCGAATCCCGACAATTGCACAGGGTGTTGTTCATGCGCCTGGGTATGTCCGGATGCATGTATAGAGGTGTATCGCGTAAAAGTTGACTGATAGAAAAAGGAATGACAGATCGGGATTAAAAGATTCCGATTCAGAAAATCAGCAAATCACTAACCTTGAATTTAACAAAACCAGATATGAAAGAAGAGGTAAGACTTATGAAGGGTAACGAAGCCATCGCACATGCGGCGATCCGCTATGGCTGCGACGGATACTTCGGCTATCCTATCACTCCCCAGTCGGAAGTGCTTGAGACGCTTGAGGAGTTGATGCCGTGGGAGACTACAGGCATGGTTGTATTGCAGGCAGAATCCGAAGTGGCAGCCATCAACATGGTGTATGGCGGCGCGGCATCGGGTAAAGCTGTGATGACATCCTCCTCCTCCCCGGGTGTCAGCCTGAAGCAGGAGGGTATTTCCTATATAGCAGCGTCTTCGCTGCCGGCATTGATTCTGAATGTAATGCGCGGCGGTCCGGGACTCGGCACGATCCAGCCCTCGCAGGCAGACTATTTCCAGGCAACGAAAGGTGGCGGTCACGGCGACTATCATCTGATAGTGCTTGCTCCCTCGACGGTGCAGGAGATGGTGGATTTCGTAGGACTCGGTTTCGATCTTGCATTCAAATATCGCAATCCGGCGATGATTCTTGCCGATGGCATTGTAGGTCAGATGATGGAGAAGGTGGTGCTTCCCGAGCAGCGTCCGCGTCGCACAGACGAGGAGATTCGCAAGCAGTGCCCCTGGGCTGCCAATGGCAGAGAAGGTGGTCGGAAGCGCAACGTCATCACATCTCTTGAACTTGAATCCTCACGCATGGAGGTTATCAATCATGAGCTTCAGGCGCGTTATCGCGAAATCGAGAAGAATGAGACCCGTTGGGAAGAGATTGATGTAGAGGGTGCGGACTACCTTATTGTCGCTTTCGGTTCGATTGCCCGAATCTGCACAAAGGCTAAAGAGATGGCTGCCGAAAAGGGTATCAAGGTCGGCATCGTACGCCCGATCACACTCTGGCCCTTCCCGACAGAGGCTGTAGAGCGTGCTGCACAGGGGAAGAAAGGTATTCTCTGCGTAGAGCTTAATGCCGGACAGATGATCGAGGATGTTCGCCTCGCTGTCCACGACAATATTCCCGTAGAGCATTTCGGACGTCTGGGTGGTATTATCCCGAGTCCGGAAGAGGTAGTTAACGCTCTGGAAGAGAAAATCATCAAGTAACGTATCAAGCAAGAAAGAAATGGATATCAAAGATATAATCCGCCCGGAGAATAAGGTATATTCCAAGCCTGAGCTTCTGGATGAAGTGCACATGCACTATTGCCCGGGTTGCAGCCATGGTGTGATTCATAAATTGATCGCGGAGGTCGTAGCCGAGATGGGTCTTACGGACAAGACGGTAGGTGTATCTCCCGTAGGTTGCGCAGTGTTCGCATATAATTATATAGATGTAGACTGGGTGGAGGCTGCACATGGACGTGCACCCGCAGTCGCAACTGCAATCAGCCGTCTATGGCCCGAGGACGTCGTGTTCACATATCAGGGTGACGGCGATATGTCGGCAATCGGCACAGCCGAGTCAATCCACGCTGCCAATCGCGGCGAGAATATCGTGATGGTCTTTGTCAACAACGCTATCTATGGCATGACAGGCGGACAGATGGCTCCGACGACTCTTATCGGTCAGAAGACAGCTACGACTCCCTATGGACGCCGCGTTGACCTTAACGGTCATCCCCTGGAGATCACCAACCTTATGGCAATTCTCGACGGCACATGCTACGTTACCCGCCAGAGTGTCCACACTCCCGCAAACGTCCGCAAGACCAAGGCTGCCCTCAAGAAAGCCTTTGAGAACGCACTTGCGAAGAAGGGCACATCGGTAGTAGAGGTTGTGTCTACATGTAATTCCGGCTGGAAGATGAGTCCTGAGAAAGCCAACGAATGGATGGCTCAGAATATGTTTGAGAAATATCCTCTCGGTGACCTCAAGAATCTTTAATTAATAACCTCCCAAAACGCTAAAGAAATGAAAGAAGAAATCATCATCGCCGGTTTCGGCGGACAGGGTGTTCTCTCAATGGGCAAGATCCTTGCCTACTCCGGACTTATGGACGATAAGGAGGTTACATGGATGCCCTCCTATGGTCCCGAGCAGCGCGGCGGCACAGCGAATGTGACCGTGATTCTTTCCGACGAAAGAATCTCCTCCCCCGTGCTCGATTCCTATGACACTGTCATCGCTCTGAATCAGCAGAGTCTCGATAAGTTTGCATCCAAGGTGAAACCCGGCGGCATTCTTATCTATGACACTAACGGCATTCACAATCATCCGACTCGCGAGGATATTACTATCTATCCCATCGATGCGATGGGCGCAACTCTCGAGATCGGCAATTCAAAGGCTTACAACATGGTCGTAATGGGCGCATTGCTCGAAGCTATGGAGTATAAGTTGCCGATGGAAAATGTGATCAAAGGATTGAAGAAATCTCTCCCCGAGCGCCATCATAAACTCATTCCCCTCAATGAGCAGGCTATTGAGAAAGGACGTTCACTTCTAAAGAAATGAAATTCATAGTGAAATTTTAGTTTGATGTAAATTGGAAGGGAGGCGCAGTGATGTGCCTCCCTTTTAGTTTTAATGACGGATTACGTCCTGAATTATAATACTATCTTAAATTATATATAATATCTTACTTTCTTATCGGACTTTTTCTATAGAGAATCAGCCATGCAAGAGCGATTGCAAAGGCATAAGCTGCGAAGATCAGCCAGGGTGTTTCCCAATTGCCCATAAAGAGCCCCATCCGGGCGTTGCCTGCGGGAAGTTCTATCAATTCCCAGTGGCAATTGCTGTTGACGATGGCTCCGGCAGCGACAGTGCCGAAAGTGGCTCCTATGCCGTTGCTTAGAAACATCATCAATCCCTGCGCAAATCCTTTCATATTAGCGGGGGCTATCTGCTGGATATAGAGATGCCCGGCAATTGTAATGAAATTAAAAGCGATGCCGTAGATAAGCATTGAAGCTATAAGGAGCCATAGACCATCGCCCGGATTGCCTGTGGCGAGTGTCAGGAAGCGAAGTCCCCATGCAGCGAGTCCGATTGCGTAGACTCCGCGGATGCCCATGTGCTTCAGAGATATTCCGACGAGCAGAACGAAGCTCGCCTCGGCTATCTGCGATAGGGAAAACAGCATCGTGGCATTGCCGGAGGCAAACGAATCGGCATATTCCCGGAATGCCATGAAGTGATTGATAAACGGAGTTGCAAAGCCGTTGGAAATCTGAAGGCACACTCCTGAGAAGATGACAAAGATAAGGAAGAGAGTCATCTCCTTTTTGCCGAAAAGCATTTTCTTCAAGAGAAGAATCGGAGAGTCGGCTGAGGATTGTGAATTCGCATCTGCTCTCTCCCGGGAAGGTTTCAGCCGTGGAAGCATGAAAGAATAAACAGCTGTTGATATTCCGAGAATGCCGCTGCAGAGCAACTGCATTGCGTTATATTGGAATCTTAGATGAGCTGCCGGATCGGAATCCCGGAAGGCGAACCCTAAAGAACCCTGAGCCCAATAGGCGGAATTGACAAACCACATTGCTGCGATAAAACCGATAGTGCCCCAGATGCGAATCGAGGGGAATGCGGAGATTGTGCTGTATCCTCTCTGTGTCAGCAACCCGAATGAGGAGGTGTTGGCGAGAGCCATAGTCGGCATATAGAACGCTAAGAATCCCAGATAAAGAGGATAGAAAATACGAAACTCCAGCCGGGTATGGGTCATGCCGTAGCGCCACATGACGAACATCAGCAGAGCGGCTGCCAGATGGCAGGCGCCAAGAAGTGTCTCGGGGCGCCGGGTGCGGTCGGCAAGACGCCCGAACAGGGAGGGGGTTATTATCGAGACCAGCCCGATAGCTGCATAGAACCATGCAATATCCGCTCCCAATCCTCCGGCGCCCAGAAACTGCCCGAAGCATGTGAGATAGCACCCCCACACGGCAAATTGCAGAAAATAGAGGACGGACAGACGTGTCTTCATAATCCGATAAAGAATAATTATCTCAGAGAATCAGAACTTGAATTCGACGCCACCCATGATGGTAGTCCCCGGCATCGGGCATCCGTAGATTATCTGATAGTGTTTGTTGGTGATGTTGTCGACCTTTACGGAGAGAGTGACCGGCACAGTCTTTCCGAGTGTATAGGCTGCGCGGAAGTTGAGTAATGAATATGCTGTTGAACTTCCGTCGGGATTCCCGTTCTTCATCCCCCAGATACTCATTTCCTCAAGAGTGAAACTGCAGGGACCGGGAGAGTATGTCAGCTCAGCGTTCAGTTTATTCTTCGGGGAATAGAGGTTGGTGTCGGAGTCAGTGTGGAGGTAGGACCAGGACGCATTTGCCGAGAGGTTGGAAAGGATGGAATATGCCGCCTCAATTTCAAAACCTTTGTTGTGGAATTTGCCGGTGTTGACATTGCGGGGGCGTCCGTCGATGCGTACTGTCTGAATCATGTCGCGGGCATCGATAAAGAATAGTGCGGCTCCGACCATCAGCCGATAGTTGAGAAAATGCTGGCGATAGCTTAATTCATAGTTGAGCATATATTCCGGCTTAAGGTCGGGATTTGCGGGGGGATAGAGATAGAGTTCGCGGATGTTGGGCGAACGGAATCCCTTGCTGAATGAACCCTTTATCTGAGAAGAGTGACCCGGGCGGACGATAAAGCCTGCTTGGGGAACCCAGACATTACCGTATGTCGAGCCGTGCTGAAGGCGTACGCCGCCGTTGATGTTCAGAATATCGTTGAAGAAGCCCTGCTGCATCATGACGTAGCCCGCTATTTCATTTACATGATGGGTTGCCTCTGAAGATCGGATGGATTCATCCGCTTTGTCGGTGTTCCAGACATGTCCTCCCCAATGTTGGAAATCGATTCCGGCAGAGAGTGTGTTGGCTTGCCAGAGGTAGAGGGATTCATAGGCAGTGAAGCCCATGTTATAGTCTGTAGAATGGAATAGATAGTCGCGAGGTGTCGTTCCGGGGGTATTTCCGTCATCAACATTATGGCGTCCCCAGTTGATATAGCCCTGTATGCCGCCATCAGCCTTTTTGTAACTATTCTTTACATAGATGCCGCCTGTGCCGCGGAATATGTCGGTCCACATATTTTCAAGGGGATCCTGGAGTGTACCCGGATTATTGGCATGGCTTTGCGTCATGTCGAGCATTCCGGCTATACTCCAGTGGTCGGAGACGGCGTATTTCAGCTGCAGGAATTCGTTGGCAAGCCAGAAAGCGCTCCCGGCGCGGTTGCCGTTGCTGCGATCAAGCTGACCGGAAAGAGTTGCGGAAAAGCGATCTTTCTTATAGCCTGATGATAGTGCGAATTTCTGTGTGGAGAATGAGCCGAACATGGCGCGGGCTCTGCCTGTCAGTCCATCCTTTGTCTGTGTGTGAGTGACCAGGTTGATTGACCCGCCCATCGCGTTGGAACCATATAGGAGCGAAGATGGACCTTTCACTACTTCGACCTTCTCGACCCCATTGGCGACGTATGTGTCGGCAAGGGAATGTCCGAATACTCCTGCCCACTGAGGCTGACCATCAATCATGAAGAGCACTTGATTCCCCTGTCCTACTCCGCGGATATTGACGCTTCCGGCGCTACCGCCCGACACACCATAGCCGGCGAATCCGCGTTCCGTGACGAATAGACCGGGCACTTTCGCTACGAGTACCGGGAGTAGTGAACTCTCCCCCGATTTTTCGATCTCAGATGCGCTGACCTGCGTTACGTTCAGTGGGATGAGGTCAGGATTGGTCTTCAACGGAGCTGTCACAACGAGTTCTCCGAGGTTGGTCGTGTCGCGAGGAGCTTCAGCGGCGTGAGTAGCAGCAATGGAGCCTGCTATCATCGCGAATAAAAGGGAGGGAATGTTTTTGTCCATGTTTTGGGGTATATAATTTCTGAAAGTTATGGCGACAAAGTTAGTAAAAAATTTCAATATTAACTTTATTTAGGTTAATTTTGTTATTATAAAAGAAAAATAATCACTGAAAATTAAGTTTAGAGAATTATATGAATCAGTCAGAGATAGATTTTTTTGATGCTTTGGCTCCTGAATGGGATGCGGCAGAGGTTCGTTCGACTCCGGAGCGTATTCGTTCGATATTGGGGAAGATGGGTATTGAGAGTGGGATGAGTGTGTTGGATCTCGGGACGGGCACGGGGGTGTTGGCTCCCTATCTTTCCGAAATGGTCGGGGAGTCGGGGAAAGTTGTCGGACTGGATATGTCGGAAGGGATGTTGGGAATTGCGCGGCAGAAGTACGGAGATTTAAGGAATGTGGAGTTTCTGCGACTGGATTTTGAGGAAGAGCAGATTCCGGGGATTTATGATATAGCGTTGCTCTATTCAGTCTATCCCCATCTTCATTCACCGGAGGAGACGATGCGATGGCTCTTCAAGATGAATCTGAAGCCCGGCGGAAAGATATTCATAGCCTTCCCTTCAGATGAAAACTTCATCAATAACATACATGGGGATCGTCATGCCGAGAGTGATCTTCTCCCCTCCCCTGCGCTCCTTGCTGACCGCATCCGCACGTGGGGATTCTCCACGGAGGTCCTTGCCGCGACCCCCGACGAATACATCGTCCGCGTCACCCTCCCTTAGACATACGCCCCATATTTTTCTTAGACATATGCACATATTTTTCTTATACATAAACACATAAGTTTTTTTGACATAAGCACATAAGCACATAAGCACATAAGGCACATAAGGCACATAAGTACATAAGGCTCATAAGTACAATAAATTATGTGTCTTATGTGCTTATGTGCTTATGTCAGAAAGAAAAGCCCCATGCTATTGTCTAAATAAATATATTTATTATATGTCTGAAATATATGTGCTTATGTGCTTCTGTCTATAAATATGTTTCTTTTGTCCCTGAGTGAGGGATGTTTTTATCGAAATCTATCCCTGAGTGAGGGAGGTTTTTGTCGGAATTTGTCCCTGAGTGAGGGATTTTGGGGGAATTTTACTATATTTGTGGTATGATTGATAATACACTTTTCCATACAATGAGGCAAATCCTGCGTCATACTCCTACCTCTTTTCGAAGATATGTGTATGATAAGTTGCCTGATAATGCGCGCTTGATCGGTCTGACAGGTCCTCGAGGTGTCGGTAAATCCACTCTTGTTCTTCAGAAGATTCTGCAGCGGGATCCTGATAGAAGTCTATATGTAGATGCCGATAATATCTATTTCTCTACTCATTCCCTGCTCGAATTGGCTAATGAAATGGTGAAGTCGGGTAGAAATTTTCTCGTAATTGATGAGATTCATAAATATAAGAATTGGTCGAAAGAGCTTAAGCAGATCCATGACACACTTCCCGAATTGCAGGTAATTTTTACCGGAAGCTCCATCCTTGATATTAAAAAGGGTGAGGCAGATCTCAGCAGAAGAGCCTTAATGTTTCATATACAAGGATTATCCTTTCGCGAGTATTTAGGACTCTATAAGGGTGTGGAGATTGCTCCCTATACTCTTCAAGAGATTCTGGAACATAGAGTGGATCTCCCGGAGATTCCTCACCCCCTCCCCGATTTCCATCAATATTTGCAGACGGGCTACTTCCCCTTCTCTCACGAGCCTGAATTCGGAATGAGACTCAATCAGATAATCTCCCAAACCGTAGAGACCGACATTCCGCTTTTTGCTGATATGATGGCAACTACTGCCCGTAAGCTCAAACAATTACTTGGAGTTCTGTCAAATCTTGCGCCATATAAGCCGAGCATTGAGAAACTTGCCGTAGAAGTGGGGGTAAGCAAGAATACTCTCCCCGAATATCTAAGTCTATTGGAAAGGGCAGGTATGATATCATTGCTTCGGGATGACACTAACGGGTTGCGCAGCTTGGGGAAAGTTGAAAAATTATATCTTGATAATCCGAATTTCATGTATGCACTGGCAGGTGTGGGGACAGATATCGGGAATGTTCGAGAAACCTTTTTTCAGAATCAAGTCCGGGTCACTTCAGCAGTCAGAACATCCCGAATTGCCGATTTCAAAATTGGAGATAAGATATTTGAAGTCGGCGGAAAGAATAAGGGGCAGCGTCAGCTTGAAGGGGATCCTAATGGCTATATAGTAAAAGATGATATAGAATTCGGAAGCGGGAATATTATTCCTCTATGGCATTTCGGATTAATATATTAAGAGAGTCTAAATTCAAACACTCTCTTATCAGACTTCGTACAGGATTTTTGTGTACATGTGTAATTTTTAGTATATTTGCTTTTGAAAACGATAGTGTTTTCTTCATTTTTGTCAAGAAGCGTTTTTTGCTTTGTCTTTCACATCGAAATCGCCAATTTCATTTGCAGAAGATAAAGCAGTCTAAACGCTCCTTAGCTTGCCGTGTAATGTCCACTCCCCCGGCAAGGGGGTGTGCCGCTATATCGGACAAGGCGTGGGAGTGGACTGTTTATTCTGTAAGAGGCGTTTGGCGATGCCTGATGTGAGATAAACTGAACATCGTTCCACGTCTTCTTTTTTTACCATCGTCCGTCAGTCGACCAATAGGGAACGATCATGGTCATTCCGAGATCACTATGTTACATATCGGCAAACGAATAAAAGAGGTTTTTGATCAGCAACCAAAAGGTCATAACGCTACGTGGCTTGCAATTCAGCTCAACTGCAATCGCACCAACATCTATGACATTTTCCGACGTCCTACAATTGACACAGCTTTACTTGAACGACTCAGCAGAATATTAGACCACGATTTTTTCGAAGATCTTTCTAACGATTACCACCACCATAAGGATTAATAAGAATAGAGTATAAAATCTCGCCACAGTCTGTATAATCTTATAAGACACTATTTCAAGATTTTAATTCACGGATTCCCTATCTTTGCAATCTAAAAACTTATAAGAATGTCACATCGAAAAACTTCCGTGTAGGTTGACATTAATGGGAGTTGTAATCATAGAGGATTCTTCCGGTTATACTAAAGAATTCTTAAAAATATTATCCCTCACTATATACCATCTAACTATGTCGTTGTCGGGACCGCATCTGGATAAATGCGGTCCCGATCTCCTTTCTCAGACATGTGGCACATATTTTTTATTTTTATTAATATCCGCTAAAAAATTTAGGGGAATATAAATTTGCAAAGAAAGAATTCCGCGAAAATTCCGCTATTTCCGCGACCGAAGGCATAAAGGGCTAAGCCCCTTGCCGATTCCGCGCGAACCACATTCTTTACAATTCTAATCCGAAGCGCAGTACCCTGTCAGATGCAAACGTTTTTCTTTTTAGACAATAGACCCATAATAAGGCCCATAATAAGGCCCATAATACTCATGTGTACATAAGGCTCATAAATAGAATAAATTATGTGTCTTATGTGCTTATGTGCATATGTCTAAAAAGAAAAGCCCCAAGCTTCTGTCTAAATAAATATATTTATATGTGTCTGAAAGATATGTGTTTACGCGCTTTAGTCTAAAAATATGTTTCTTTTATCCCTGAGTGAGGGATGTTTTTGTCGGAATTTGTCCCTGAGTGAGGGATTTTAGAGAATTCGGAAGCGGGAATATTATTCCCCTATGGCATTTCGGATTAATGTATTAAGAGAGTCTAAATTCAAACACTCTCTAAAAATTCTCTAAAAATCGGAATAATTTTGGAGGATAGATGAGAAAATATTAATTTTGTGAGCACTAACCGGTAACGCAGAACCCCACGAAAGGGTAAAGTGTGGCGGGAAGTAGATGATATCCGAAATATCGGATATTGATTTATTTATAAAAAGCGTTTATCCGCGCTGATTCTTTGACGTTCTGAAATTCTCGCAAAATTTCTATCAATAGTCAGAGATTGAGCAACGGTAGATGCCCGTGGATATGTGATTATCTTGCATTCGGCATGATATTCCGGGAGGAATATAGCCGGATGGCATTATTGCATATACGAGCGTGGGCTTCTGCGGTTGCCGTCCGACTATTGATGGGCAATGCGAGAAGCCTCAGAACGTAGGACGGCAATGATACAGATTCCTACGCTTTTTCTTGTTTAATGTTAACCTAACACGCTGAGGAGGGGAACCCGAAGCATCTGCCTGATTTAATGAGACGAAGATCTGTATTTAGTTCGGGTTTGCTCGCAGGATTATCGTTATTGTTCGGTTCGGGAGTGGGCGGTGCTCAGGAAACTGTGCCTTGTCTGATATTCACCGGTAATTCCGATATTCCCCAATTATTTGATCTTGCGCAAACTAATCGTGTCAGCTTTGGAGAGAATGAAATGCTGATAAGCTCCAAGGATTCGATGTCCGATCCTACCCCGTTACTCTATTCCCTCTTTCATCATATTGAAATTGGAGAGGGTACGCCATCTATCATTACCGGAATGGAAGAATTGGATTCTGTCATTGGAAATAAACTTTCTTATAATTCCGAGGATAAGTTGCTGACATTAGAATCAAGTTCCACAATCCCCTTCTCTTTGGGAATTTTTGACTTTAAGGGCGTACTGATCGCCACATCGTCACTTTCCGGCGGACAAACTCTAAGTTTGGAGGCGCTGGCAGAGGGTGTATATATAGCTGTAGCTTCCAATAGCGAATCAAATTTGAACCTGAAATTCATTATTAAGTAATCATGAGACGATTTTACAAGAATAGAACTTTTCTTATAGGAATAATGGCAGTGCTATCACTATTTGCATTTGCCAAGAGAGACAAAGTATTGCAGATATTCCGCAATGGCGAGGTCATTCAAGAATATAATGTTGCGGATATTGACTATATTGAAGTTAATGACCTGATTGAAGCACCCGAAGAGATCAATGCTTCTGTCGGTGAAAATCAGATCACTATCACGTGGGGTGCTGTAGACGGAGCAACCTACAATGTATATCGTTCGCCGGACAATGTAGAATTTACCCTTATTGCATCCGAGCTGACGCAGACAACGTATACTGATAGCCAACCCTTGTCAGGGTCTAACTTTTATCGCGTAAAAGCTGTGGTAAACGGAGTGGAAAGCGGCTATACATCTTCTGTCGCTGCCACACTCCCCTCTAATCCCCCCGTATACGGAGAGCTATCTGAGTCTACAATGGAAATTTTTAATCGCCATCTGGATAATATGATATTAATCCAAGCCGATGATAAAGTTAGGACTGAAATAAAGAAAAGAAATATAGAATATTTAGATTTAGATTGGAAGGAGGATGAAGATTGTAATTTTTGGATTTGGGAAAATACCTACATTGAAAATGAACCCACTTCTCCGGGAATAGATGGGGGATATGATTATCTTTCACTTACTGTAGGAAATCAAGGTTGGAGTGGTTGTGGATACTCTATTGGACCGAGCTTTACGAAAGGTAAGGATTTCTCAATGATTAATGATAATACGAGAATTCATTTTGCCTATCGTTCAAATAGCGAACCGGCTGTTAAGTCGCAATGTATCATTCTATTAGATGGGGGTACATACGACGCTGGTGCTCGTTCAGCAAAATTCTCTTTAGGAGAACCATTTAATGATGGTGGCGCATTGTATCCGTCAATTGCACCTGCCCCTAATAAAAATTGGCAGGTTGTGGATATTTCTATTGGTGAATTAAAAAGGGTGTGTCCTGATTTTAACTTAGGAGATCTGTCAAAACCCTGGACGGGAAATATTCTTTCTCTGTTGTCGGGTGGTTTAACCGGCACAAATATTGAGATAGATGCCTGCTTTTTATATACCCCCCAACCGGCTGCTCCCCTTTACATCACCGGAGCCGGTGATTTTGTTAAAGGAGAATGGAATCCTGAAACTCCGGATCGGTTCAGAGTGGAAGATGGATGGTATGTATATAAAGTAAATAATCTAAGTAAATTCAGATTGTCTACAGCTCGCGGAGATTGGGATCAATTTAACGATGGAAGTTTAGGATGTAATTATGGTGACACACCTGATGTTGAGGTAACTTTGGAGTCTCCGTTTTTTAATATTGAATGTCCCTGGGTGGGCAATTATGTAATAAAGGTGTCTCTGGATCTTTCTAAAATTATACTCTCAACCACCACACCGAACCCCACACCCACATGGAATACTCCTCTTTATCTACGAAGAGATATGAATTCTTGGGGGAGTGATGAAGCGTGGGAACTTGAGAACTTAGGGAATGGTATATTTAGATTTGTTTGTTCCGACGAGCAATGTATTCGTGCAGGGGAGACTTTCAAAGTTACAGATGCATACTGGGATAAATTTAATATTGGTACACAAGATAATACTCCTATATACTTTAATATTGAACAGCAAGTATATAATAATAGTAAAATAAATCATGCCAATACGTATTTGGAGTCTGACTTCAATGGCGTTTTATGGCTAATGCTAAAAGATGCCGGTGGAGACAGAGATGTGATAGTACTTAGCAACGATAAGAGTTTCGTGCCTTCCTGGGCGGAATAAGCCGGAAATTAAATTGTTGCTATGGGTATTAAAAAAGCTATAGATTTACATCGTAAAGGCGAATGATTATTAATTTCGCTTATCGGGGTAAAAAAATACATACTCATTTTAGCTACCATTAATAAAACTGCCCTCGGGAATTTCAAATTCGGAGGGCAGTTTCTTTTTTTCTTAGGTAAACATCCCATAAAGCGCATGACTTTTTTTGAGTAGCCGTGCGTCCCTACATTTACAGTGTTATTGAGGGAGGGATTATCCTCAATGGCGAAATGACGTCTTTTTGTGCTAAATCCATGAAATCCGGTATACACGAGGCGAAGCCCAGGGTCAGTGTGAATCCAAGCCTTCCGGAAAAGATATCTTAATGTAAAAAATCGAAATCCATAATAATCAGTGGATTAAAAAATTCGTGTGCCCTAAATCAAGAACAATCCCACTTTCAGCAATCCTTATATTAGTCATTGCACTCAATGATATTCCTTCTTCATTAATCTTGTGTGGTTGGGTAAGGGGAATTATAAGGATTTTTTGTTCGCGCGGAAACGGCTCGGGGCTGTCGCCCCGTTGCCTTGGGTTGCGGAAATGGCGGAATTTTCGCGGAATTTATTTTTTGGGAGTTATTTACTCCGATTATTTTGGAATTATCTCGGAATAGGGCTGAGCATCGCTTTGCTCGCTCTCGCGGAATCGCCTGCCGCAAATCAAGAATGGCATATTGCTATCAAATTCCTTAAGCGATTTGGAAAATCTCTGCCGAATTTTCATCTGACAATCTCCGGCAGATTCCGCATCAGCGAGCGAAGCGATGCTCAGCCCCCATCCGCTTCCTATACATTCCAAAATCAATAAAATATTCCGCGAAAAATCCGCCATTTCCGCAACCCAAGGCAATGGGGCGACAGCCCCGAGCCGTTTCCGCGCGAACCACCATCCTTATTATTCCCTTTACTAAACAACACAAGGTTTAAATAAAAATGAATTTCGGTTCGCGCATTGGTATATCCGTGGATTGCTGAAAGTGGGATTGTTTTTTTGATTTATTAGCCACGGATATTTTTAATTTACTTATGGTATGGATTTCACGGAGCGGGTTGCCTAACTGCTGTATCAACGCTCAGTGGTGGTTGGCGTTGAGGCTTCCGGTTAGGCAACCCGCTCCGTTGTTACGCGTACTACATATGTTAACCCGTGGACGGCGCTATCGTACGCAAGGGGCAGTCAGAAAATCCGTGGAATCCGTACAAATCAGTGAGGCGCAGGCGTAGCCAAGCGTCAGTGTGATCACCTTCCGAAGAAATTACCGCTATCATCAAAAAAAATAACAAATCCGTGGAATCCGTCAGCATCCGAGCAATAAGATCAGTGTGTAAATAAATCCATTCAAATCCATAAGGACTCATTCGACAAGTAGGTAATAATAGAGATCTATGGGATTGTTTTTGGATTATGACAACACGGATCTTTTGGCTCGGATGCTGACGGATCGAATACGGATAAGACAGAGGCAGATCCGCCAACCGGAGCGGGTTGCCTCACAGGGATACTTCCACCCCAACGAGCTTCGCGCGTCGATACCCCGGTTAGGCAACCCGCTCCCGCGGGTTGTTAACTCGCCTTTGAATTTAGTGTGTTTATGAATGAATAGTTTTGATTAATGAATTGGAATTATAAAGAATATTGTTCGCGCGGAATCGGCAAGGGGCTTCGCCCCTTATGCCTTCGGTCACGGAATTGGCTGAATTTTCGCGGAATTTTTTCTTAGCAGTTATTTATTCCTGTTATTTTGGAATTATCTCGGAATAGGGCTGAGCTTCGCTTTGCTCGCTCTCGCGGAATCGCCTATAGTAAGATATTGAATCCCAACTCAATGTAATCGGACGCACGGGTGCGTCCCTACATTCGCGGGGAGGGGATCAGTAGGGGATGTTGTGGGTGAGGAGGAGTTCTTTTAGGCGGAGGTTTTCTTCGCGGAGGGTGTCGACTTGCTCGCGGAGGGTGTCGATACGCTCTGAAAGGGTATCGACTCGCTCTGACAGGCGGTCGTTGCGTTTCGTGAGGAAGTCGATGCGCGAAGTCGCTTCTTCGTCATGGGAACTATGGCTGTTCCTGTGGGCAAGTTCGTGGAAATGATTGAGGAGCATTGTCAGTGAATCGGCAGAATCGGAGTGGGTGTGCGGCGGCACGACCATGCTCTCCCCGGCGTGTTCGTCAATAAGATAATCGTCGAAACTGTCTATCTCGAAGATTTCCTTTATTTTCGCCATCTTCTCATCCGGAAGTCTGCTCTTCCCGTTTTCAATAGCTGAGAGGAAACTGGGGCGCACCTGCAATAACTCAGCCAGCTCGCGCTGACTCATGCCGGCTCTCTTACGGAGTTTGACAAGGTCGATTCTGCTCATGACTTAACTGCTTAATGTTTTCATTACTTACTTAACTCTGCAAATTTAGTGAATTTCACTGAATCTTACAATCATCTTCCTGATGTAAGATGCCGAAGATGTTGCGGGCTATGCGGTCGGGGGTGGCAACCGGGTTGGTGGCGCGGAGGGTGTCGATGATTTCGAGGATTGGTTTATGGGATTCATCAGTTTCGGCAAAGAGCCGGTCGGCAGGGGTCTGCGCTACACTGTCGGGATTGAAACGCTCCCCATAACTGACATCTATGCCTGCCTTCAGCAGCATCTGCAGAATAGTCGGTTTCCCTCGGAAACCGTGGATAATCCAGCGCTGGCGCGGTTGTAATTCCTGACGCATACCGATAATCGCATCATGACCCTTTACACAATGCAAGATGAGGGGTTTTTCAACCCGCTCGCTAACCTCGATATGCTTGCGCAGTGTAATCATTTGTATGGCGAGCGGCGGCACACCCGGATGACTCAAATCAACCCCGCACTCCCCTATCGCTACGACATCCTGACGCTCCGCACACTTCTCCAAAATTCTTATCTGCTCCTCGGAAATCCCCGAAATAGGGAGACTCCAGGGATGATAACCGACGGAATATGCCTGCACGCCGGAAATATCGGGAAACTCCTCCGGTGAAACTGAAATTATTCCCTCCGGGTAGGGAGCCGGGCGATGAGTATGAAGGTCAAGAATCATAGATTACTTACTTATTTTCCCGTGAGGAGAGATTGCAGCTCATGAAGCTTCGTAAGCGCCTGGATAGGGGTCAGATTGTCGATGCTGATGTTGAGCAAGGCATCGCGAATCTGCTCCAGGAGCGGGTCGTCGAGCTGGAAGAGAGAAAGCTGGTAGCCATCGCGTCCTGTCGCAATCCCGCCGACCTCCGCCTTATTGACGATGGGGGAGGCTGCCCCGGCGCTCTTCTTATCCGCAGACTCCGGACTGACAGCGGAGGCTTCCAGATTCTTAAGCACCTGATCCGCACGCCTCACAATCGAAGGGGGCATGCCCGCAAGTTTGGCGACATGAATACCGAAGCTATGCTCCGACCCGCCCTTGCGCAGCTTGCGCAAAAATACTATCTTACCATTCATCTCCTCCACAGACACATTATAATTCACAATGCGCCGGAAAGACTTCTCCATCTCATTCAATTCATGATAATGAGTGGCAAAGAGGGTCTTGGGGCGAGTCCTGCCGTTCTCATGAATATGCTCCACGATAGCCCATGCGATAGAAATACCATCATAGGTAGAAGTGCCTCTACCCAATTCATCGAAAAGGATAAGCGAGCGGGAGCTCATATTATTCAGGATAGCAGCCGCTTCGTTCATCTCAACCATAAAGGTTGACTCTCCCGCAGAAATATTATCGGAAGCGCCCACACGGGTCATTATTTTATCGACAATACCGATTTCAGCACTTTCCGCCGGCACGAAACTTCCGGTCTGTGCCATAAGGGTTATCAGGGCAGTCTGACGCAACAGGGCAGACTTACCGCTCATGTTCGGACCCGTCAGCATCATTATCTGCTGATTATCGCAGTCGAGAGTTACGCTGTTGGCGATATAAGACTCTCCCGGTGGCAACCGGCGTTCGATGACGGGATGCCTGCCATTGACAATCTTAAGTTCCAAGGAATCATTGACGACCGGACGGACGTAATTATACTCCTCAGCCGCTGCTGCCATAGAGAGGAGGCAATCCAGTTCGGAAATTACGGCAGCGTTATCCATTATCAGGGTAAGATGATCTGAAAGAGCCGAGAGAATCTTCTCATAGATCTCCTTCTCAAGCGCATCTATCTTGTCGCCGGCACCCATTATGGTCTGTTCGTATTCCTTCAGTTCGGGGGTGATATAGCGCTCTGCTCCGACGAGGGTCTGACGCCTAATCCATCCTTCCGGCACTTTATCCTTATGCGTGTTGCGAACCTCGATATAATAGCCATGTACGTTGTTGAAACCCAATTTCAGCGAAGGGATTCCCGATTCGGCAGATTCCCGTTGCAGAATCTCATCGAGAGCTTCCTTGGAATGGCGCAGTATATGCCGCAGGCGGTCGAGTTCCTCATTTACCCCCTCCGCTATGTAATTCCCTTTCGACAGGGAGACCGGGGGATCCGGGGCTATTGAAGATAATATCAGATTGCGTTGCTCCTCGCAGTCATGTATTCGATCACGCAGCTTGGTGAGGGTTTCGCAATCCTCACACTCCATGAGTCGGCGCGCATGGGCTGCCAGAGTCAGCGCCTGCCCGAGCTGACGCAATTCGCGCGGCGATATACGCCGGGTAGCGAGTCTGCCGCTCAGACGCTCAAGATCGCCGACACTGCGGAAGGTCTCTGTGAGAGCATCACGCAATGTCGGATTGCGGAAAAAAGCATCCACACCTTCCTGACGCCGGGTGATTCCGGCGACATCAAGAAGAGGGAACGCAAACCATCTGCGCAAGCGTCGGGCGCCCATCGGGGTGACCGTCTTGTCGAGAACCTGAATCAATGACACGCCGCTGTCAGGGCGCGAAGGATCGAGAATCTCCAGATTGCGCAGGGTAAACTTATCCAGATGGAGATAAATGCCCGAGTCAATACGACCTAAAGAAGTGATATGCTGCGTCAGATGATGATGAGTAAAATCGAGATAATGGAGAATGGAGCCGGCGGCTATTATGGCGCTGTGCATATCCTCCACGCCGAAACCCTTGAGCGAGTCAGTGGAAAATTGACGAAGGAGGCGTTCGCCGGCAGCTTCCGGGGTATATATCCAATCATCCTGCTCCGTGAATAGCACACGATTGCCGAGGGCACCCTGCTTGAGTAAAGTCTCCTCACATTGGCGGCGTGTCCCTCTCATTCTCAGAATCTCCTTCGGAGCGATGGAGACGAGGAGTTTTTCGACGAAATCAGCTCCCCCTTCGGCACACAGGAATTCCCCTGTGGAAAGATCCAGGAATGCCACACCGATGAAAGGATAAGCCTTCTTTCCGTCAGCTGGGAAATGGAGCGCGGCGAGGAAATTATTTTCCCGCGGAGGGAGTGTGGAATCATTCAGATTCAGTCCCGGAGTTATAAGCTCGGTGATGCCGCGCTTCACGAGTTTCTTAGCCAGTTTCGGATCCTCCAGCTGCTCGCAAATTGCCACGCGCCTGCCCGCTCTGACGAGTTTCGGCAGATAAGTGTCGAGGGCATGGTGAGGGAATCCTGCCAGTTCGACAGAGGTTGCCGAACCGTTTCCCCGGCGTGTAAGGGTAATTCCAAGGATTTCGCTTGCCGCGATGGCATCATCGGAGAAAGTCTCGTAAAAATCTCCGACGCGGAAAAGAAGAATAGCATCAGGATGCTTCTTCTTCATCTCCGTATATTGTTTCATCAAAGGGGTTTCAGCCATATTAAATGAGAGGAGAAAAGGTTAGGGTGAAAATCAGACTGTCGGGAGCGGGATTAACTTCAGCATCCATGTCGACATAGCCACATAGATAAGCAGCCCGACTACGTCATTCATAATCTGAATAAAGGGACCCGTAGCGAGGGCAGGGTTGATTTTCAGGCGTTCAAGAGTCAGCGGGACGAGAGTGCCGAAGACTGTGGCAAATATGACGACGCAGAAGAGCGATGCCGCCACTGCGAATGCCACTGCATAATAATGCGGCTGGGTAATAAGGACGTAAGCAAGTACGGCGCCCGAAATGACCACGGCATTCATAAGCGCGACAATGACCTCCCGCCCGATCTGCTTGCCGGCATTTTTGAGTTCCAGTTTGCCGTTGGCAAGACCCTGCACGACGATAGCCGACGCCTGCACACCGACGTTACCGCCCGTGCCGCCGATCAGCGGGATAAATATCGCCAGCACCGTCACAGCGGCAATCTGCTGCTCGAACCCCGTCAGAATCAAAGAATTCAAAATTCCGCCGGCGATTCCGATCAGAAGCCAGGGGAGGCGCGCTTTTGTCTGGGCGAAGACGGAGTCATCGGCATCAATGTCGCTCGAGATACCGGATGCCAACTGGTAATCGCGTTCGCTCTGTTCGCGGACCTCATCCATGACGTCATCGACCGTGATTTGTCCGACGAGTCTGCCGATACTGTCGATAACCGGCATGGCGACAAGGTCGTACTTCTCGAAATCCTTAGCCACATCCTCAATCGACGAGTCAGTGCGAACGGCTACGGGATCACTCTGCATCACATGCTTGATTTTGGAGACATTCGGATGCGTCACCATCTTCTTCAGTGGCAACACACCCTTCAGGCGATTATCATTATCGACGACATAGACATAATAAATATCATCCAGATCCTCTGCCTGGCGGCGCATCTCCTTGATACACTCCGGCATCGACATATTTTCATTGACCTCGATATATTCAGTGCCCATCAAGCCGCCGGCGGTGTCCTCGTCATACTGGAGGAGATCGACGATATCGCCTGCCTGCTCCATGTCATCGATATGCTGGATGACCTCATTGCGGTCTTCCTCATCGAGTTCCTGAATCAGGTCGACGGCATCGTCAGTATCGAGAAGATCGATATAATGACCGATCTGTTCGGGATCCATCCCTTCGAGGAGTTTCTTACGATCCTCCTCATCCAGTTCCATCAGGACGTCAGCCTTCTTCTCTTCATCAATAAGGTTAAAGAGCCATTCCGCCTCTTTGAGGTTGAGCGAATCGAAGATTTCCGCTATATCGGCGGGGTGGAGTTCGCGTATTTCGCGTTTTGCCGCCGCCTCGTCGCGGTCGTCTATGAGATGTTCGAGATGTTCGATATTTTCGTCAGTGATTTCCTTCATGTCATTTCAGGGGAAGAGAGGGAGGGTGTTTTGAATATGTGAAATCAATAATGGAAGCTTGAGCCTCCGAGGAATTCGCGAAGAAGAGAGGTGGTCGGTATCTGGTCAGAAGGTATAGGTTCGAAGAAAGAGAGGAACTTCAGCAATCTGTAAGCCTCCGCATAATGTTCGCTTGAATGAGGCACACGGCGCAGGAGGGGCTCGGCGTAATCTTTCATCACTCCCAGTTCGAAAATCAGGGAAGAATTGAAAGTGGCATCCGCATTCTCCTGGAAGGGGAAGATCCATTTCTCCTCGCCGCGTCTCACACTCGCCCAGCGGCGCAGGGTGTCGAGAGCGGATGTGCTTCGATATTTATGATCGCGCACAATTCGACGCAAGAGTCGGTTGTCGGTAGAAGATATCCAGTTATGATCGTCTATATTTAGGGAGGTGAGCGCCGACACATAGACCTTAAAGACATCATCATTCGGAATAGCGCGGGTGAGTTCCGGGTTCAGTCCGTGGATTCCCTCGATAAGGAGCACTTCATCCGGGGCGAGCGAGAGCGGGCGTTCCTTATGGACACGTCTTCCGAGTTCGAAAGAATAGGTCGGGAGATTGATGGTCTTCCCGGCTATGAGTTGCTGAAGGTCGGAGTTCAGGCGTTCGAGGTCGAGTGCATATAGAGATTCATAATCATATTCCCCATGTTCATCGAGAGGGGTTTTATCGCGGTCGACGAAATAATCGTCGAGAGATATCATGCGCGGCGTCTTGAGATTGGTCATCATCTGAATCGCGAGACGCTTGGTAGTGGTGGTCTTTCCGGAAGAGGACGGACCGGCGAGGAGGACGACGCGGGCTCCCCCGTCGCGGTTGCGGTCGGCGATACTTTCAGCGATGGAGGCAAGATGCTTTTCATGCATCGCCTCGGCGACATGGATAAGTTCTGCGACCTGACGCGCCTGCACGACCTCATTCAGTTCGCCTACGCTGCTGACCTTTATTGCGCGGTTCAGGCGGAGATAGCGTCGGAAAGCCTCATACATCTTCTCCTGAGTGACCGGGCTGACGGGGACATCGGGGTTCTCCGGATTCGGACCCATGAGGAGAAAGCCGTCGTGATGGGCGATTATGTCGAAAGAAGAGATGAAACCTGTAGAGTGGAGCAGAGGTGTATAATAAGAATCAGCCACTCCGTCGAGAGTATAGAAAGGAGTGTAGAGCTGATTGAGGGTATCGAGAAGTTTTACTTTCGAATCCAGATTCTGATCGGCATAAATTTTTGCCACATCCTCAGTCGGGAGTTCATGCCCGACAAAGGGATGATTTTCCGCTATAAGGCGCGCCATGCACTCGCGGATTGAATCGAGTTCCTCTGCGGAAGGGATGATAATATTGCCCTCCTTATCTATAAGATGACATAGATAGCCGCCGGAGATAGAATGTTCGATTCTTAGTCCGCGTTGAGGCGACAGAGAGCAGACGGCACGATAAAGGACCATGCAGAGAGAGCGGATAAGGACTCTGCGTCCTGCAGGGGAAGAGGAATCAAGAAATTCGATACGCTTGGGTGCATATATATTATAGTCCAGGCTCTCCGTCTTATTATTTACGAGGGCGCAGACAGGAGAGAGGCGGAGGGAATCAGCGAGAGAGGCAGCCACCTCGGCGAGAGTCGTTCCGCCCGGAATCTCGAGATAATCGTTGGTGTTGACACAGAAAATTTTAATCATAATGAATCCGGAATAAGCGGGGAAACAGAAATAGGGTTACAAATCAGACTCAGCCAAAGACCTCCACCCACATAAAAATAATCGAGTAAGAGTCCGAAAAGGGGGTAAAAGAGGGTTTAGAGGAGGGTTTAGAGGAGAAATTCACACAAATTTACGAAAAAAAATGAAGAAATTGCAGAAAAATTTGCGAGAATTAAAAAAGTTGTTTAACTTTGCACTTGCAAAATGCCCCCGTCAAGGGCTTGGCAGTTGCGACATGTGGCCCATTCGTCTATCGGTTAGGACGAGAGATTTTCATTCTCTAAAGAGCAGTTCGACTCTGCTATGGGCTACCAAATAATATTGATAGGAAAAGAAAGAAATTAATTTTTAAGATGGCAAATCATAAATCATCATTAAAAAGAATTCGCCAGGCGGAGAAGCGTAGACTTGAGAACCGCTATTGGGCAAAGACTGCGCGCAATGCTGTCCGCAACGTGCGTAAAATGACAGACAAGGCTGAGGCTACAGCTGCCTACAATAAAGTAAGCGCACTTCTTCAGCGTCTCGGTCGTAAGAATGTGATCTCAAAGAATAAGGCTGCCAACCTTTGCAGCGGTATGATGCATCACATCAACGGTCTTGCCTAAGATCGTCAGGCTTAAAAAGCGACACCGTTTCATAACAAGAAATATCGATATCGTGATGCCGCGAGTTCAGTCTCCGGATTGAAATTCAGTCACGCAGCGTCAGATTCGATCAGGCTGGCCCATTCGTCTATCGGTTAGGACGAGAGATTTTCATTCTCTAAAGAGCAGTTCGACTCTGCTATGGGCTACTTCCCCAAATCCATCCTATCCCCTGAGGTCGGTAGTCTTTCCAAGACTGCCGGCCTCAACTTTTTTATAATTTCTTACTCCTGACTCTTCATCCCTAACTCCTAATCCACAACTCCTCTCTGATTCATGATTCATCGAAACATTCATAAGATTATATCCTCTTTAGCATTAGGATTGGTGTGCGCTCTGCCGGCGTCCGCCTGGCTTCCGGATTATAATAATGCTTCCGCGTATACCCTCTCCCCTACGCTGCAACGCAGTCGCGAAATGACAGCTGCATCCAATTTTCCGGCTGCCATTGATGCTCTTATTTCCATAGCGACCGAAGATATCCCACTTACTCCCGATGAGGAGCAGGAGTTCATTTTCCTGCTTGGAAATGCTTATTTTTCTACCGGCGATCAACGTTGCATCGAAATATTACGAGAATATGCGGCTGACTATCCTGCATCTGCCGACGCTTCCACAGCTATTCTGCTGACAGGCGACTTCTATTTCTTTGCAGCCGATTGGAGTCGGGCGCTGGAAGAATATAAGCGTGTCGACCTGAATCTTCTGACCTCCGATAAGCGAAATCTTTACAGCTATCGCGAGGGGGTCTGCATGCTGCGCCGGGGTTTTTACAAAGAAGCGCGTCCGCTATTCCGCTCCCTTGAAAAATCAAAAGATTATGCACTTCTTGCCGATTATTATCTCGGTTATCTCGACTATGTCGGGGATGACACCCACTCCGCAGTAGAGAGGTTTGAGAATGTAGCAAAGATTCAGAATAATGAGGATCTCAGACTCAGAAAGATTCTTCTCGGAGAGCGGTTGTATCCGGAATTCTATCTGGCTCAATGCTACTTCCGTCTTGGAGAATGGGAAAAGTGTGCGAAGATGGCACAAGGAATCCTGAAGCGTGATAATCTCCCGGAAGAGCAGATGAAGCTTGAGACCATGAGGGTCTATGGATTATCGGAATATGAGACGGGAGAATACCTCAGAGCTGAGGGATTGCTGGATTCCTATGTAGGAGCTATGGGTGAGAATGCTACGGATGATGCCCGATATGCCCTCGGAGTCTGCGAATATGAAGCCGGAAGATATGAATCGGCTGCCAAACGTTTAGCTCCCCTGCTCGGCAACCATGATATTCTCGCTCAGGGATCCTATCTCTATCTCGGACAGATAGAAGCCCTCTCCGGAAATCCTTCCGGAGCAGCCATAGACTTCGAAAAGGCATATCGCATGAGCTATGACCCGAAAGTGGCAGAGGCGGCTCTTTATAACTATGTCGCCGCAAGTTCGCAGGGTGGCAATATCCCCTTCGACAATAATGTGGAAATGCTCGAAAGATTCATAGAGTCCTATCCTCAGTCGCAGTACACCCCCGCAGTGGAACGCCATCTGGCATGGATGTATTATCAGCAGGGAGATTACGAAAAGGCTGTCGGCGCGATCGATCGTCTGCGTCGCCCTTCTGCCGACGACCTTCATCTGAAACAGAAGATATATTACGCTGCCGGCGCATCCTCCCTGTCGCAAGGTAAAGCGCGTAAGGCTGCGGAATTGCTCAAACAATGTGTCGCAATCAAGAGCAACGATCCCAAGCTGACAGCCCAGGCATATATTTGGCTCGGTGATGCTGAGTATCGCAGCGGTAATTACCGCAGTGCGGAAAGTGCGTACGAAGCAGCGTTGAAGAGCGGATATGCCGGAGAGAATGAGGATATTCTCCGTTACGACCTCGGATATACGAAGTATCAGCTTGGAAAATATGCCGATGCATCACGCTATTTCCGTCCCATATCCGGTTCGCTGACTGCCCTGACTCCGGAGATGCGCAGGGATGCTGCAGTTAGAATAGCAGACTGCAAGTATTATACGGGCGATTACGCATCAGCAAAAAATGACTATCGGCAGTTGAAAGGGGAAGGCACGGGAGCCGACTACGCCTCCTATCGCTATGCGCGTATTCTCGGAAGAGAGGGAGATCTCTCCGGCAAGATTGCAGAATTGGAGAGATTTGAGCGTGAATTCGGGGGTTCGCCGCTGATAAGCGAAGTGATGTCGGATCTTGCCGATGCTTATTCCTCCACAGGGAATCCGATGAAGGCTGCCGAAGCATACTCCCGAATTGTCGACCGCAATCCCTCCGATCCGCGTGCTTCAGAGGCTATGCTCGGAATGGCACAGGCATATTTCGATGCCGGAAAGAAGGAAAAAGGGGTCGATGTACTCAGTAAATTGCTCAAGATCCGCCCCTATTCCGATGAGGCGCGTCTCGCCGACAAGGAGTTAAGACGCTATTATGCAGACACGCATCAGCTTCCTGAATACGCAGAGTTCCTGAAGGGTATTCCCGGCTTCTCTTTAGGAGAGAAGGATATGGCTGCCCTGATGTTTGAGACTGCCCAAAGCGAGTATCTGGAGAATCCCTCCAATATATCCGGAATTAAGGAATATTTGGAGAAATACCCTTCCGGAGATAATGCCGGCGAGGCGTGGCTCCATCTTGCAGACTACTATTATGAAGCGGATGATCGTCAGAATGCATCGGCTGCATATCTGAATGTGGAACGCTACGGAGGTCCGGAGAACAGGATGGCGGCATTTACCGGAATAATGCGTACGACCGACAATGCCGCGACTCGTTCAGAATATGCCCGTAAGATATTGGCGGAGGGTGGAGCATCTGCGGAAGCGCGTGATGAAGCGGAATATTATGTCGCTGCCGACAGGTTGAAATCACCGTCAGGAAACGAAAAGAGCGTAGCCCGCGCCACTCTGGAGCGACTTGCCGCCAATCCCTTCTCCGCAGCAGGCGCACGCAGCGCCGTGACACTCGCTCAGAATCTCCTTGACTCCGGAGATGCGGCAAAGGCTGCAACTATGATGGAGAGCTTCACATCCTCGGGCTCTGAGGAACAATACTGGGTAGCGAGAGGTTTTATTGTCCTTGCTGATGCCTATACGGCGCAGGGAAAGGATTATCTCGCACAGGAATATCTGAAAGTGCTGGAAGAGAATTATCCCGGCGATGAAGCCGATATTAAAAAGATGATCAACTCCCGTCTGAAGCGTTGAGCCGGGCGAAATAACAGTAAATGTCATGAAGAAATCAGAATACAGATTTTTAGCTTCGATGCTGTCGCTTGCAGCCGTGATGCCCCTATGCGCGCAGGAATTGCATGAAAGACTGGAAGTGGAGGGTCAATATGAGTATGATAAGCTCCCGGCACATCGCCTCGACCGCTTGCCTCAGTTCGAGCGTTTCCAGGCTGCCGACAGCAAACTGGAATATTCTACAAGGGGCGTACCTGCCGACTTCTCCCCATCGGCTCCGGATGCATTGGCGACTGTATGGGGCGCGGAGCGCAAAGGTTTTATACCGCGCGGATATATCAACCTGACATTGGGTTCATGGCTTGACTCCGACCTTTCGGCGGGCTACTCCATTCTTAGAAGCAAGGAGCAGCATCTCGGGGTGAGGCTTCAGCATAATTCCACCTCCCTGTGGCGTCCTTTCGGTGCTGAATCCCCGACGAGATTCAGCTATCAGGAGGAAATAGGGGTAGATTATTCCAAAATCTTCGCAGGCAAAGGGACATTGAGTGTTTCAGGGCAATATCATTTAGGATACTTCAATTATTATGGGGGTGATCCGATTATGTATGCGCCCGACGCGTCGCGTCCTCCACAGACCTCCGCCGGAGTGAAATATGAGGCGCCTACGCAGACTCTCAATGATGTGGCAGCCCGCATCGGCTGGCGTTCCGCTTCCGCCGACCGCAGACTCGCCTGGAATGCTGCGGCAGGAGTACGCTATTTCGGTTATCGGACAGCGACCCGAGAACTTGACATAATGATCGACGGCGGAATCAGCCACAGTTGGTCGGCAGCCTCATCACTCGGACTGAATGTTGATGCGGATGTGCTGACTTACAAATCTTCCGCACATGATATGCCGCGTCCGGATACGTATGGTTCCGTCTGTCTGAATCCCTACTATCGTCTGACGCGCAATTCCATGACACTTCGAGTAGGGGCAGACCTTGACCTGACATTCAATGCCGACGGCGCGAAAGCCGGCGAACATTACGGCTTCTTCCATGCCGCGCCCGACGTGCGATTTGATGTGACGGGGAAAAATGTCGGTTTTTATATCCATCTTCTCGGAGGGACGGAACTTCACACCCTTGCCGGGACTTCGCAACTTGATCCCTACCGCAATCCTCAGCTCCTTTCAACACGCCCCGTCTACACTCCGCTGGATGTGAATATTGGGATGGAGCTGACCCCCTTCGCCGGCTTCAGGGCGAGGCTTAATCTTCAGTACAAGGTGACACGCAATGTCTGGGCAGGAGGATGGTATTCAGCCATTCTCGACTACGGACATGTCTCCTCCATCCCCGGGTTACAACTCCCCGCAGGAGCGATTGCAGAATATGGCGACGGACTGCAGCGTTATAACATATCAGGATTCGGAGTAGGAGTTGATCTTGGCTACAAGCTGAGCCGATATCTGACACTCGGTGTTGACGGCACATATACGCCCCAGCATGATGCGACGGGCATCTTCAACGGACTCGACCGTCCGCGCTGGACTCTGAATGCCGTCGCCACCGTAAATCCTCTGGATAAACTCTCCCTGACCCTCGCCTATCAATACAGAGGAGTCCGCCGAATCTTCACTACTTATTATCCCGATCCATCGATGAAAGGACTATATGTCGGGGGATCGGATGAATATCTCTCGGAAAAGCCGGAACTCGCCTCCATGCGTCTTCGTGATATAACACGTCTGAATTTCCGTGCATCATGGAGCTTTACCGACAGATTCTCAATTCATTTCCAGGCTGATAATCTGCTGAATCAAAAGGCGGAGATTCTGCCGTGTCTGCCGACGGAAGGGATTGTCATTGCCGGAGGTCTGCAGTGGCTTTTCTGAATGAACCCGGAGAGGACGGACGATGTTTTATTAATAAGCTCCGATTGATTAATTCGATCCTTGAGGGGCTATCCCAAACCACAGGAAAAACAAAAAGAGATGGCATTGACATTAAATTATAGCAACGAGGATGACCGCGCGTTCGGACTTGCCGGGATGACTATTTCGCTGGCTTCGCTCGACGCGATCGACAAGGTTGTAGGCATTTCACTTGATGCCGACGGACCGATGGTGACATTTTCACAGGAATATTATTACTCCCTGTCTCCGGCAGTGTCGCCGAAGATGGTGTGGGAGAATCTGATACGCAACTTCCACCTGACTGCATCCATGGTAGTGGCAAACGTGTTGGCGCGTTCCCTTGTGCGTCTCGGCGAAGAGGCTCCCAAGGAGGTGATGGATAAAGTCTATTCCGAAATCGAGCAGGAGGGACTTGAGACCTGCGGATTGGAGAAGGATGAAGTGGAATCTTTCTATAATCGTATCTTCATGCAGAATCGTCGGATTTTCGGAAATCCGCGTCTGCGTCCCGCAATTTCCGAGCTCGCTTCAATGATTTCGCGCAAGCGCAATATGAGCGGATTGGAAATTCGCGACGAACTGAATTATCTTCAGCTTTGATAAGGTTGTCGCCCCGACAGCATGTTTAGCTGAAGAAACTGAACTAACCTGATAGAAATGAGTGAATTTGACATACATGACGGCAGTCGTCCCGTCGGAGGATCAGAGGGGGATGTGGAGAAGGCTCTGCGTCCTCTGGCTTTCGATGACTTCAGCGGTCAGGAGAAGATTATATCTAACCTTAAAATCTTTGTCAGCGCGGCGAGACTGCGTGGCGAAGCGCTTGATCATACCCTTCTTCATGGTCCTCCGGGATTGGGAAAGACAACTCTTTCCAATATAGTGGCGAATGAGTTGGGAGTAGGATTTAAGGTGACGTCAGGTCCGGTGCTCGACAAGCCCGGCGACCTTGCCGGCATCCTTATGTCGCTTGAACCTCACGATGTGCTCTTCATTGATGAGATTCATCGTCTGCACCCTATTGTGGAGGAATATCTGTACTCCGCGATGGAGGATTATAGAATAGATATTCTTCTTGACAAGGGTCCGGGCGCCAAGAGTGTGCAGCTGACCCTTTCTCCCTTTACTCTGATCGGAGCCACGACCCGCAGCGGCTTATTGACCTCTCCCCTGCGCGCCCGCTTCGGCATCAACTGCCATCTGGAATATTATGATCATGACGTGCTGAGCGGCATTGTGAAGCGTTCGGCACGCCTGCTGCGCGTAGGCATAGATGAGCAGGCGGCGCTGGAGATAGCATTGCGCAGCCGCGGCACTCCGCGTATTGCCAACGCCCTCTTGAGACGTGTACGCGATTTCGCTATGGTGAAAGGGGACGGGCATATTACTCTCGGCATCGCGCGCATGGCTCTGGAAGCATTGAATATCGACCGCTATGGTCTGGATGAAATCGACAATAAGATTCTGCTTACAATAATTGATAAATTCAAGGGAGGACCCGTCGGACTCTCCACTATCGCTACAGCCCTCGGAGAGGATGCGGGCACGATAGAGGAGGTCTACGAACCATTCCTCATAAAAGAGGGATTCATCAAGCGCACTCCCCGTGGACGCGAAGTGACAGAACTCGCCTATACCCACTTGGGGAGGAGTTTCCGTCAGCATCCGGATTCTCTTTTCGCAGATGAATAATCTTGACTAACACTTATGGCAGGAATTAAATCTTTAGTAAAAGATACTGCGGTCTACGGACTCAGCAGCATAGTCGGAAGATTCCTCAACTGGGGTCTGACACCGCTATATGTCTATACATTCGTCGCAGCCGAATATGGTATAGTAAGTTTTCTGTATAGTTTTACGGCTGTCGCTCTCGTCATTCTGAATTATGGGATGGAGACCGGTTTTTTCCGTTTCGCCAATAAATCGGATGATCCTGAGAAAGTCTATACGACCTCGCTATGGTCGGTTCTTTTCACTTCAACAATATTTGTCGTCCTGCTGACACTCTTTTTGCCTAATATTTCGGGCGCATTGAAACTTCCGCATCATCAGGAATATGTGTGGCTGTTGGGAGTGATAGTGGCTATTGATGCCTTCACTAATCTCCCCTTTGCCTATCTGCGCTATAAGAACAAGGCATGGACCTTCGCAGGGATAAAATTCGCGAGTATCGGGGTGAACATAGGGCTTAATCTCTTCTTCATACTTGCGTGTCCGAGGATTATGGAGAGTGCTCCGGGATGGATTTCATGGTGGTACACGCCGATGGGCGGAAATGCCTTCGGCATCGGTTGGATTTTCGTAGCCAACCTGATTTCGACTCTGTCCGTATTAGTATTGCTGACCCCCTGGATGACAGGAAGGAGATGGCGTTTTGACGCCCCTCTTCTCAGCAAAATGTTGAATTATAGCTGGCCTTTGCTGATATTGGGTGTGGCAGGCATCCTGAGTCAGAATATGGGTCAGATCCTTATTCCCTATCTTTTCCCGCATAATCCGGAAGCGGCACGCACGATGGTCGGTATATATGGCGCGAACATAAAGATAGCCATTGTAATGGTGATGTTTACGCAGGCGTTCAGGTATGCCTACGAACCCTTTATCTTCTCGCAGGCGAAGGCGGAGGGAGAAAGTCAGAGTCGGGCTTATTGCGATGCAATGAAATACTTTGTCATCTTCGGTTTGCTGATATTCTTAGGGGTAATGTTCTTCCTGCCCCTGCTGAAATATTTTGTGGCTCCCGGTTATTGGGCGGGATTGAGGGTTGTGCCTATAATGATGATGGCGGAACTCTTCTTCGGAGTGTTTTTCAATCTATCGCTTTGGTATAAATTGACCGACAGGACCCAATGGGGGATGTATTTCTCACTGCTGTGTTTCGCGCTGATGTTGGGGCTCAATCTTTGGCTGGTGCCTGCGATCGGGATTCCTGACGGGTATCTCGGGTGTGCGTGGGCTGCGTTTATCAGTTATTTCATAGTGATGGTACTGAGTTATTTTGTCGGCAGACATTATTACCCCCTCCCCTATCAGATCGGGAGAATAGGGGCGTATTCAGTAATAGCCGTAGCTTTCTATGCGATTGCCTACTTCACGGAATTTCCGGGTATGATGTGGCTGACATATCTTATACGCCTTATGTTGCTGGCGACGTATGTCTGCATTGTCGGCATTTTCGAGAATATCCCGTTCCTGAGTGCCCGCCTGCAGAAGATCCACAAATTTTAATCCGTAATCAGAATAATTATCCGTTATGGAAGATAATAGCTCCGTTATGGAAGATAATATAAGACTGACATTTCCCAAATCAGAACGGCTCAGGCATAAATCGCTCGTCGACGGATTATTTGCCGACGGGAAGAAGAAATTCGACTATCCCCTCCGAATGCTCTTCAAAACCTGGACGGAGGAGGAGCTGAGGGATAGTTTTAAGGTCGGCGTGCCTGACAGGATGGCGCCGCTTCAGGTGATGATTACTATTCCGAAGCGGAAGATACGTCATGCTGTGGATAGAGTCCTTCTGCGGCGCCGGGTTCGCGAGGCTTGGCGTCTGAATCGTCGTGCGCTGCGGGAGGTGATTGATTGCAATCCTGAGATTCGCCTGATGGGGGTAGCATTGGTGTATATGGCGGATGAAGTGCTGCCGATGGAGAGAATTGAGGGGAAGGTCAGAAAACTGATTGCCCATCTTTCGGCTGCTGCGGCGTCAGGCACCGGCGCCATGTCGGTCAAAGTTCAGAAACATCCGGAAGATCACAACGCAGGCGGAGCTGATAAAGGAGGGAAAAAAGAATGATGAGGGAAAAAAGAATGATGGAGGATAGTAAAGACACAGAGACAGGAGAGCTGACTATTTCGGAAGCTCAGAGGAGGGTCGATCAATGGATTCAGGAGATCGGCAATGGATATTTCTCGCATCTGACGAATATGGTGTTACTGACGGAGGAGGTCGGGGAATTAGCCCGCGTTATAGCGCGTAAATATGGGGAGCAGGTGGCGAAGAAGGGAGATTTGGACAAGAGTCTGAAGGAAGAGATGGCAGACGTGTTATGGGTGCTTATCTGCCTTGCCAATCAGAGCGGCATTGACCTTACAGACGCCCTCCGCGAAAGCATAGCGAAAAAGACTGCCCGCGACCTCCATCGCTTCAAGTAATCCGGGTAGTATTATCGACAGCTTCTGTCTGATAGCCTTGTATCTTTACTCCAGAGATTCAATCTGTCGAAGGAGCTTATCTTTTGACAAGCACCGGCTACAATAAATCTTTAATTTTAATTATGTCGCTCTCTGTTATGTTGGCTAATTCTAATACATCCTTTTCTTGGAAGCCTTTTAAAAGAAGCCTTTTGGCAAAGATAACTTTTTCTCTAAGAATAATGTCGGCATTATCATTCCTCCTCTGGCGAGTCACAGAATGTTTTAATTTCCCAATGACAAAGTTGAATTCAAGAGATGACTGAGTTTCGGTGGTTTCGAGGTCTGGCATAATTAAGTCTGCAAGAATGTCCCCAATACGCTTCATCCCCATCTTCTTGTCTTGCTGAGACTCTGTATCATGAATCTCTAAAAGACTACGTTTCAACTCTCTTACTTCTGCAAAAGTATTTACAATAGCCAACGTAGTTTGTGTTGCGATACGACTTTTCAATATAGTAGCCAGCATGTATAAGCCCTTTTCTGTAAACGCCTTAATTGTCGCTGAAGAGTGTTTTATATTGAACTGGTCAAAATTTTTGACCAGTTCAGCCTTCTCTTCTTTTGAATATTCAAGAATGAACCCTTCAGGAAATTTATCGGGATTGTTTCTGACTGCCTGATTAACTTCCTTAGTCTGCACTCCGTATAAATGCGCAACTAAGAAATCGGGGATAACACTATGCCCTCTTAAAGGCATTATTACCTTTTTTACATCTTCTATTTTAATTATGTCACTCACAACTATTGAATTATCGGGAAACATATTAACTCAAAGTCATCCAGACCTCGCACTTCGTTACCGAACAGTGAGCTATGGACCTTTGAGCCGGAAATTTAGTTGGGGGTTGGAAATAAAAAAAGCTTCCGAGAATCGGAAGCTTTTTTGTGGGCGATTACGGATTCGAACCGCAGACCCTCTGCTTGTAAGGCAGACGCTCTAAACCAGCTGAGCTAATCGCCCGAGTTGGATGCACCCCAATGGGGATTCTCCTATATGTAGATTTTGCGAATGGTGGGCGATTACGGATTCGAACCGCAGACCCTCTGCTTGTAAGGCAGACGCTCTAAACCAGCTGAGCTAATCGCCCGATTTGCGATTGCAAAGTTAAGACGTTTTTTTCAATTCTCCAAATTTTTTTTGCTAAATTTGTAAAGAAATTTCAATTTTATTTTCCAAATGAGGTCGATTTTAACCCTGGTGTTTAGAAAATATATTGAAATTCAGCTATATACAAAATCGCTATGAACTTAGAAAAAATTAAAGAAATTCATATAGAAAATTTCGATTATCCTCTTCCGGATGAAAAAATCGCTCTGCATCCCCTTGCGCAGAGAGACGCCTGCAAGATGATTGTGCATCATCCGGACGGAAAAATCGAGCATAAGATATTCTCCTCCCTTCCGGAATACATCGCTCCCGGCACACTGCTGCTATGCAATGAGACGAAAGTCATCAATGCCCGCATGGAGTTCTTTCGTCAATCGGGTGCCAGAATAGAGGTGTTTGTCCTCGAACCAGTCGACCCTTCCGATTATGTCCTCTCCTTCGCCGCCCGCAATGAGTGTGTGTGGACATGTATGATAGGAAATCTGAAAAAATGGAAAGAGGAAGAACTGACCAAGACTATCCATATCCCCGGAGTGGAGGAGCCTGTCAGACTCACTGTGCGTCTTCTGCCGCTTGAAGAGGGGGAGATGCCGTCGGCGTCCCGTAGGGTGAAATTCAGCTGGGATAATCCTGACGTGACTTTTGCTTCCGTCGTGGAGGCTGCCGGAAATATCCCCATACCGCCATATCTCAACCGCTCCTCAGAAGAATCCGATCTGCAGGATTATCAGACGGTCTATTCCCGTGTCGAAGGATCCGTAGCCGCTCCCACGGCAGGTTTACACTTTACTCCCGAACTCTTTTCGCGACTCGCGGAGAAGGGTGTGGAAGTACGCAAAGTGACTCTGCATGTCGGTGCGGGCACGTTTCAGCCCGTGAAAAGTGAGAATATCGGCGACCATCCCATGCACACGGAGACAATCCATGTCGACCTTCCTGTGATCGAAGCTATCATCAGAGCAATGGAGGAAGGGCGGAATATAATGGCAGTCGGCACAACCTCAGTGCGTACCATAGAATCACTCCCCTACTTCGGCTGGCTGGCGATGACGCATGATGTCAGTGATGTCAATGCAATGCATCTCCCGCAATGGCTGGCGTATTCAGAGGATATTGCCGCTTACGACACTCTGACTCTCCTCCGCAAACTTCGGGATGAACTGAAGGCAAAAGGACTTGAGGCGCTTTCCGCCTCCACCTCTATCATGATAGCTCCGGGTTTCCGCTGGAGAATAATCGGAGGGATGGTCACTAACTTTCATCAGCCCCAATCCACACTTCTGCTTCTCGTCAGCAGTTTTTTGGATCGCCAAAAAAGTGAAGAAGAGATTGCGGCTGGTGAGCCGGAATGGCGCAGGCTGTATGATGAAGCGCTTGCCAATGGGTATCGTTTCCTCAGCTATGGAGATGCGTGTCTTTTAAAGTAAAATTTCTATCCCCCCTATTCTTTATGAATATGAAGATTGCAGAAGTAAGATATAACCCCGGGCATGGCGATGAGCCGGATAGCCGTAATTCTTCGGCAGGTGTCGTCGAACTTCCCCTGTCGAAATCAGTGGCGTTGCGCGTCATGACCCTCAATGGAGTGTGTCGGGCGCAGAATGTGGCAGAAGCCTATATCCCGGAGTATCCCGATGCCGAGGATGTAGAGGGGATGGCGAGAGCGCTGAATCATTTGACTGATGCGGGAGGAAGGAATTGCGTGTATATCGGCGAGGGGGGTGCGCCGGTTCGTTTCTTCACTGCTCTTGCCGCCTCGGTTGAGGGTGTGGATTTGACAGTCAGCGGTTCGCGCGGGCTTATGAAGCGACCATTGGGTATTCTTCTTGACGGGCTTCGCGAAGCGGGCGCCGATGTGCGTTCTCTCCGAAGGGAATCTCATCTGCCGCTACGCATCATAGGGCGCAGACTTAAAGCCCGGGAGATAGAGATGAATCCCGGAGTAAGTTCGCAGTTTATATCCGCCCTGCTCCTTGCGTCTCCGCTATGGGACGGGGGGCAGAAAATACTCTTTGTCGGCGCAACGCCGGTCTCGATGCCTTATATCCGAATGACCCTTGAAATAATGTCGCGCTTCGGTATAAAATCCAGTATTGAAACAGATGAAGCAGGGAATCTGACTATCTCAACTCCCCCCGCGCTCTGTTCCGCTCCGAAGGAATTCCCTATAGAACCGGATTGGAGTGCGGCATCCTATTTCTATGAGGCAGCCATTCTTCTGCCCGATACACCTGTCCGACTGAAGTCGCTCACGCCCTCGGGCAGTTCGCTGCAGGGTGACTCACGTTGCGCGGAGATTTTTGGGAAATTGGGAGTGGAGACAATGATCGTAGACTCGGGAGAGGCAGAACTCATCTGCCGCTCTGAGAAACTTGCGGAGGTTATAGAATCGCGGGAAATTCAGGAATGGGATATGAATGATACGCCCGACCTTGTGCCGGCATTGGCTGTAGGGTTCGCGCTGGCAGGTGTGAGATTCCGTTTTACATCGGTTCATCATCTGCGACATAAAGAGACGGATCGTCTTGCGTCTCTCCAGACGGAAATGCGTAAATTAGGCTATATCCTCCAAGCAGATGAAGATAGTCTTTTCTGGGACGGAGAGCTATGCAAACCGGAGGAGGCTCCCTTGATATCTACATATTCCGATCATCGCATGGCGATGGCGTTCGCGCCTGCGGCATGCAGATTCGACGAGATAAAAATAGAACGTCCGGAGGTTGTCGGGAAATCCTTTCCGCGCTACTGGGAGATGCTCAGTCGCCTCGGCTTTCAGATAAGTAATAAGTAAGAATATAACCTGCGAATATATGTTCGGATTCATGCAAAACGCCACATTGGGCGTAACACTAATCTCAATAGCAGCGGCAATTATAGGCACCTACATAGTGACCCGCAGGATGGTCTTCATCTCCGGAGGGATAACCCATGCCTGTTTCGGAGGTCTGGGATTAGGCTATTTTCTCGGGATTTCCCCGATGCTGATGGCGGGAGTATTCGCCGTAGGGGGTGCGTTAGGGGTCGACTGGCTCTCAAAGCGCGGAGCGAGAAAAGATTCGGCAATCGCAGTGATATGGGCGTTGGGGATGGCATTAGGCATACTTTTTATCTTCCTTACGAGCGGATATGTGCCCGAGCTGAACACATTTCTCTTTGGCAATGTTCTGACTATAACGCAAGGCGATTTGCTGGAATTTGCGGTCTTCACCGGGGTGCTGATACTCTTCTTTGCGCTTTTCTATCCTCTGATAGTGACTGTCAGTTTCGATGCCGACTTTGCGCGGACTCGCAATCTGCCCGTGAAATGGATAGATATGGCGATGACGGTGTTGGTGGCAGTCGGGATTGTGATGACGATCCGGCTTATCGGTATAATGCTGCTGATGTCGCTCGTGTCGCTGCCTCAGATGATAGCCGAGCGTTTCACGGGGCGCTATCTCCGTCTGCTCCTGCTTTCGGTCGGTATTTCCCTTATCGGAGGACTCGGGGGACTCTGGATAGCATGGCTGATATCAGTGCCTGCCTCCGCCGCCATAGTGCTCCTGCTCATAGCGCTTTATGGAGCCGCGTCGCTTATGCCGGTTCGCCGACTGCGTTGATTCTCCCGCTCCTCTTTCAGACAAGAGCAGAATACTTTTAAATTCGTTAGGTAAGTTTCGCTTGCGAAACATGTAATAGATATATAAGATATGGCAAAAGATCAGACGGTCCTTTTTCATTCCACAGTGTTCGGACCGATACACAGCCGCCGTCTGGGTACGTCCCTCGGCATAAACCTCCTCCCTGATGATGGAAAAATATGCAGTTTCGACTGCGTTTATTGTGAAGCGGGATATAACGCGCAGGGTTCCGGCACAACAGGTCTACCCTCTGCCGAGAAACTTCGCCGCGATCTTGAGGCTAAACTTCAGGATATGAAGTCGAAGGGGGAAAATCTGGATGTCATTACATTCAGCGGCAATGGCGAACCGACTCTGAATCCCGCCTTCCCGGAGGTCGTAGGGATTGTCAATGAGCTCCGCGATAAGTATTTTCCGAATGCCAAGACCTCAGTGCTGACAAACTCTACACGCATATTTGACCCGAAAGTGGCTGCGGCATTAAAACTTGTGGACAATAACATTCTCAAACTCGATTCTGCGATTGAGCCTACAATGCGGCTCATCGATAATCCGGCATCCAAGGAATTTACGGTAGAGCGTCTGATTGAAGCTCTTAAGCAATTCTCCGGAGAGGGTGTGATTCAGACGATGTTCCTGCGTGGCGAACATAATGGCAAGAAGATCGACAACACTACTCCGGAAGAGATAAAAGCTCTGATTGAAGCCTATAAGGCTATCAATCCGCGCCAGGTGATGATCTACTCCCTTGATCGCTCCACACCTGAGGAAGCGCTCGTAAAGGTGGAAAAAGATGAACTCGAACGCATCGCCGACGAGATTCGTCGGGCAGGAATCAATGTCACAGTCTGACTCCATGTCAAATCCCATATTAAATCCAATGTTAAATCGAATGTCGACGCCTGCGCCATTACGTCCCGGAGATGCCATTGCGATTCTCTCTCCGGCTACAGAGATAAAATCGGAATATATCGATGGAGCGATAGCGGAACTGAAGCGCCGGGGATACGAACCTATTGAAATGCCCTTTACGCGGGGGCATGAATATGGCATATTTGCGGCTACCGACCGCGAGCGCCTTGCCGACCTGAAGGCTGCAATAGAGAATCCGAGAGTTAAGGCTATCCTATGCGGACGCGGGGGCTACGGATGCGTGCATCTCCTCTCCCGGGAATTGCAGGAGAGTGTCAGCCGAAATCCGAAATGGATTATAGGATTCAGCGATATTTCCGCGCTGCATGCTCTCTGGCAGAAGGCGGGTGTGCAGTCTGTCCATTCCTCAATGGCAAAGCAGCTGACGCTCCACCCCCTTGATTCTCTCACTGATGGCATTTTCATGCTTATGGAAAAGCCGGAAGAGGAGGTGAGATACACGACTCCCGCTATCGAGGGGAGCATAGAAGGGGAAGCGGAAGGGGAGCTGGTCGGAGGGAATCTGGCAGTGCTGAATGGGCTGGCGGCAACCCCCTGGGATATTCTTTCCCCGGATTATCTGCGCGGCAAAGTGCTGTTTCTGGAGGATGTCGGAGAGAAAATCTATCAGGTCGAGAGGATGTTGAAGCGGCTGCAATTGGCAGGGAGTCTTGACGCGGCAGCCGGGATTGTGTTCGGCAGATTCACAGACTATAATGCCGACCGCAATTACCCGTCGATGGAGGCTATGATTTCAGAACGCCTGAAGGAATGGGGAATAAAATGTCCGGTAGTTCTCGGATTCCCGATCGGGCATATCGACGACAATTTTCCTGTGACGGAGGGGCGGCGTGTGCGTTTAATAATAAAAGACGCAGAGGCAAAACTGACGCTGCTCTAATAATATCATTCAGGGTTTATGCGTTATGTAAGGGAGCCTATTGCTTACGTATTCAAATTTCGCAGGTATTAAGTTTGGTAGATCAATCTTAAGATACTTACTTGCACTAACCCTGAATTAATGACAAAAAAGACAGAAAACAGAGCTGTATTCAATTCAAAGTTCGCGGCTATCGCTACAACCGTCGGTTCGGCGGTAGGTCTTGGAAATATCTGGCGTTTCCCCTATGAGGCGGGTACTCATGGAGGGGGCGCTTTTCTTATATGCTACTTTGCTTTCGTGCTGCTCCTCGGAGTGCCGGTCCTATGCGCGGAGTATAGTATGGGGCGTGCGACACGCAGCAATATCTTCGGAGCCTACCGCCAATTGGCTCCCGGGCAGAAATGGCAATTTTCCGGGTATTTGGGAATTATCGCATCGCTGTTGATTTTGAGTTTTTACTCCGTTGTGGCAGGATGGACGGTAGAATATTGTATATCCTCAGCCACCGGTTCGCTGGATTTCAGTAATCCCGAGGGGGAACATTCGCAGTTTATGGCGCTGACTACGGGCTGGCGCCCTGTGATGTGGACCGTTATATTCCTTTTCTGCAATACATTTATCCTCTTGGGTGGAGTTTCAAAGGGGATTGAGCGTGCTTCGAATATATTGATGCCGCTTCTGTTTTTGCTGCTGATAGCCTTTTGCATCAACTCCCTCACTCTTCCCGGCAGGAATGAAGGTTTGAGCTTCCTTTTTCATCCCGACTTCAGTCAGATTAACTCGAAGGTGCTTCTCAGTGCGTTGGGTCAGTCTTTCTTCTCGCTGAGTTTGGGCTTGGGGTGCATGATGACATACGCTTCCTATTTTTCTGCCGATACGCGGCTTGGAAAGACGGCGATTACTACGGCGTTGCTTGATTCCGGAGTGGCAGTGCTTGCCGGAATAATCATATTCCCGGCGGTGTTCTCCTTCGGGTTATCTCCCGAATCCGGACCGACACTCGTGTTTGAGGTATTGCCCTTTATCTTCATGCAGTTGCCCGGCGGAGCGATATGGTCGACCCTCTTCTTTCTTCTGCTCTTCTTAGCGTCTATCACCTCCACAGTGTCGATGAGTGAGATTTCCATCACATACTTTACGGAAGAAAAGAAGATGAGCCGGAGGAAAGCCACACTGGTGTCCTCAGCCATAGCGATGGCAGGCGGATTGCTTTGCGCGTTTAGTTTCGGACCCTTGAAAGAACTGACCATCTGTGGCATGACATTCTTCAATCTTTTCGACTATGTGTCCTCCAACATCGCATTGCCGATTGGCGGCATGATATGTTCGGTATTTGTCGGCTGGGTTATGGATAAGCGCCTACTGCAGGCTCAGTTCACCAATGAAGGGAGACAGCGCTTCCCCTTCTTCCGCCTCCTTGTATTCTTCCTGAAGTGGATATGCCCCACCGCCATTTTCCTACTCTTCCTCGACTCCATCGGCATCCTTTCCCTCCTCCTCTGAGTTCTGACGTACTATTCAAAAGCGAAACGCCGAATAGAAGACCGGGAAAATTTCCCGCCGTTCCTCTTACTTATGAAATTTTGGAGAATTGCTTTCTTAATTCGGCGGATTATGATTAAATTTGTGGTGTGAAAGAGATTACGTGTTTTTTGGCGGGAATCGCCGTATTGCTTGCCGGGTGTGGTGCGAAGGCATCTGTCGGAGCAAGTGATGGTTCAAGTGTCGAATCTGTGAGCGAGGAAGCGACTGAGAATGTCAGCTTCTCCGCTGATTCTGCGTATATGTATGTCAGTCGTCAGGTTGAGTTCGGTCCGCGTGTGCCAAATACTCAGGCACATCGGCAGGCAGGCGAATGGCTCGCATCCAAATTGGAAAGTTATGGAGCGAAAGTTATTTCTCAGACTCCCACTCTGACTGCCTTCGACGGCACCAAACTTCAGACGCGCAATATCTTCGGGCAATTCAATCCCGAAGCGTCCGAACGAATACTGCTCCTTGCTCATTGGGATTGCCGCCCGTGGGCTGATCAGGATCCGGATCCCGCAAAGCGCAAGATGCCCGTTGATGGCGCTAACGACGGCGCAAGCGGCGTCGGCGTATTGCTCGAAATCGCCCGCCAGTTGGCTGAGCAGGCTCCCTCAAAGGGGGTTGATATCCTCTTTACGGATGCTGAAGACTGGGGCACTGACGGCAATGAGGAATCATGGGCGATGGGAACGCGATATTTCGCCGAGAATCCCCCTGTCAGCGGTTATGCGCCCCGGGAGGCGATACTGCTTGATATGGTCGGAGGTGAAAATCCCCGTTTCCCCAAAGAATACTTCTCCGAGAAATCAGCCCCGGGGCTTAATGGCGCCCTTTGGAGCATCGCATCGGAAAAAGGTTACGCCTCAATGTTTCCCGAAAGAGTGGAATCGGCTGTCACAGATGATCATATTCAGCTTATAGAGGCGGGTATCCCGACAGTGGATATCATCGAATATCATCCGCAGAGCGGTTTTAACTCCCGCTGGCACACGACTTCCGACAATATGGAAGGAATCTCAAAAGAGACACTCGGAGCCGTAGGGCATATACTGATGACCTATTTGCGACGCAACTATTAATTTCTAAGTTAGTAAGTAACGAAAATTAAAAATTACACTACATATTATGGATTTCATTGAAGAACTTACCTGGCGCGGCATGATCCACACGATGATGCCCGGCACAGACGAACAGCTCCGCAAGGAGATGACTACAGCATATCTCGGTATCGACCCCACAGCGGATTCACTCCACATCGGACATCTTTGCGGCGTAATGATGCTTCGCCATTTTCAGCGTTGCGGTCATAAGCCGATTGCCCTTGTAGGCGGAGCGACAGGTATGATCGGTGACCCCTCCGGTAAATCCGCGGAGCGCAATCTTCTTGATGAGGCGACACTGCGCCACAATCAGGAAGCAATCAAGAATCAGCTTTCCCGATTCCTCGACTTTGAAAGCGATGCTCCGAATAAGGCGGAACTCGTTAATAACTACGACTGGATGAAAGATGTCAGCTTCCTCGACTTCGCCCGCGAAATCGGCAAGCATATCACAGTCAACTACATGATGGCAAAAGATTCAGTTCAGAAGCGCCTGAACGGCGAGGCACGCGACGGCTTGAGCTTCACTGAATTCACATATCAGCTCCTTCAAGGCTTCGACTTCCTGCATCTCTACCAGGACAAGAACTGCAAACTGCAGCTCGGCGGTTCGGACCAATGGGGTAATATCACTACGGGTTCGGAACTCGTGCGCCGCAAGCTCGGAGGAGAAGTATTCGCACTGACTTGCCCCCTTATCACAAAAGCCGACGGCGGCAAATTCGGAAAGACCGAGAGTGGCAACGTATGGCTTGATGCACGCTATACATCCCCCTACAAATTCTATCAGTTCTGGCTCAATGTGAGCGATGCTGATGCTGAGAAATACCTCAAAATCTTCACATTCCTTACAAAAGAGGAGATTGAAGCGCTCGTTGCCGAACATGCTCAGGATCCCGGCGCACGCCCGCTTCAGAAGCGTCTTGCAAAGGAAGTGACCATCATGGTTCATGGCGAGGACAACTACAATGCTGCCGTGGAGGCAAGTTCAATCCTTTTCTCCAATCAGGCACGCGAAGCGCTTATGAAGCTTGATGAGAAAACACTTCTCGACATATTCGAGGGTGTCCCGACATTCAATATCAGCAAAGCAGATCTCGAGGCGGGAATTCCCCTGCTCGAATTCCTTGCCGGCACTACGCAGGTGTTCCCCTCAAAAGGAGAGGCGCGCAAGATGGTGCAGGGTAACGGTGTGAGCCTTAACAAGGAGAAAGTGACTGACCCGAATATGACAGTCGGCGCAGACCTCCTGCTCAACGGCAAATATATCATCGCTCAGCGCGGCAAGAAGAATTACTATCTCATCATTGCAGAATGATTACGATAATCAACGGACCGAACCTCAACCTTCTCGGTAAGCGCGAGCCGGACATTTATGGCAGCGAGACTCTAGAAGATATAAATTCGTGGCTCATGAAGCGCTTCGAGGGGGTGAGAGGTTACGGGGATTCTGCTTTCGACGGCGTCTGGCTCGATTTCTTCCAATCTAACTGCGAAGGGGAGATAATCGACAAGATTCATGAGGCAGGTTTCAATCCTCAGACCGGGGGCATTGTCATAAACCCGGGGGCGTATGCCCATTACAGCATTGCGATTCGCGATGCCATAGCGGCGGTGCCGGTGCCTGTGATAGAGGTGCACCTCTCCAACATCCATGCCCGTGAGGATTTCCGCCATAAGAGTGTCACGGCTCCCGCCTGCCGCGGAATAATCAGCGGACTCGGCAAGGAGGGTTATGCGCTTGCCATAGAATCCCTGCTCGCCTGATAGAAGAAAAGAGAGAGAATGATTCCGGAATAAGGAACTGCCAGAGTAATGGATATCTACGACTACATAGAAACTCATATCAGTCGCGAACCCGATTATCTTCGGCGTCTGGAGCGATTGTCGAATCTGCGGATGGTGCATGGCAGAATGTGCTCTGGTCATCTGCAGGGGCGCTTCCTGAAGATGCTGACCGAGATGATAGCGCCGTTGAGAGTGCTTGAATTAGGCACATTCACAGGCTATGCAACGCTGTGTCTGGCAGAAGGAGCACCCGCGAACGCCGTCGTAGATACTATTGAGATATTCGATGAGAATGAGGACTTTCTGAAAGAGGTCTTCTCCGGTTCGGACTACGCTGATAAAATCAATCTGATAATCGGCGATGCAATGCAGATTATGCCCGGGATGGCATCCGGCAGCTACGACCTTATCTTCATGGATGCCGACAAGCGGTTGTATCCCGAATATCTTGATGAATCCAAACGCCTTCTGCGCAAGGGGGGGTATCTGATAGCCGACAATACTCTATGGGACGGACATGTAGTCGAAGCCGACCGCAATGATGCGCAGACAGCAGGAATCAAAAGATTCAATGATGCCGTCCGGAAGGATTCGGCGTTGGAAAGTGTCATCATTCCCCTGCGCGACGGCATCACGATCATCCGCAAAACGGACTGAGTGTGTCTGTCGTCGGCTCCCGAAGCGGGATAAAAGCAGTGATAAAAGCAGAGTGGATTGCAAACCATCCCCTCTCCCCGAGTGTTAGGTAGATAGAAATTACTAAACACAATCAATTATGGAAGGAAAAAGACAAGCAAAAATCGCGCGATTGATTCAGAAAGAACTTAGCGAGATTTTCCGCAGATATACATCATCAATGGGTGGCGTTCTGGTCAGCGTCAGCACCGTGCGTGTCAGCCCCGATCTCAGCATTGCAAAAGCCTATCTGAGTATCTTCCCGCCCGAAAAAGCGCAGGAGATTCTATTCAATGTGCAGAATCAGTCGAAGACTGTGCGCTATGAATTGGCGCAGGCAGTGAAGTCCGTGTTGCGCAAATGCCCCGATCTGCAGTTTTATCTTGATGATTCTTTGGATTATATCGACAATATCGATCGTCTACTTGAGAAATGACAAAAGGCACACCGGCAGGTATCGCATGGCGATATCTCCGGCATAGACTTCCCCACAGCGCCATAAAGGCTGTGGCGGCAATATCGATTGCAGGCGTAGCTGTCGCTACGGCTGCGATTCTTTGTGTCCTTTCGGTTTTCAACGGCTTTAAGGAGGTGCTGACCGAGCGCGATGATCTTATCACTCCCGATGTCATCATCACTCCGGCAAAGGGGAAGACAATCCTTAACGGAGACTCGCTGGCAAATGCCATTCGCGGAATGAGAGGAGTGGCTGAAGCCACTCCCATGGTGGAGGATCAGGCGTTGGCAATTTTCAATATGCAGGAGATGCCCGTGATGCTCCGGGGAATAGACTTCTCCGCGTTCAGGAAAATCACCGGCATAGACTCATTGATAATTGCCGGGGAAAAGATTTATTCGGATCCATTGGCTATCGATCCTCCCTCCGGTCTGCTTTCCCCGGGAGTCGCTTCAAGGCTTGGAAGCTATTCATCCGACGACCGCATTTTCCTCTTCGCTCCGCGCCGGGAAGGGAGAATTAATCTCGCCAATCCCGCGATGTCCTTTTTTACCGATAGCATTACGGCTACATCCGTGTTCGAATCGCGCAGATCGGAAATAGATATCAACACTGTCTATGTGCCGCTTGAGCTTGCCAGAGGGCTTTTTCAGTATGACACGGAGGCGACATCCATCATAGCAAAGTGTGCGCCGGGGATAGAATCAGCTCACACCGCGGAGATGCTACGCAAAGCGTTGGGAAACGCGTATGAAGTGAAAGATCGTGTGGAGAGTCAGGAGATAAACTTCAGGATGGTAAATATCGAAAAATGGATCACAGCTCTCCTGCTCTTCTTTATTCTGATTATAGCCTCCTTTAATATCATCTCGACAATGACGATGATCGTCATTGAGAAGAACAGGTCAATCAAAGTCTTTCGGGCTTTAGGTATGACCTCCGGAAGGATAGGGAGGATATTCGCATGGGAAAGCCTTTACATCACACTCGCGGGTGCTCTTTCAGGATTGGCGATCGGCATAATACTCTGCCTTCTGCAGGAGCATTTCGGATTCATCAAGATTTCCGGAGATGCGACCCGCATGATTCTTCAGGATTATCCAGTCAGACTGTTGGCGAGAGATATACTGCCGGTGGCAGGGGCGGTATTGCTGACAGGGTTCTTTACTTCTCTGACAGCTGCTTCATTTGCGCGTAGTCGCATCTCGGGAAAGCGTCGATAAAGCTTCCGGGTGTGGCGTTATATATTTTCACCCCTTTATGTGCGGCAAAATCAGCTATTGAGAAATAGCTTCGGAAAGCTATGCGCAGGCTATTGAGTATGTCGTGGAGATGATAGCCGGCATATTCTGCAGCGACTCTCTCCTCTTCCTCCTTATTATCCTTATAGAAATGGGGCTGCACGCTCACTACGCGATTCTTGTCATCGACCCATAGCGACTGACTCCAAGTGTGGTCGGCTCCGACGAGGAAGATTTTCTTATATCCCGCGCGTATGGCAGTCATAATGGCAGGAATCAAGACATTTCGCGGGCGCGGCATTCCGAGTCCCTCATTCATCAGAAAGCGTGCAAGGGCATCGTCGCCCTCCACCGGTGTAAGATTATACCATTTTATATCTACTGTCCGCGGAAGTGTACTTAATTTGGCGCGCAGGTTCTTTTTATGGCGCGCGGGGAGCAGGAGGGTCATATTCCAGTTGACATTGCGGAAAGCCTCCCAGAGAGAACGCACTTTTGAATCCTTCTCTTCGCCGTTGAAGAAATGGGGGTCGGCAAGTATGTAGAGGGTGGGGCGTAGTTGGAAAAACTCGGGTGTTATAGCAGCGAAATTGACTGCCATAAGATCGAATCCCTCCGGCAGACTTGCATCCTGATTGAGGAAAGAGCGCAGGGACGGACCATTGCCCATAACGATAAGGGGACGTTGGGGTTCAGTTTTTCCGGCAGCCGACGGGCGTCGGGAAAGAATCATGACCTTAGCGAGGGAAATCAGCGAACGCATTTTTGGGGTTAGGAGTTTGGGGTTAGGAGTTAGTAGAGAAATGTATAAACGAAAAAAGAGCAGCAGGAAACCGAAGTTTACCATACTGCTCTTCCTCTCTCCTCGGCGGTGCGGACGGGACTCGAACCCGCGACCCCTAGCGTGACAGGCTAGTATTCTAACCAGCTGAACTACCGCACCATTTTGGATGACTCCTGAGAGATTCTATCTCTAAGATTTCTCTCTCTTGGAGGCTTTCGAGATTCGTTTTGTTTCCCGATTGCGTTGCAAAGTTACGGCTTTTTTTTGGTCCCACCAAATATTTTGGCAAAAAAATTACGAAAAAATTTCACTTTTTTCTCAAAGTATTGATTATCAATTATGATTTGCGCGATAAAAATTTCACTTTTTTCGGCTTAGTTTTGGGCTATCCCGTTTTAAAGAGTTAAATTTGTACTATCATCACTGATTTCATCGTTTATCAAACATGAGAAAATCGCTTATATCGCCTAAAAATATCAAATCTTTTGCTTGTTCCCGGAGAATTTCGGGACTTCTTCCCCTTTTCTCCGTCTGCTTTTGCATGATTTTTTTTCTTCTCGGGTGCTCGACGAAGAAAAACACCGCCATGTCGCGCCAATGGCAGGCTCTCAATACCCGCTATAATGTATATTATAACGGCGATGAGCATTATAAGGAAACTTTGAAGGCGATGGAGCAGGCTTACGAGGATGATTATACCCGGCTCCTTCTGACGCATCCGGCGGAAGCCCGCGCCGACAATAAGCTTCCTCAGCCCTCAGGCGATTTTAAGCGCACCATAGAAAAGATGCAGAAGGCGATTCAGCTTCATTCCATAAAGAAAAAACCGGCAAAAAAGAATAATTCACAAAAAGAAAAGGAATTCCGCGCCCGCGATGAATTTAATCCCTTTCTCCATAATGCATGGATGATGCTCGGAAAGGCGCAATATCAGAATGGTGACTTTTTAGGAGCGGCTTCCACTTTCTTCTATATCTCGAAACACTTTACATGGTTGCCGGAGATCGTCACGGAAGCTCGTCTCTGGCAGGCTCGCTCCTATTGCGCCATGGACTGGGATTATGAGGCGGAGAATGTGCTTCATCTTGTAAAAGAGAAGCAGCTGACATCTAATTCTCTTCGGAATCTGTATAATCTCGTGGAGGCTAATTATCTCATACGTGTCGACAAGTTTGCCGAGGCTGTCCCCTATCTGGAAAATGCTGCCAAGTCTGCCAAGGGGAGTCAGAAAAACAGACTTTATTTTCTCCTCGGTCAGGTCTATGCCCGTCTTGGTAAGAACAAGGAGGCTTACGCCGCTTATGATAAGGCGGGAAAGGGCGCATCGACTATGTATCGCACAAAATTCAATGCCCGCATCAAGCGCTCCGAGGTCTATACCGGGAGCAATATCGCTTCCGAGGTGCGCTCGCTTCGCTCCCTGACCCGCTATGAGCGTAATAAAGAGTTCCTCGACCAGATTTATTATGCAATCGGCAATCTATATATGAGTCGCAAGGACACTGCGGAAGCGAAGAAAAACTATCTGTTGGCAGTGGAGAAATCCACACGCAACGGTATCGACAAAGCGCTTGCCCAACTGGCGCTGGGTAATATATATTTCGCCGAGCAGGATTATGTCGCCGCGCAGCCTTGTTATTCGCAGGCTGTCCCTCAATTGCCCGAAAATTACCCGGACTATGCGACTCTGAAACGCCGCAGCGACGTGCTTGATGAATTGGGAGTATATGCAGGTAATGTGGAATTGCAGGATTCCCTGCTGACTCTCTCCAAGATGACCCCCGAGGAGCAGCGGAAAGTGGCGGAACGCCTTGTCGAAGAATTAAAGAAGAAGGAGAAAGAGGAGGCAGAAGCTGCCGCACGTGAGGAATTTATGGCAAATCGCCCGGACGCGGGTCTGACCGATAATGCCGCCGCCCCCAATTTCCAGATGAACACCGACAAATCATGGTATTTCTACAACACCATGACAAAAAATGCCGGAAAGACCGAGTTCCAGCGTAAATGGGGTGCACGCCGCCTGGAGGATGACTGGCGCCGACGTAATAAGACGACTTACGCTGTCGACGACCCCGAGGATGACGAAGAAGACATTGCGGAAGAGAACGGCGAACCGATGGACTCCACCGCGACTGCGGAGAAGAAGAAACTTGAAGATCTTGCTTCCGATCCTCATAACCCTGAATATTATCTGAAGCAGATTCCTTCTACGCCCGCGGAAATACAGACCTCCAACAATATCATTCAGGAGGGTCTCTATAATATGGGTGTCATTCTGAAAGACAAACTTGAAGACTATCCTGCCGCCCGCCGGGAATTCAATGAACTTGACAAGCGCTATCCCGATAATATCTATCGTCTGGATGCATATTACAATATGTATCTTATGGCTGTCCGCGACAACGACACCGCCCAGGCTGAGAAATGGCGTCAGCAGATAATCGCCGATTTCCCCGACTCCCCTTACGGCAAAGCGATGCTCGATCCTGATTACTTCCTTAAACTGCGCGAGATGCACGCCCGTCAGGAAAGTCTCTATGAGGATGCGTATCAAGCTTATCTTGATAATAAGAACCGCGAAGTGCACAAGCTGACGGAGGAGATGGAGAAGGATTATCCCCTTTCTCAGATACTCCCGAAATTCGTCTTTATCGATGCTTTGGCATATCTGACGCAGGGAGATAATGATAAATTCCGCGAGCGACTTACCTATCTGCTCGACAAATGGCCTGAAACGGATATGACCCCGATGGCAGGTTCGATTCTGAAGAATCTGAGAGAGGGAAAGATTCCGAATGCAGGAATGTCGAATGCCCGCGGAATGCTATGGGATACGCGCCTCACTGCCGCCGGATCGGACGATGCCACAGGCTCCGACGGGCAGCCCGCACGCTTCGAGCGTGATCCAAACAAGCCTCAATATCTCGTATTCGCTTTCCCGAGAGATTCTGTCAGTGCGAATCAGGTGCTTTACGACGTAGCGCGGTTTAACTTCTCCTCATTCGTTGTGAAAGACTTTGATCTCGAACCGATGAGCTTCGGAAATGTCGGACTCCTGATTGTTAAAGGATTCGAGAATATGCGGGAGTTGGAGCATTATCGCTCCGTCATGGCGCGAAGCGACTTCAAACTTCCCGAGAGTGTCCGCCCCATTATGATTTCAAAGGCAAACTTTGAACTTCTCCTGCGCGAAGGGCGTTCATTTGAAGAATATTTCCGCTTCGAGGATGAAGAACCTGACCCGGAAACTCTCCTTCCCCCGTCAGACCCGGAAGGGGTCAATGAGGATCCGGAGGAGATAAATGAGGACTCTGATGAAATCGATGAGGAAGATGACGGAAATGAAGAAAAATCCGGAGATGCGTCCGAAGAAGATATAGAAGAAAAGGCTTCCGAGGCGGAGGAAAACAAAGCTATCGAAGAGGAACTCGAGACAATCGATGAACTTGAAGAAGCGCAGTGAGAATAGTTAAAACATAAAGAAATGGCGAATAACCCTAAAATACTCTGGGCTGATGATGAAATCGATCTGCTGAAGCCCCACATTCTTTTCCTGAAAGCGAAAGGATATGATGTCGACACTGTGTCCAATGGTCGGGATGCGCTTGATGCGCTTCAGTCGAAGCCCTATTCACTCGTGCTTCTCGATGAGAATATGCCCGGACTCTCCGGGTTGGAGACCCTCTCACGCATAAATCAGGCGCATCCGGAGATTCCGGTCATTATGATTACAAAAAGTGAGGAGGAGAATATCATGAATCAGGCTATCGGCAATCAGATTGCCGATTATCTGATTAAGCCGGTCAATCCTAATCAGATTCTCCTGTCGCTTAAGAAGAATCTGCATAGCACTGAACTCGTGGCGCGTCAGGCTACCTCCGATTATCAGCAGGAATTCGGACATATCTCCTCGCTGATAAATTCAGCCGCTACGATGGAGGACTGGAAGGAAGTGTATCGCCAGCTCGTCTATTGGGAGCTGAAACTCGTGGAATCAGATTCCCAGATGGATGAAATGCTCCTTCTGCAAAAGCGCGATGCCAATGCCAACTTCTGTAAGTTCGTGAAGAGAAACTATGAAGACTGGATACTCAGCGAACCCTCGGAGCGCGAGATAATGAGTCCTGAGATTTTTCGCAAGAATGTCTTTCCTCTGCTCGATGAGGGTGAGAAGGTCTGCTTCATACTTATAGATAATTTCCGCCTTGACCAATGGAGAATCGTGCAGCCCCTCATTTCAGAATATTTCAATGTCGAGGAGAGTCTTTATACGACAATTCTGCCGACCTCCACGCAGTATGCGCGTAACTCCATATTCGCCGGATTAATGCCTCTTCAGATAGCTGAAATGTTTCCGAATCTCTGGGTTGAGGAGGATGAGGATGAGGGGTTGAATATTCATGAGAAAGAGCTTATCCAGACTCAGCTCGATCGATTCCGTCGCAAAGACAAATTTATCTATACGAAGATTAATGACTCTCAGGGGGGAGAGAAATTCATCCGTTCTCTCTCGCATAACAAGGATGTGAAGCTGCAGGTGCTCGTGCTCAACTTCATTGATATGCTTTCCCACGCCCGCACTGAATCTAAGATGATTCGCGAACTTGCAAATTCGGATGCCGCCTATCGCTCCCTGACAGAATCCTGGTTCCGCCATTCCTCGGCAATAGAGATCTTTAAGCGTCTTGCCGAATTGGGTTATAAGGTAATCGTCACTACCGACCACGGCACAATCCGTGTTGACAATCCGATAAAGGTGGTCGGAGATAGGAATACGAATACCAATCTCCGCTACAAAGTCGGCAAGAATCTGAACTATAATGCCAAGCAGGTCTATGAAATTAAAGACCCCAAGCGCTTCGGACTCCCCGCTCCGAATCTTTCGAGCACATTCATCTTCGCTATGAATGAGGATTTCTTCTCCTATCCGAACAATTATAATTATTACGTGCAATATTACACGGGGACATTCCAGCACGGAGGAATCTCGCTCCAGGAGATGCTCGTGCCCCTTGTCACCCTGACTCCCAAAAGCTGACAACCCTATGCGTAGCCTTTTTCTCCTTCCCATACTCTCCATTGGAGCGGCAGTTCTTTTAAGTGTATCCGCTCATTCCTCCTCTTCCCCGGTGCCGACTGCTGAGGGTGTGCTTGAGAGGGACAGAGCTTATGCCGATTCGCTTTACATCGAATCCTTGAAATATGATCATGGATTCGATTCAATTGCGCGTGATTCCGTACGTGCGGCTCAGCTACTGAGGGAAAGTGCGGAGGCAGGCTCGCTGAAAGCTCAGAATCTTCTTGGGTATAATCTTATTCAGGAAGGGGATGCCGACGGACTTAAATGGATAGAGGCGGCAGCTATGGCAGGAGATCCGAAGGCTCAGGGTAACTTAGGGTATCTTCTGCTGAACTCGCCTCTGGTGAAGAATGAGCCGGAGAAAGCAGCTTATTGGCTGGAGAGAGCCTCGGCAGGGGGAGTGGCGACTGCCACATCCATGTTGGGAGATCTCTTCCGCGATGGACACGGAGTGGCACGCGATTCCCTTCAGGCGGAGGCGCTATACACTGCAGCGCTTGATGCCGGATTATCAGATGCAGGCTATAAACTTGCCGACATGATGGAGCGGAAATGGGCGACACTCCCCGATTCTGTTCAATATGAAAAAGGGATATATCTCTACACCCACAGAGTCCCGGATGTTGCTCTTCCGATATTCTGCAGGCTCAGCGATGAGGCTGAGGAGGGAGTAATCCGCGGAAAAAGTCTGGCGATACTCGGCGATGCCTACACCCGCGCTATGGGTGTAGCTTACAATCATGAACAATCATTGGGCTATTATCTTCTGGCTGCCATCGAAGGCGACCCCTCCGCTGCCTTCGTAATCGGGGAATTACTTGAGATATTTCCCGATGGATTAGAAGATTTGCCGGGACATAGGATTCTTCCTCCGGAAGCGTTTGTAGCAGACTACTGGTATGACAAAGCCTCCTCGGGAGGTGTTAACTCAGCCGAGGAGGCTACACGCCGTCTCTTTACAATACGTTGAGATTATTCGTAAATACGTTGAGATTATTCGTAGCGGATCGCTTCGATAGGATCAAGGTTGGAAGCCTTGGCAGCGGGATAGAATCCGAAGATTACCCCGATTATTGTGCAGACTGCAAAGGAGAGTATTACTGAAGAGGGATCGATCTGCACGGGCCAGTGCAGGACGAATTTAATCACTGCCGTAGCCGCTGCCCCCAATAATATCCCTAATATGCCCCCCGTCACGGAGATTATGACAGCCTCAATAAGAAATTGCGTCATAATGTCGCGTCCCGTAGCCCCGATACTCATTCTCAGTCCGATCTCACGTGTGCGTTCTGTCACACTCACAATCATGATGTTCATGATTCCGATGCCTCCGACAAGCAGAGAAATTCCCGCCACAGCTGCGAGAAGCACTGTCATCATGGAACTCGTAGAAGAAATCATCTCCGAAAGTTCCTTCATGGAGCGGATGTTGAAATTATCTGCCTCTCCATCTCTGAGATTATGCTGAGTGCGCAGAATATCGCTAAGTTCGCTAATCACCATCTCTGTCTGATCTTCATTCTGAGCCGACACCGTGATGCCCTGAAGATAATCGACTGCGAGCATACGCTTCATGACAGTCGTGTAAGGGACCAGAGCAAGATCATCCTGATCCTGCCCCATCGTGTTATATCCTTTCTCTTTCAGGACTCCTATTACAGTAAGGGGGATGGAGCCGAATCTGACAACTTTCCCTACAGGATCCGTCCCGTCCGGAAAAAGATTGTCGGCGAGGGTCTTGCCGATAACGCAGACCTTGGCGGCTGTCTTGACATCAGCTTCCGTAAACATTTCGCCATTCTCTACACTGCGCTGGGAAATATCGAGATACTGTGGATTGACCCCCTGCGCCTGCGAGGGATAGTTGTTATTGCCGTTAATCCATTGTCCGGAGGTATTGACCGTCGGAGTGCTATACGCTATTCCTGATGCTTGATTTATGATTGCCTGATAATCTTCCGGTTTGAGTGTCTGCATATCATCGCTGCTCTGTCTGACCCCTCCGCGTCTTTCAGCTCCCGGGAAAATCATAATCATATTGCTGCCCATCTCGGAGATTGTAGACTGAATCGAATTCTTCGAACCCTGACCAATGGCGAGCATTGCAATGACGGCTCCAACTCCGATAATGACGCCGAGCATCGTCAGGAAGCAACGCATCTTATTGTTGCTTAGCGCCTTTATGGCTATTTTAAAAAGATTCTGTATGTTCACTTCTCAAAAATTTTATTCTATGTCGACGGGGAGACTGCGATACACCTCCTCGGCTGATTGGATATCATGATTATATTCATCGCTGACTATTCTGCCGTCGCGCAGAGTGATATTGCGTGAGGAATAGAGGGCGATATCGGGATTATGGGTGACGAAGATTATAGTCTTCCCTTCCCGGTGGAGTCGCTGGAAGAGGGTGAGAATGGAGAAGGAAGTGCGCGTGTCAAGATTGCCCGTAGCCTCATCGGCGAGGATGATGACGGGATTGTTGACCAGCGCTCGTGCAATCGCTACACGCTGTTGCTGTCCACCCGACATCTGATTGCTCTTATGATAGATTCTTTCACCCAGTCCGACTTCCCGAAGGCATTTCTCTGCCCTCTCCTGCCTCTCCTTTGAAGAGACGGAGGAATTATATAGCAGTGGGAGTTCTACATTCTCCAGCGCCGTAGTCTTCGGCAGCAGATTATAATTCTGGAATATGAAGCCAATCTTGCGATTGCGTATGCGGGCGCGTTCGTTCTTACCCATTCCCTTCACGGCAATCCCGTCGAGATAATATTCACCCGAGGTCGGAGTGTCAAGACATCCCAGAGTGTTGAGGAGAGTGGATTTGCCGGAGCCGGATGTGCCCATTATAGTGACAAACTCTCCCTCATGGATTGTGAATGAGACGCCGCGCAATGCTTTCACGGTTTCATCTCCGACCTTGAAGTAGCGTTTGAGATTCTCTATCTTGATAATTTCTTTTGACATGGCGGAGGAAGGGCTTATTTCTTAGTCTTGTTACGTTGTCCCGGCGGTTTGGGCATGAAGGGGTTTTCTTCTTTCTTGGCTCCTTGCGGATTCCCTTCATCAGATGCTTCTGAAATCTGGATTGCCACTTTGTCGCCCGGCTTGAGTCCTCCGGTGATCTGCTGATATACACTGTTTGACATGCCGACTTCCACGGGAGTCTGCACAAGCTGATTATTTTCCTTAAGCACCCATACGGAATTTTTGCAGACACTGTCGAGAGGCACTAACTTAGGCATATCCTTCATATCCTCACCCTGAGCGAATTCCGGATTGAACTTCATCGCTTTGAGGGGAACTGCAAGTATATTGTCGAGTTCGAGAGTATAGATCGACAGGTTCGCGGTCATGCCGGGGAGAAGTTTATGGTCGGGATTCTCAGTGCTGACGATGACTTCGTAAGTGACTACATTGTTGGTCGTCGTCGGGGAGATACGCACTTGGGTGACAGTCCCCGTGAAAGTGTCATCGGGATATGAGTCTACTGTAAATGTGACATGCTGCCCCACTTTAACCTGACCTATATCAGCTTCATCGACATTGCCGACAACCTGCATGTGGTCAAGATCGGCTATTACATACAGATTCGCCACATTCATACTTGATACGACAGTCTGACCAACCTCTACCTCGCGCGATACGACAATTCCGTCGATTGGAGAATAGATTTCAGCATAACCGAGATTAGTGGCGGCACGCACACGATCAGCCTGCGTCTTCTCATAATTCATCTTCGCCACTTGATAATCCTTAAGCGTGGTCTGGAATTCATAATCCGAGATCAGTTTCTCCTTATGCAGTGCAAGATCACGGTTATAATTCTGTTGAGCATATTCGAACTGAGCTTTGGCGCTTGCCAGAGAGGCGTTGGCGCTTTCGACTTCGGCGCTGAGCAGAGTCTTGTCAATTTCGGCAATTAGTTCCCCTTTCTTTACAATGTCGTTGAAGTCAACTAACAGTTGGGAGACTATGCCGGTCACTTGTGTGCCGACATCGACGGAAGTGACGGATTCCATAGTGCCGGTCGCGGTCACTATTTCAGACATAGAGGTCTCGCTGACGGTGTAGGTCTCCACTTGCATGGCTCCTTTATCCGAGCATGAAGCGAGCGAGAAGATCAGCGCTGCCGAAGCGCATGCGGACGTTATGTAGTGTCTCATTCTTTGCTTATGAATATTTGATTTAAATAAGGGGGATTCTGTTATATTTTGCATCTCAGGGGAGCGTCACATTGCCTGTAAGATAGAAATTTATAGTCTTCGAGGCAAGTATAGACATATATTTGCTCTGAAGAAGCTCAAGGCGTGCCGTGAGAAGATTGTTGTGGGCAGTCAGTAACTCCAGAGGATTAACAAGACCTAACTCGAACTGGCGGGAGGTCAGGTCATTGGTGAGTGATGCAGCTTCAAGTCTGGAAAGACCTGCCTGATATCCTGCGCGAGCATTGGATGAATCGATATAGAGACTTTCCAGAGTATTTGAAAGATCGTCGCTGAGAGATTTCAGTGTAAGATCATAGTCAAGTGAGGAAAGGCGTGCTTTCGCCTCCGCTCGTTTAGCGGAATTGGCATCGAAGATGGGGATATTCAGATTCAGCCCGATATTCTCATTGAAGTTGTGCCCCATCTGAGAACCCCATCCCGGTCCGCCGGAAGTATAACCGGTAGAAACGCCGCCGGAGAGGGATATCTGAGGGAGTCGGGTGCTTTTAGCCGCCTTGATGTCATTGGCGTAAATCTCCTTGCTCAATTCATTGCTTCGGAATTGGGGGAGCCATGCGATGGCGGAGGAATAGACGGCATTCTTATCGGGTAAGGGAGCATTTACTTCCGAATCCGGAAATTTCACTTCCTTGACGGTCATTTCAGTGGTCAGTCCGAGTTCCAGAATCTTTTTCAGGGAGAGGCATGCGTTGGCAAGGTTGTTGTTCGCCTGCACGAGATTATACTCATCCTGGGCACGTTGGCTCTCGATCTGGGCATAGTCCACTTTGGAAGTGCGTCCGGATTCCATCAGTGCGTAAGCTCTTTTTGTCTGCGCATCGCTGACTTCAAGGGTCTGCTCTGCTATTTCCACTGCTTCCCGGGCATAGAGTATATTCATATATGCCTCTAAGATACCCAACTTAAGTGTCTTCAGCTGATCCTCCTCAGCGAGATATTTCTGCGAAAGGAGGAGTTTTGAAGACTCAATCTTATATTTTCTGAGATTGCCGTCCCAGACGGTCCAGTCGGCGGATATGCCGTAAGTGCTTCCATAGGTGTTGCCGTTCTGTCCTTCATAGGCGGAGGGGAAGTTTGTATAGCTCTGGCGGGTATTGAAACCTACGCTCGGGAGCCACCCATCCTTAGCGGAGAGTACATCCTGTTCTGCCTGAAGAATATCGAGCATATTGCGGCGGATGGAGGTCGTATTGGCGGCTGCCCAGTCGATGCAATCGGAGAAACTCCATTCGGAGGGGAGTTCCTGTGCCGGGGGCATAGTTATATCGGCAGCCGTAAATTTCTCATTTATGGCAATGGGAATATCTTCTCCTGCAGCTATCAACGGGGATAGGAATAAAATTCCGGCATAGATGCGGGGAGATAAAAAGAAATTTTTATTCATGCGTGAGCGGCATTACTTATTTAATAAGTCTAAATATTTAATAAAATTTATATTATAGACACTAAAATGTGAAATTTGTTTAATCAGACTCAAAAAAAATATCCCCGGCGCGGGATTGCGTCGGGGATATTGCTATAGGTTTTGGCTTTCCGCCATCAATTAGCGAACGAGAGCTTTGTAGGTCTTGCTACCCTTGCGGACGATGTAGATTCCGGCAGAGGGGTTGTAGGCGCGAACACCCTGGAGAGTGTAATACTCGGGTTCTGCATCTTCATCGTTGAAGATAGAGTTCACGCCGCTGATGATATCTCCATTAGCATTGTAGATGAAGCCTGCCTTAAAGGGAAGGTCGGTAGTCTGAGTGCCGTTGCCATTGTTGAAGATTACCTGAGTAGCGTCAACAGCATTGGGGATCTCGATGTAATATACAGTCTTGCCGTTTACGACAGTGGTCTCGGTCAACGCTTTGCCGGGCCATGCGCCGAAGTGTTCAACTGCGCCGTCATTATCCCAAGAATAGATGTAGACCTGACCCCAGTTTGCATTGTTGTCGAAGTAGACTACGTTCTTGCCGATCTCAATCGGGGCAGTCTTGGTGAATGTGACGTTGCCGGTCTTAGTAGCGCCGTCGTTACCGACTGCACCCCAGCTTACTGTCACGCTTTCGCCATCAGCCATATTTGCGCCGATAGTGAATGTCACATTGCCGGAGAAATATTTCTTGCCGGTAGAGCCGATTTCATACCATGCGGAAGTAGCGTTATAGGCAGTCGCAGTGACTGTCTGAGTGTCGGTGAAGTTGCCGCCATTGGGAGAGAAGCGAACACTTGCAGAGGGAGTGACATTCATATCGAGTTTTGTAGCGTTTGAACCGCCGTCATACTCATAATATACGTCCTCAGTGATGCCCTCGATGTTACCGGTCTGTGCACCGCCGTTGTTGAAGATTACGTTGACGCTGGAGAGGTCGTCGACAGTGACATAATAGAATGTCTTGCCGTCGATTTCAGTAGTGAGTGTCGGAGTTTTGCCGGGCCATGCACCGCAGGGTTCTACGTTCGCGCCTGCATCGTTGGTGCCCCAAGCGTAGATGTTGGGAGCGGAGGGTGCAGTCACGTAGATAGTGATCACTGCGTTCGGGTCAACCTTCTTGTAGGTAGCCTTGCCGGTGTATTCCTTGCCTGCTGAGTCCTTAGCGCCCCATGTGATAGTGACAGAGTCACCGAATGACATCCCTTCGCCGATAGTCACAGTCTTCTGCTGACCTGCAGAAAGGTTCTGCTGAGCGTTATTGCCGACTTTATACCAGCCTGAAGCAGCAGTCTCGCTGAGAGCGACTGTCACATTCTGGGTGGGAGTCTTGAAGGAGCCGCCGTTGGGAGAAAGAGTCACGGAGGGAGCGCCTACTGCGTCATCAGAAGTATAGAACTGAGTAGCACCCGGGTCAGTGAAGGATACTGAGCCGCCGTGAGCTACGGCAGAAGTGGAGTAGATGAATTTGCCGTCTTCGCCGACTTTGCCACCCTTCCAGTCCTTCACGAGCACGCGGAGCTGACCCTGAGTCTTGGGAGCGTCGACAGTGATTGAGCCGCCGCCGTTGTAGGTCTTACCGGTCACGAGGTCGGTGTATTTGCCTGCGGGAACATTAGTGAATGTTGCGCCGCCGTTGATTGTCACGAGAGCGTAAGAATCTTTCCATGCGCGTTTGAAGGCATAGCCGCCGTTAGCGGAGCAGCCGTCGAATGTGTACTGACCTTTACGGAGAGCGGGGACAGCCGCACGAATCATGTTGAGGCGGCGTACATGCTGAGCGAGATCGGCATTAAGAGTCTTCGCAGCGTTGCCGTCGGCAGTGTATACGCCGAAGTCAGTAGCTTTCACATTGCCTTCGAGGTAATGACCGAAGTAGGCGCGACCTGATTCAGAAACCGGCATATCAGTGCCGCCTGCGTCAACCTTGCAACCTTTCTGGAATTCCACCTCTGAGCCGTAGTAGATACAGGGGATACCGCGGAATGTAAACATCAGCGCCATGTTCTCAGCCCAAGTAGCTGTGCCGCCGTTGAAGCGTGTGCCATCGTTCGGACCGGGGCAGTAGTCGTGAGAATCGACATATACCACATTCCAAGATGCGTCATTATAATAATGGTCGCCCTCCTTAGCGATGCGGATAGCGTCGCCTGCGGAATTGAAGTTATAGTGCATCGGGAAGTCGATTACATTGAAGCCGGAAGACTGAGAGTAATCGGGTTCATGCCATGCGCCGTTCTTCATGAACACATTATCGGAGTTATGCACAGTGCCGTTATCCTTCTCGCATGTCAGCATGTTGCCGAGAGGAGCTGCTCCTTCGGGCACATTCTGCTTCGCCCACCAGTCGGCAGTGAAAGTATTGAACTCGCTGACGAGAGCGGGATCGGATTTCCATGTGTAATAGTGGGAAGAGAGGACATGCTGACCGCGATAGATAACCTGACCGAAGCGTGCGCAGCACTCACCGAACATATAGAAAGGAGCCTGGTTGAGGCGCTTGCTCTTATACTGCTCGCCGAGCTCCTCGAAACGCGGAATGAAAGCTGCGTTGAAAGTCAGCGGAGAGATATGACCTGTAGTGTCGATACGGAAGCCGTCGACACCCATCTTGATGAAGTTGCCGTAGCACTCTACCATATAATCTACGACAGCCGGGTTCTCAGTGTTGAGGTCAACGCAGTCGCCTGCGATCTGACCCCACCAGCGGTTGGGTTCATCCCAGTTCCAGCCGGCGCCGACGTGATGCCAGTAGTTGTTGGAGTCGTGGTTCTGACCATCGGTGTTCTTCAGATATTTGAAGCGCTGCTGATACTGCGCTTCGGGGATCTGATTCCAGTAAGCCTCGCCGCCGAGGATGTCGACGGGATGAAGAGAAGCCTCAGGGCTTGCCTGATTGCGGATATTCTGGTCGCGTTCGAAGAGCTCGCAGAAATACTTCTCACCGAAGTTGGAAGTATGCTGCAACACGATGTCGAGAATAATCTTCATGCCCTTTGCGTGAGCGGCATCGATAAGATCCTGGAATTTCACGTCCTCGGCGCATCCCCATTCCTTGCGGGATTCATAGCGGAGATCGACGTTGGAGAAGTCCATGGAGTGATAGCCGTGAAAGTCAGTGCCGGAGCAGTTCTGGACTACGGGAGTGATCCACACTGCAGTAAAGCCGAGAGCCTTGATGTAGTCAAGTTTGTCGATCAAGCCCTTGAAGTCACCTCGCCAGTCGGGGTCTTTATGGGCGATCTGAACATTCTGATGATCCCATCCGCAGACATTATTGGCGGGGTCGCCGTCATAGAAGCGGGTGGTCATTGCAAAGTAGATAGTTTCGTCGCGAAAATCTGTGCGGTCGCCTACAAAAGTAGTCGCTGCACTCGCGGACATAGCAGTGGCAGCAAGAAGCGCACCCGCTAATGTTCGTTTCAAGAGATTCATGGATACAATTAAATTGAATTTATTTAGTTAAATGAAAAATTATGATAAATATAAATTTCCTGCTAAGTTAATTAAAATTCTGTGATTTGTCAACAGTTTTTGACAGTAAGTGGCGAAGTGAGTGGCGAAAGAGATGAGAAAAGGATGTAAATGCTGTCAGTTGCAGAAAATTCGAGGGATAAGTAAGTCCGCCTTCCGGGTTGGGTTGGCGGGCTAATTTTCCGATTGGCTTTCCGATTGGCTTGCGGAGTCTTTGAGATGGCGCATCAGGGTGAACATATCGGGCGATACACTTTCATGGCTGACATCCATTTCGATTGATTTCATTTTCGGAGATACATAGGCAGCGAATTTCTCAAGCATAGCAAGCCGACGATAGGGCGTCAGTTGGGCAAAATCGGCTGCAATCCCTTCTATCGTGACATGCTTTTCTATGAACTCTTCAAATAATTCGCTGACGGCTCCATTCTTTCCGTTTGGTGTCTTTCTCATTTTATAGGTAGCATTTAGTTGAATTTTTGACAAAAATATAATGAACTTCGTAACTATACCGGATAAATCTCAACTTTTTTCAAAAAAAATAAAAAAATTTTTTTACTGATAAATCTTAATTATTTATTGAATAACGATAAATATTCTCTAAAACTCGGAATTTAATGTAAAATGATGTTAACCCTATGTTAATTTATGATAAAACAATTTCTACAATTTGAACGTTTATTAAGAAATTTTAAACAAAAAGATGGATTTTGATTAATTCGTCGTCAAAAAGCAACTAACCCGAAAGGTTCAGGCATAAAGGAAATCTTAAGGTGTAAATATTAACTAAATCGAGAAAAATATGAAAAAACTGTTACTTTCACTTTCGGCAACTTCGCTGCTGGCTATGTCCGCTTATGCGGATCAGGTGGTGCAGGGAACTGTCTTGAGCGCTGAAGACGGTCTGCCGTTGATCGGTGCGACTGTAATGACTCCCGATGCAAAGGTAGGCACGTCAACTGATATCGACGGCAACTTCACGTTGACTATCCCTGATGGAGTTAAGAAACTCAAGTTCTCCTATGTAGGCACAAATCCTATTGTGGAGAATATCTCCGCCAATATGGTTGTGAAATTGCAGGAGACCTCCACTCTTAAGGAGGTTGTCGTGACAGGTTACGGCACAGTCTCCAAGCAGGCTTTCACCGGCGCTTCTTCCGCTGTAAGCGGCGCAACTATTCAGAAGACGTCTGACACGAACCTTGTGAAAGGTCTGGAAGGTAATGTGACAGGTTTTCAGTATAACAATTCCACTTCCTCTCCCGGCACATTCGGCTCAGTATATGTGCGCGGCCTCGGTTCGCTCTCTTCCAACTCTCAGCCTTTGTATGTAGTTGATGGAGTTCCCGTAGCATCTACTGCCGAGGGTATGGATTCCGACGGCAACAACCTTTTTGACCCGATGGCAGCCTATAACCCTTCGGATATCGAGAGTGTGACTGTGCTGAAGGATGCTGCCGCAACGGCTATCTATGGTTCGCGTGCGGCAAATGGCGTGATCGTCATCACGACGAAGCGCGGCGCTTCCTCCAAGTTCAAACTGGATATCGATGTGAAGCAGGGTTTCTCTACCATGCAACATAACAGAATGAAGTTCGCCAATGCGAAGCAGACTATGGATCTCTTCGCACGCGGTTATCAGCGTTATAATGAACTTCTCGGCGATCCCATTTCTTACGATGAAGCGTTCGGCGAAATGCAGGATTACTTCGGATGGGACGGCGTGACCAGCACTGACTGGATGGATGCAATCACCCGCAAAGGATACTATCAGGATTACAATGTGTCCTTCTCCGGCACTGCGGATAAGACAAACTATTACGTATCTCTGGGATTCATTGACACGAAGGGTATCGTCATCGGTTCGTCCAACAAGCGTTACTCCGGACGTGTGAATCTGGATACTTCCTGGAAGATGTTTGCAGCAGGTGTGAATGCGGCTTATTCATACTCTTTGAATAATAACTTCTCTCAGGCTACTACCGGCTCCATGTCGAGTCCTCTCGTAGCGGCAGTCTCTTCAATGACTCCGATGGACCCGATCTATAATGCAGACGGCTCATACGCCAACATCTATAACTATAACCCTCTGGCACTTCAGGATTCAAAGGTCGGCGACCTTGACCAGACTGTCAACCAGACTTTCACAGCCAATCCCTGGCTTCAGGTCAACCTCCCCTTCGGCTTCTATGTGAAGACAAACTTCGGTGTCAACCTTCTCAATCAGGTCGGCTATCAGTACTGGAGCGCAGTGACAAACCCGCAGGGTATGGACTATAACGGTCTTGGTCAGAAATACACATCACGCACTTCCACATTGACATGGACCAATACAATCGGCTGGAACAAGACATTCAATGATATTCATGATTTCAATGTCCTGCTCGGTCAGGAAATGCAGCGTTATGAATATTCTCAGGACTATTACGCACGCATGGACTATCCTTTCGCAGCTGAGGGCGTCCGCGACATGGCTGCCACAGGCGCTTCTCTCGACTCCGGCTATGCTCAGGAACAGAGCCGCCTCGCTTCCTACTTCATCGATGCACGCTATGCTCTTATGAGCCGCTATTTCTTCTCGGCTTCTTATCGTCGCGACGGTTCGTCAGTCTTTGGTGCGAATCATCGTTGGGGTAACTTCTGGTCAGTCGGTGCGAAATGGCGTCTGACTCAGGAAAGCTTCCTTCAGGACAAGACTTGGCTTTCAAACGCTGATCTCCGCGTATCATACGGTACAGTCGGCAACCAGGGTCTCCCCTCTCTCTATGCTGCACGCGGCTTCTACAACACCGGCTACAACTACAACAACGTCCCGGGCATGCGCCCCTATCAGCTTGCCAACGATGAACTCACTTGGGAGACTTCACGCAAGTTTGACGTAGGTTTTGATTTCGGTGTGTTCAATCGCGCAAACCTTACTTTCGACTTCTATAACGAAGACACTGCAGATGCACTCTATCAGGTGCCCATCTCAATGACAACCGGTCTGGCTTCCGTCTATAAGAACATCGGTAAGATCCGCAATACAGGTATCGAACTCGGCTTGAGCGGCACAGTCTTCACTAACGACAAGGCTACTGTCAACGCTTTCGTCAACATGACCTGGAACAAGAATAAAATCCTCAAGCTTGCCAACGGCTCCGTGTCTTACACTTATCAGATTCTCGAGGAGGGTCGCTCTTATCGTCAGTTCTACATGCCTGAATATGCAGGTGTGAATCCCGAAAACGGTAAGGCTCTCTATTACCTCAACGCGACAGGCGATGAGACTACTGAAGTATATGGCGATGCAGCGAAGCGTTATGTCGGTTCTGCCGATCCGAAAGTGTTCGGTGCGTTCGGTGTGACTGCACGCGGCTGGGGCTTCGATCTGAGCGTGACATTCAATTATCGTGCCGGAAATAAGGTCTTCAACTCAGGTCATGCGTTCACAGGTTGGGGCATGTCGCTCATGACTCCGCTCCAGACACTCGTGGATAATTCCTGGACTCCGACCAACACTAACGCTCTTTATCCCGAATATATCTACAGCGACCCCTATCAGACTACACAGGGCAACTATTCAAGCCGCTGGCTTATGGATGGTTCTTACATCCGCCTCTCCAACATCAGCGTCGGCTATACCCTCCCTGCTTCCATCACCCGCAAGGCTCTCATGGAGAAGGTTCGCTTCTACATCAACATGGATAACATCGCGACCTGGACTAAGAAAGAGTTTATCGGCTACAATCCGGACACATACGCTAACGGCGTAGTGGCATGGCAGTATCCCGCAGCATTCACATTCACAGGCGGCGTGCAGATTTCATTCTGATTTCGAACCTGAGATATATCAACTACTTTAAACTTGGAATAATATGAAGACAACATATATCAAATCACTCGCCGCCCTCCTCCTTGCAGGTTCGCTTGCGTCATGCGGTGACAAATTTCTGGAGACCGATATGTTCGGTCAGGTAGACTCCGCTACCGCCCTTAACAATGTGGAGAATATCGGCTATGCCCTCAACGGAGCATATTATGCCCTCTCCTATTATGAATTTGCCGGCACAGAGGCTACAATCTGGGGTGATCTTGCTTCCGACGTCACTTACTGGAATCAGAAATCCGCGCACTTCAATGATTTGTATCAATTCCAGCCCAAGAATACGAGTGTTCTGCTCAAAGATGTCTGGGAATATGGCTATAAGGTCATCGACAATGCTACCCGCATCATCGTGGCTGCCGAAGAGCTTGCTCCGACTTTGAAGAACGAAGAAGAAGTGGCGCTCCTGAAGCGCTATCAGGCAGAGGCTCACGCTTTGCGTGCATACGCTGAACTCGTGCTCGTCAATGGTTTTGCACATCAGGTGAAAGTCAACGGCAAGGACTATTCTGCAGAGCCGGGTATTGTGCTCGTATCGACTCCCGTCGGCGCGAATGATAATGTGAAGCGCTCCACAGTTGGTGAAACTTATACAGCAATTGAGAATAATCTCAGCAAAGCCCTTCAGCTTTTCGATGAAGCGGGGGAATACTCCGAAGAGCTCGTCTACTTCACTCCGGCAGCTGTAAAGGGTCTGCAGGCGCGAGTATATCTCTATGAAGAGAAATGGGCTGAGGCTGCGCAGGCTGCAAAGGATGCTCTTGAACTCGGCAATGTGAGTGAACTCGTAATAACTCCGACTGCCTATCGCTCACTCTATAACGGCGGCGGCAGCAACTATGAGTCATTCTTCTATCTCGCGATTGACCAGCAGACCAACTGGAGCGCTAACTCAAGCGGCACAATCTGGAGCACTTATTCCTACTCCCCCTCCCCCTGGCTCTCGAGCGTCATGGCTGAAGATGACTGCCGACGCGCAGTATGGGGCTACAGCTCGGACAGCACTCCGAATATTCCCATCTTTACAGGTGGTAAGTTCCAGAACCTTTCGGGCAATCCGGCAGTCGGCACATGTTATCTCATCAATGCTCCGGAGATGTTCCTCATTCAGGCTGAGGCAGCACTTCAGCAGAACAAAGTGACAGAAGCTGCAGATTATCTCCTGGCAGTTGCAAAGCGTAATCCTGCCATCACATCGACTGCCGATCTTCCCTCCGACAAGGATGGTCTTTACTCATTCCTTAAGGATGAACGCGCCCGCGAACTCTTCCAGGAGGGTCATCGTCTGTGGGACCTTCGTCGCTGGGGTAAAGGTGCGAACATCTACGCGACAGGCGCTCCGAGCGTAAAATGGACATTCTCAAACTACAATGTTTCAGATTGTGTCTATCCCATCCCCGACGATGAGATCAACACCGGCGCAGGTGTAACCCAGAACTCAGGCTGGCAGTCTACATTCCCCAACCTCTGATCCCCCCACCCCCTCCTCCCCTCCCCTCGAATCTCCTCATCCAAGACCTAAAGACAATTACGTCCCATAAAAAAGCTACCCGGCATATTCCAATGTATGCCGGGTAGCTTCGTTTTATATTATTACTCCGCTAAAACATAATTAGTGGAGTCCAACTTCTGGAGAGATAAAAGATAGAGTTACCAATTAAAAAAGACAAGTCCCATATTTAGATTTCGTCGGCATCCGGAGGCGATTCAGTTGCCTCCAAGAGCGTTATTTCGAGATCGTGTGATCCGTTGCCATCAATCCTTATAGCGGTCATTGCGCTCACTGATATTCCTTCCAATTCCTATTAAAAACTCTGAACTGATAACATTTGCGGTGTTATTGCCGGAGGGATTCTGCTCAATAACGAAATGTACTCTTTTTGTCCTAAATCCGTGGAATCCTGTATACACGAGGCGAAGCCAAGTGTCAGTGTGAATCCCGGCATAACCGCAAGATATATCAAAGCAACAAATTCGTGAGGTCCATCCCCATCAGTGAATTAAACAGTGGTTATAAATAATTACTGTCGTCCTCTAAAATTTTTAGTGGACGACAGTAATAATTTATATAATCTCCGATGAAAGATCGGCAGGATTATTTATTGTCGTAGTAATCATCTTCGATTTTATCCTTCTCAGCCTTCGTCAGTTTGCGGGGAGTGACTTTCATATTCTGAAGAAGATTACGCACACGATTTTGGTTTGTGCCCGGATGAAGTGTGAATGTCATTACAGTAGTCATATCCCCTGATCCACAGGAAGGAGAATATGTGTCAGCGACCGGATTACCTAATCCATCCATTTCGTTGGGGATAATCTCACCGCGGTAACGCGCTACAACTGACCAATCGCAGCTGACATTATGGTCGCAATTACTATACATATTGACAACGACTCTATACGTCCCCTCTTCAATGAGCTGAGCAGGGATAAATATATTTTCATTATTGAGGTAATCGAGACTACAAGCTGCATTGGAATCATGATCAAGTCCGTATTCTACAGATTCTCCGTCAATAGTCGTAGTGCCGCCGCGATCGCCGTAGTAGATATGCTTGCCGGAGGGGGTGTACAGGTGCAGGTCAACATCCTTGGGAGTAGAAAAAGTCAGATTGATATTCAGATCGCCTGATTTACTCTCAACATAGTTGAAGTTGACGTTATAGCCGATAGATTTTGTGCCATCCTGCTTTCGTCCGCACACGAGCATCTCCATATCTTGTGCAAAAGATGTGCCGTAGAGGATAGGAATTGTGTAGGAATGTGAGGAACGGGTGGTTGCGCTTTCAGGATAATATTCCCAATATCCGGTCTGTCCCTTTACGCTGAGTTCAAATGCTTCATATTCCTGATCGCAGTTGATGGTGATGAAGTTCATTCCTCCTGCCAAAGCACTTTCATTTGCAGAGATCTCAAAGGGATCTGAAGAGTCTGAACCTTCTGTAAATTCGGCGTTGACAAAATTCGCATCTTCAATAGCAAAGAAGTTTTCCGTGAACTTATCTTCTACAGTCTGATTATCCCAGGGCACGATCTGACCTGTGCCTAATACTATCTCACCGTTGATGACAGTTGCATTGAGACTGTAGGAGCGTCCGGAAGCAAATTCAAGCGCACTCGGAGTCTTGATTCGGAATTCTCTGCCGTTAAGGTTGACTTTCACCAATTCCTGATTCGCTGCTATTGTCTGCGGAGGAATAATAACTGAGTAAGAATTAGCTGACTCCTGATTCGCCTTGATATTAATTTTCTCGGAAGAGGGATCGGCTGTAAAGGTATTGCTGTTGAGGTCTGCAATGGCTCCTGAATAGACATTGATCAATTCCATATCCAGATTACCCGCGATATTGAATCCGCTGACGTTTACGACAAGTCGTGACAGACGATGATAAAATTTCAGTTCAACCTCAGCCTCTTTTAACGCTGTGGTGGAGACTGTGCAAAGGTCGCCTGAGGTATATGCTTCGTGAGTGGATTGATCTGCCGCAACTACAAAGTTAAATGAAGCTCCGCATGTAACCTGATAGGGATAGACAGCATAATAGGCAAGATATTCATCCTCATCTTTCTTGATTCCATCACCCTCTGCCCGGAAGCTGACACCATCGAATATGTGCTTTACGTTATCTGCATAGTTGGACGCACGGAGGTCGATGTTGGTGCCATCAGGGCGCACGGCGAATACGCCAATTGCATCGTTGGCTTCAAACTCAGTTTCCGTAGAGCGTACGGAGGGGTTCATAACAGCGCGAAAAATGACGTCTCCCGAATTTCCGTTGCCTGCGGGAATGTCTTTTTCGCTACATCCTGTCAGTCCGATAAGCAGAGCTGACATCAGTGTGAATCTTATTTTAGTTTTCATATTTGGTATCATAGAGATTATTTACGATAGCGAAGAAGTTGGGAATTTAATATATTCAAGGATAAGGGTGCCGGTCGGGAGGGAATATTGAAGTCGGGCCATGTCGCATTGAGCGCAACTCCGTTGCCATCCCTGAACACACGGAAAATGCCCTTGTCCATCAGCAGATGTTCGGAATCGTCCCCTTTATCCACCATGACAAAGGCGTATTCCAAATCTTTGACACCCTCGGCAGTCTTTTCTCCGGAGATCACGAGAGCTTCTTTAACATATATGCCTCCGGATTCGCCTTCTATCGAGAAGAATACCGAGAATTTATTTCCGGATCCGGAAATGAAAGCTCCGTTTCCGATTGAATATGATGACTGATTGACAGTGACTTCTGAGTAATTCACTGTGCGTGCAGTCATATCCTGGTCGTGGAAGAGAACATACATGCTATTGACGATATATCCCGGTTCGTAGCCTCCATTTCCATAATCCTCGCAGTAGACACATTCCAGAGGATCAAGAAGATAGCAACCTTCGATATTCGGAGGATTAATGCCATAATTGATAGAGATATGGTCGTCGAGTTTCTCCAGAATTTCTACCGGGATGACATAATTGATTTCTCCTCCGGTATTCCATGGATAGATATCGCCGCTTACTATAACCGGCACTTCATTAACTATACGGAGCTGAATATTGACTTGCTTGCCGGATGCCAGCTCAATATTAGAAGGAGCTGCCAAATCATAAGTTTTGCCGTTCAGAGTTGCTCTGACGATGGGTTCTCCGGCTGTGTAGGTGCGGGGCGCTACAATAGCACGCCATGTATTGGTGCCGTATTCATTGGGAATAATTGTAGCTCGGTCTTCTGTAGAGTTTATGCTCAGCGCGTTGAGATTGACATCTGCCGTGGTCGCTGCATTAAGGTACTCCACAGTGAGGTCACCTCCAAGATGATTTCCTTCAAGAGTCACCACCAGATTTGAGAGACGATGGAAAAAAGTGAGGTTCGGTCGGGAGTCGGCGATATAGCCCGTGGAAGATGTGCAGAGGTCGCTACTGGTGTATGAATCACGACTGCTCTGATCTGTATTCACAGAGAATGAGAAAATCGAAGAATTGCTTTCCGAATAAGGATACACTGCGAAGTAAGCAAGATTCTCCGAGTCAGCCTTATACACTTCGGGTGTGGAAAGAAATTGAGAGCCATCGTAGATAAACTCAAGGTTCTGGAAGTGATTTCCTGATGGGTTTAGAATAATGTCGTTATTACCTTCGGTTTGCTTTACGGCGAAAATGCTTATTGCATCTCCGGATTCAAACTCGGTCTCAGTGGCGCGTGTCAGCCCCTTGAGATTAGTGGTGAATGTAAGGGGATCGGCTTTGCCGTTGACCGGCTTGTCAGGTTGATCCGGACTCTGTGATGCGCAACTTGCCAATATGCCAACGGCAAGTAGCGGCAATGTCCGTCTAAGAAAGATTTTTTCCATGAATTAAAAAGTTTATGGTATAAATTATAAAATGATGGTATAAGTATAGGTTAATGCATCCGTTATTATGTGGAAGATGATAACGACAATGTGCATTATAATGGAAACTAAATAACTCCGAGAAGTAATGCAATTTAACTCCTCGTAACGCGGGCAAAGTTAATGAAAAATTATCATATTCACAAAATTAACATTGAAATTAACTTTGATACTCCCGAAATGTCTGAGAATGTCCGATCCTGGATTTGGTTAAAAGATGTAGATTATTTTGGTGGATTTTGAAATTTGTATTATTTTTGCGGACACAGACCTGCGACGCAGAGCCCACGATTGGGTAAAGTGAGGCGGGCTGATGATACTTGAAAAAAAGTATCATATATTATTTTTGAAGCGTTTATCGGCGCTGAATCTTGACTCCTTGAAATTCTCGCAAAATTTCTATCAATAGTCAGGGATTTGGCAGCGGTAGATGCCCGTGGATATGTAATGTCCGGCTCGCGCTGGTGTTTCGTGAGAAATGCTGTCCGGAGTCATGATTGCATATATCAGCGTGGGCTTCTGCGGTTGCTGTCCGACTATTGATGGGCAATGCGAGAAGCCTCAAGGAGTAGGATAGCAACAGATACAGATTCCTACGCTTTGTTTTTCTACCTACTGCCGAGGAGAGGAAGCCCGACGCAACTTGTTTTTTTATGTTACCTCCTTTCTTGCCTTTCTCTTTCTGTTTCAAAGCTGATTGTCAGCATCGAGCGCATTTCAAACTGAATACTCGGGGAAAACCCCGCCTCCCTAAAATATTTACTATAACCTTGTAATTCCGATTGAGAATCCCATACTCTCCATCGGATAGATTCTCATGTCTATATGAATAATAATAATTGATTATTAAGAATCACACTCACTTTTTAGTTACTGTTTATAAAGACTGCCGCCCGGAAGGTTAACCCGGGTGGCGGTCCCTTTCTCCCCTTTTTGGTAGTCTTTTTGCGAAATAGGAACTAATTGTGTAACTTTGTCATGTATTTCTTAAGGAAAAGAGATTTATGACAAAAATAGGTTCTGTATTTACCCCATCTGCCCGCAGAGCGCTTTTGCTCGGCAGCGGCGAGCTTGGGAAGGAGGTCGCTCTCGAATTGATGCGCCTCGGAGTTGAAGTAATCGCCTGCGATCGCTATGCCAATGCCCCGGCAATGCAAGTTGCTCATCGCAGCCACGTTCTGAACATGCTCGACGCCGAAGAACTGCGTAGAGTTATCGAACTTGAGAAGCCTGATCATATAATCCCCGAAATCGAGGCTATCGCGACTCCGGTGCTCGTAGAACTGGAAAAGGAAGGCTATAATGTCACTCCCACTGCCAACGCCGCTTGGCTGACGATGAATCGCGAGGGTATACGCCGCCTGGCAGCGGAAGAACTCGGATTGCCTACCTCCCCCTATCGCTTCGCCTCCACACGCGAGGAATTTGACGAAGCAATCAAGGAGATAGGGATGCCTTGTGTCGTAAAACCGGTGATGAGCAGTTCCGGTCATGGTCAGAGTGTCATTCGTGCGGCTGCCGACATTGATGCAGCATGGCGCGAGGCTCAGGAAGGTGGACGCGCAGGCGCAGGGCGTGTGATTGTAGAAGGATTCGTAGACTTCGACTATGAAATAACGCTCCTGACGCTTCGTTCTGTGTCAGGCACTGTATATTGCGAACCCGTAGGTCATATTCAGGAAAATGGTGACTATCGTTACTCCTGGCAACCTCAGCCCATGAGTCCGAAGGCTCTTGAAAGTGCTAAGGAAATAGCGAAAAAGATCACGGATGCGCTCGGAGGTTACGGCATATTCGGTGTGGAACTCTTCATTAAGGGCGATGATGTAATATTCAGCGAAGTCTCTCCGCGTCCTCACGATACGGGAATGGTCACAATGATTTCGCAGGACAGAAGCGAGTTCGGACTGCATGCCCGCGCACTGCTTGGTCTGCCCGTGCCTGAAATCCGCTTCTTCGGTCCGTCGGCATCGCGTGCCGTAGTAGTGGAAGGAGACACATCCGAGATGGAATTCGACAATCTCGAAGAGGTGCTTGCCGAACCCGGAACCGACCTTCGTATCTTCGGCAAGCCGGAGGTTCATGGACATCGCCGTATGGCGGTCATTCTTGCTACAGCCGACACTCTCGAAGAAGCGCGAGCGAAAGCCGACCGCGCATACTCCAAGCTTATCACACGCCTCAAATAAGCCCGGGAGACGTATCCCGCAGCATATACTGAAATAAGATGAAAAAAGCAGACAGAGAAGCCTACCGAGATAAAAACCTTGAATGGCTTAAGGCAAAAGCATTAGAACCCGGAGTAAAAGAGATAACAAAGGGAGTATTATATCGGGTGATAGAGTCCGGAGACAAAGAGGGCAACTCACCGAAGCCGACAAGTGTCGTGACCGTAAGATACGAAGGACGCACGATTGACGGCAAGATTTTCGACGCCGATATGGATGGAGTTCCCCCTGCATTCCGTCTGCGCGATCTCATCCCCGGTTGGACGATTGCCCTGCAGCAGATGCGTCCCGGCGATCATTGGGAGCTCTACCTCTCCTCCGACATGGCATACGGCAAATTCAGCCAGCCCGGCATTCCCGCCTTCTCCACCCTCATCTTCGACCTCCACCTCCTCGCCGTCAACTGACCCCCTACCCCAAGCGGCTGAAGCCGCCTTCCGGAGTCTCCCGGAGGCGGCTTCAGCCGCTTATATAGAGTATCCCGATATGAGGAAGGCAGGCGCTACTTCCCTTAAATGATTCTATGGCTTTTTAGGGAGGGGGCGGAGTTGAGTGGGAGTGGAGATGGAGAAGCGGGCAGTCGGAGGGAGGGCCGCTATTCGGGCGGCATGATCGTTCATGGAGTGAAATTCTGTATATCCCGCTTTGGAGCGCCGTTGATGATTATCAGGCCATGGACTGAGAAGAAGGAGTCTGCCGGCAGCGCATAAATCGAAGTATGCTCCTTGTGGTTTGAAGCGTTCGTTGAAACTTAAATCGCGAAGAAGAATGACACTGCTTCCGCTCTCTATGGCATCTCGTATTATTGCTTTTTCGGCGGGATGAATAGCCGGAGAAATTGGAATTGCTCCTTGATTGATATGTTTTAGACTTGAAGAATGATAATCGCTGAATTGTTGCTCACTCCAGGAGCGGTGGATTCTGATGGGGATAAGACGAAAAGACTTCAATAGAAAAATATTTCCATAAGCGGCGTATTCGTAAGAACCGATGGAGAGCTGCAGATGGCGTTGAAATAAGTCGGGATAATTACGTCGGATAAGATACCGTCTGGGGTTATCTTTGATATATTGAATTGCTTTTTCGAGTTGCTCGGGATTGAAGATTATTCTATCATCAAAGGGATGGAATAGGGTTGTGAAGGAGGTCAGATTGCCAAGCTTCGTGTATTCTTGAGAGCAATTTTTGGTGAAAGGAGCAAGGTATTTGCCAATTGATTTATCTAATCTTGATCGGACGTGAAGGATGAAATGAATATGATCGGGCATTATAATATAGTGCGGTATATCAAGTTTTGGACAGTGCTCGGGAATTGCAAGGAGTTCAGATTCTATATACTCTCCAAGTTTAGTGAGCTGAGGGATGATAATTTCTTCATTTTTCATCATATCAGTGCTCTGCTGATTTATGATGGAAAGAGCCACGATCGGGGATTTTGCGGTTATAGTTATCATATAAGAGCCGGGTGCGCAATAGTCATGGCAAAAGGCTCTGGGAGCCTTTTGGTGTCTGCTTTGCCGAAAGCTCTGAATCTGATCCGGCTTATTCATTAGTTGCAATTTTTAGATTAAATTGATTTTGCTTTTTCGAGGCTACTGAAGCCGATTTTTTGCACTTGACCCCATTTTTTGGGGCGGCTTAAGCCGCCTCCCGGAGAATGGCCTGGGGCGGCTTAAGCCGCCTCCCGGTGAGTACTGAGGGGGGATATAAAAAAAGCTGAAATCGGATGATTTCAGCTTTTGTGACCCCGGTGAGGCTCGAACTCACGACCCAATGATTAAGAGTCATTTGCTCTACCAACTGAGCTACGGAGTCATTGTTGGTATGTTTTGCTGCGGGGTTGTTTCCCTTTTGCGAGTGCAAAGTTAATATGTTATTTTGAAGTATCCAAATATTTTTTGAAAAAAATGTAATTTTTTGTGGAAAATCCCGGGTGATACCCGAAAGTTCAGGCTTCCGCGGGTTTGTCTCGGGAATTTTTTAATAGAAAATCCCGGGTGATACCCGAAAGTTCAGGCTTTCGCGGGTTTGTCTCGGGAAGTTTTTAATAGAAAATCCCGACTTCTGTTGATTTTTAATCTTGGAAGTCGGGATTTTATTAGGATGAGTTTCTGCTGTTATCAGAAGATGACTTTGTCGGTTTTTGTGCCGCGGACACGAATGTAGATGCCGTGATCGGGGTTCGCTACGCGGATGCCCTGAAGAGTGTAGTAGACGGGTGTTTCGTCTTCAAGGTTGGCTTCCGGTTCGTCGATGATAGTGTCAATGCCGGTGATAGTGCCGTTGACTTTTCCTATGCGTGCGGGTGAGTATGTGATGATATCGTCATCCTCTTTCTCCATTGAGGTAGAGGGGTCTTTGGAGTAGGACTCTTTCACGTTGTCGAAGAATGAGGGGTCGTAGGGGGTGCCTCCTACGGGACTTGTGCCGTAAATGTCAAGATACATTACGCCTATTCCTTGAGTGCGGATATCTTCGGCTGTAATGCCGAGGGCGGAGAGGGGGAAAGTCCATTCGTAGAATGTGTGGGCTGTTGAATCGATTTCGTCGGAGAGGTCGACAAATCCGTCGTTGCCTAACAATTCTTCCGGGTCATACTCAAACTTTTTCTGTCCCCATATTTCGGTGATAGAGGGGAGCAGACCATCGGCATAGCCGTAATATTTTCCTGAAAGGCTCTTGCAGTAAGCTGCGGAATAGCTTGCATGTCCGTCGGGAGTCGGGAAGAACAGACCGGGGACACCTACGCCGGGTTTGGTGCTTCCTACCCATACGGCATCCACGCCATTCTCAAACTTTACTCCCTTTTCGTTTTCATTCCAGATGGGACCTTTCCCGTCGATTCTGCCATCGAAAGCCTCTTCGGGGTCAAGGTCGAATGCCCACATCAGGCAGCCATCCATATTATAGGGTTTTGATTCTCCGGGTTGCTTCCCTTCTCCATACTGGTCCCATACCGTATAGACCATCTGCACGCCCAGGTAGAGGTTCTGCTCATCGTAGGCGCCATAAAGGGCGTAAGAGTCAATGACCGGGCGTTCATGCTTCCCTTTGAATGCCATGCAGACATCGCGTGCCACACCCTGCGCGATCAGATCTTCGGGTCCCCAGTTGGAGAGAGCCGTAGTGGATTTCTGGTCGTTGAATTGCATATTGATAGTCTTGTAAGAACCGCATTGCCCGTCGGGATTGACCTTATAGTAATCAGTGATAAGATTGTTAGTGGTCTGGACGGGGATGGGTTTACGCTTCGTGTAAGAGAAAGAAGCGGAAGACTGAGCATCCTGATTTACAGCGAGGGTATTGATAGTGGCTGTCTCTGTCAGCAGGATGGGGGAAGTGTAGAGGGTTGAGGATGTCGTAGGGGTCGAGCCATCGAGAGTGTAGTAGATGGTGCCTGCCGGGCTGACGCTGAGAGTGACTGTCAGTTCATCGGTGAATTTAGTGCCGGATGCAGGGTTGGCGGTGACTGTAGGCATATTGGGGTCAACATTATAGACTCCTTCATCGCTGACGGCTCCTTTTCCACCTGTCCCCTTATAGAGATGGTTGGCGACGGGAGCTTTGGAATAGTCGGCAGTCTGGTCCGATCCATCCGCGTTACAGAAAAGGAAACCGGAGAGAGTGGAGGGATCTTCAGAGAAAGTGAATTTCCAGATATTGCCTTCTACGAGTGAGAGATTGACGCCGGGCCATGATGTCTGGGGGTTACTCCAGTAATGGATGTTGACCTGACTCCAATTCGAGGCGGAATTGTCGTAATAGATGGTGGTGTCAGCCTGAATCTCAGGTGCGAAGAATGCACTTGCGAGGGCTAACGCGCAGAAAAGTTTCTTCATGATGATGAATTTTTTTAGTTAAGCTGAATTATTTAGTTACTTATGTATCGCGAAGTTACAAAAAATATGCGACTTCTTCAAAATTCTCTTAGGGTTAGAGCAAAAATAGAGCAAAATGTAGAGGAAAATAAAGCGTAATGGTTGGAAAAAACAAGTTCCGGTCAATGCGGGCGTTAATATTAATTACCTGTAAGATAGACCTGCACTTCGCCGACGGGGAGCTTTCCGATGAGTTTTACGGGAATATGACGGGAGTCGGCGGAAATCCAGGCAGTGATGTTATCGCTTGATTTTTTACCTCCGTGGGTTGTGAAGGTGAATCCGATTTTATAGGTTTCCATTTTCCGTTTGTCGGGCATTACGACGTTCTCTTTTCCGAGCCCGCGGATTGTCAGGGTCTCTACTTTCGTTCCGGAGAAGATATTTACTTTTGTCAGTTTCCCGGATGTCAGTTTATTAAAGTCGAGCAAGCGGAGATAATAAAAGACACTGAGCATATCGTAGCCGGCGCCGACGGCAGCCAGAGCTTGGGTTGATTCCGAGCGTTCCCCTTTTGAATTCACTCGCGTGCGCCGGGCATTAGCCTTCATGGAGTTGGCGCCTTTGCTGAAAGAGAGTTCATCCTTGCCATAATCCCTCCCTTCGTGGGAAATCTTGGTGTAAGACTTCGGGATAAAGTCCTTTTGAGCCACTATGCTTTTCAGAGTGTCGCGCACTTCGAAGAATCTATCCGCCCAGGGGAGGGTTCGGGCAGTAAGGGTCAGTTGATAATCGTTATTGATATTGCGAAGAGAGAGAGTAGCTGTCGCGGTCTCTTTTCTTATTGCGCCCCACTTATATCGAATAGAATAATGGAGGGTTTCATCCTGAAATCGGGCGGCATTCAGAAAAGAGGGTAAAAAGAATGACAGACATATCATTACTGCAAAGGCGTAAATTCTGTAAAAATATCTCATGGCATAAAATTATTATCAAGTTACTTACTTATAACGTTCTTTTTTGAGTAAAAAGATTTTGCATAAGGAGAATAATAGTTAATTTTGTAATAAGAAGATGTTTGGAGACTCTCAGGGAAGAACTTGGATGGCGCGGAGTTTCCGGACTTGCTTAAAAAATTAACGTGATATGGTTCGTAAATTTGATTATCTCGTAATAGGATCCGGGATTGCCGGCATGAGTTTTGCGTTAAAAGTGGCTAAATATGGCAAAGTCGCTCTTATATGCAAGACGGAGCTTGAGGAAGCCAATACAAATCTTGCGCAAGGCGGCGTGGCGAGTGTCACAAACCTTGAGGTTGATGATTTCGAGAAACATATACATGACACGATGGTGGCAGGCGACTGGCTCTCTGATCCGCAGGCAGTGGAGAAGGTAGTGAAGAATGCTCCTGCCGGAATCAACTTTCTCGTTGAGCATGGAGTCGACTTCGACAAAAATCCGGACGGAAAGTATGATCTTCATCGCGAGGGGGGACATTCGGAATTTCGAATCCTCCATCATGCTGACAACACGGGCGCCGAGATTCAGACGAGTCTCGTGGAGGAGGTGAGAAAGAATCCCGACATCGAAGTCTTTGAACATCACTTTGCCGTAGAGATAATCACTCAGCATCATTTGGGCAAGATAGTGACCCGGCGAACTCCTGACATCACCTGCTACGGCGCCTATATTCTTGATGAAAAGAGCGGCAAGGTTGACACATTCCTTGCCAAAGTGACGGTCATGGCGACGGGTGGCGTCGGCGCCGTCTATACCACTACTACTAATCCGCTGATAGCTACGGGCGACGGCATTGCGATGACCTATCGCGCGAAAGGTACCGTCGAAGGGATGGAATTTATCCAGTTTCACCCTACGGCTCTCTATCATCCGGGCGACCGCCCATCGTTTCTGATTACTGAAGCTATGCGCGGCTATGGCGCGGTGCTGCGTAATCTTGACGGCACGGAATTCATGCAGAAGTATGACCCGCGTCTGTCGCTCGCACCTCGTGATATAGTGGCGCGGGCGATCGACTCCGAAATGAAACTTCACGGCACCGACCATGTATTCCTCGACGTCACCCATAAAGATCCCGAGGAAACTCGCCGCCATTTCCCGAATATATATGAGAAATGCCTGTCGCTCGGAATTGACATTACGAAAGATATGATTCCCGTCGCTCCGGCAGCCCATTACCTTTGCGGAGGCATAAAGGTTGACGCAAACGGCGAATCCTCCATCAAGCGTCTCTATGCCATCGGAGAGTGCAGCTCCACCGGTCTGCATGGCGGCAATCGTCTGGCATCAAATTCTCTGATAGAGGCAGTCGTCTATGCCGATGCCGCAGCGCGTCATTCCGCAGATGCCATCAAGGGTTATGAGTGGCGCAACGATGTGCCGGAATGGAACGATGAAGGGACGGCGCACCCCGAGGAGATGGTGCTGATCACTCAATCCGCCAAGGAAGTAAACCAAATTATGGGTTACTACGTTGGAATCGTAAGGTCTGACCTGCGTCTTAACAGAGCGTGGAATCGACTTGACATCCTTTATGAAGAGACAGAGAAGCTCTTTAAAGTCTCAAAGCCCTCGCGCGAACTTTGTGAATTGCGAAATGTCATCAACGTGGCGTATCTGATAATGCGTCAGGCAATGGAGCGCAAGGAGAGTCGCGGACTCCATTTTACAATTGATTATCCGAAGAATGAAAAAAAAGAATAACAGTCTGAAATTTTATATAGCCTTGGCGCTCGCTTTCAGCGGACTCACGGCAGTCGTTGCCGCCTCTGACGGACCGGCGTTGAGCCATGATGAGGCATATCGCCGCAATCTTGCCATCTTCAATGCGCTTACGCAGCAGCTTGAGGAATATTACGTAGATTCAATCCGCCCGGACGAAGCTTTCAAAGGAGCTATCCGCGGGATGCTCGCTACAGTGGATCCCTACACGGAGTATTATTCCTACGATGACCGGGAGGCTCTGTCGCGACTGACTACGGGTTCTTACGGGGGTATCGGAGCGTTCATCACTACACGCGGCAATGCTACGTTGATTTCAGAGCCCATTGTCGGTTCGCCCGCAATGAAAGCCGGTCTGAAGCCGGGTGATCATATCCTTAGGGTAGACTCTGTGGATGTCAGCGGAATGGCATCCGATGAAGTCTCGAAGCGGCTGCGTGGTCAGCAGGGTACGGCTGTGCAGGTGCGTGTGGCGCGTCCTTATGTCGGAGCCGACAGCATTATGGATTTCACCATAATGAGGGAGAAGGTTGTCGAACCCCCTGTCCCATGGAGTGGCGTTCTCGACGGCAATATCGGCTACATAAAACTAAATCAGTTTGTGGAGAGTTCCGCTCCCGAAGTCCGTAATGCTCTTGACTCATTGCGCGCGAATCCGGATGTGAAATATATGATTCTCGATCTCCGGGGCAATGGCGGAGGATTGGTGGAGAGTGCGATAGATATTCTCGGCAACTTCCTGCCGAAAGGGACTGAAGTGCTCCGCACACGCGGAAAGACGAAAGCGTCCGAGAAAGTCTATAAGACCCAGCACACTCCGATACTTCCGGATATCCCCCTTGCGGTGTTGATCGACGGCGGCTCTGCATCCGCTTCCGAAATCACGGCAGGCGCTTTGCAGGATCTCGACAGAGCAGTCTTGATAGGCACACGGAGTTTCGGAAAAGGGCTAGTACAGGGCACAGTCCCCCTACCCTACAACACTCTTCTGAAAGTCACTCAGGCGAAATATTACATCCCTTCCGGCAGACTTATCCAGGCGCTAGACTACTCGAATCGGACGGAAGACGGGAAAGTGGCACGCACCCCCGACAGTCTGACAAACGTGTTCCACACCCTGCATGGCAGGGAAGTGCGCGACGGCGGCGGATTAACTCCCGACAGCATAGTCGACTGGGGCAGCAATTCCGCGCTCATCTACGGGCTGATAGTCGGCAATCATATCTTCGACTATGCCAACAAATATGTCGCGACTCATCCTGCGCCGGCGGATATCACGACCTTCCGTCTGACTGATGAAGAATTTGAGGACTTCGCCTCCGGAATAGATGCCAAGACGTTCAAATACGATAAACTCTGCAATCAGATTCTCGATAATCTTCGTCAGGCTGCCGAAGCGGAAGGATATATGAAGCCCGAGGTAAAGGCTGCAATAGATTCACTCGAAAAGCAGCTCGATCATGATCTGAAGAGCGATATCTACACCAAACGCGAGCCGATAGAGGAATATCTCACGGAAGAGATCGCCTCACGCTATTATCCCGGAGCAGGGAGGACCCGCCGCGAACTCGTCAGCGACAAAGCCATAGCAATGGCGCGCAAGATATTCTCCACCCCCGGACTCTATAATCAGATTCTGAGTCAGGACAAGCAGTCAAAGCAGCCTGAGTTATCAAAAGCAACAAAAGCAAAGAAAGGGAAAGGAAAGAAATAATGGAATTATCGTCAGCCGACAAACTCTTCGCCACCCCGGCGAGAATAGCGGAACTTAAAGGACTCCTTGATTCCAAAAAGATACGCAGGATTACCCTGAGCGGATTGCCCGGGAGTGCGCCTGCCATGCTCTTTGCGGGTCTGCCGAAGAGGAAACTCCCCTATCTGATAGTGGCTGACGATGCGGATAGCGCCGGGTATCTCTATCATGATCTTTGTTCGATCGATGGCTCGGAGCAGGCGGCAGCTATTTTCCCGAGCGGCTACAAACGCAACATAAGATATGGGCAGCCCGACCCTCCGCAGCAGATTCTGCGCACTGAGGCGCTTGATGCCATCCGCACATCCAAAGAGCTTCGTTGGGTCATCAGTTATCCGGAAGCACTCGCCGAAAAAGTGCCGCTGCCGGAGAACCTTAAAAGCGACACACTCCTGCTGAAGAGCGGGGGAACCTACAATATGTCGGAAGTCGTGAAGCGGCTTCGCGAAATGGGATTTAAAGAGGTGGATTATGTCTATGAACCCGGTCAGTTTGCGCGTCGCGGTTCGATTCTCGACATCTTCTCCTTCTCCAATGAGTATCCCTATCGAGCCGACTTTTTCGACACGGAGATCGACTCGCTGCGCACATTCAACGTAGAGACTCAGCTCTCAATCGACCGCCTTCCGGAGATTTCCATTATCCCCTCCCGGGTCGCCGATGCGCCCGAAGGCGTTTCGCTTCCGGAATTCATGCAATTGCTTCTCAAGAAAGGGGCGTCCGCGCCGGGTTCGGAAGAGATGATAATAATCTGTCAGTCTTCCTCATTCACGCTTGAAAGAGTGAAGGCAATCTGCGAAGAGGATTTCTCCGAATCGGCGCTCATCGCCGACGAAGGGGATGCGAAAGCGATGGAAAAAAGAGTGGATTTCCAATCATTCAGCGATGTGTTCGGAGGTGCGAAAATAATTGACTATGGTTATGCTCTCTCCCCTATCGCCGACGGACACTCGGAATCCACCAAAGCGACTATCGCCTACGACTGCACATTGCAGACCCTCTATCACAAGAACTTCAATCTGATTGCAGATTCATTCACCCGGTTGCTGTCAGAGGGGTATAAAATCTACATCCTTTCAGATTCATATTATCAGAATAAAAGACTTAAGGATATATTCGAGGAAAGAGGGGATGAAATAGAATTCCTCCCTGTCAGCCCGACAATCCATGAAGGATTCTCGGACAACGAATCGAAAATCTGCTTCTTCACGGATCATCAGATTTTCGACAGATTCCATAAATACAATCTCCGTTCGGACAAAGCCCGCAGCGGCAAGATGGCGCTCTCCCTCAAAGAACTGAATCAGATAGAGGCGGGAGACTACATAGTGCATGTCGATCACGGCATCGGGCGTTTCGGCGGACTTATAAAGAGTGACATCAACGGGCGTCCGCAGGAACTCATCAAACTCATTTATCAGAACGACGATATAATTCTGGTCAGCATCCATGCCCTCCATAAGCTATCGAAATATAGAGGTAAAGAGGGTGTGCCCCCTAAGATAAGCAAACTCGGGACGGGCGCCTGGCAGCGTATAAAAGACCGCACCAAGCAGAAGATGAAGGATATCGCGCGCGACCTCATAAAGCTCTATGCGGCGCGTCGGGAGGAAAAAGGATTCAGTTACTCCCCGGATTCCTATCTTCAGCGGGAACTGGAAGCCTCCTTTATCTACGAGGATACCCCGGATCAGCTTAAGGCGACTGCGGATATAAAGGCAGATATGGAGTCCCCGCGCCCGATGGATCGCCTCGTCTGCGGCGATGTCGGATTCGGAAAGACGGAGATAGCCGTGCGCGCGGCGTTCAAAGCTGCCTGCGATTCGAAGCAGACGGCAGTGCTCGTGCCGACGACTGTGCTTGCCATGCAGCATTTCCGCACATTCTCCGAGCGCCTGAAAGACCTCCCCGTCAGAGTGGAATTCATATCCCGCGCAAAGAAGCCTAAAGAGGTGAAGCAGATTATGCAGGATCTGGAGGAGGGAAAAATCGATATCCTCATAGGAACGCATAAACTTATCGGCAAGAGTGTGAAATTCAAAGACCTCGGGTTGCTGATAATTGACGAGGAGCAGAAGTTTGGCGTGGCAGTGAAAGAGAAGCTCAAGCAGCTTAAAGTCAATGTCGACACGCTGACTATGAGTGCCACCCCTATTCCGCGAACCCTTCAGTTTTCCCTGATGGGTGCGCGTGATTTATCATCGTTGAATACACCCCCTGCAAATCGCCAGCCGGTCATGACTACCGTAAGCGGATTTGACGACGATATAGTCAGCGAAGCCATCAACTTCGAGCTGAGTCGCAACGGGCAGGTCTTCTTCATATCCAACCGCATCAATAACCTGACCGAGATTGAAGCGCGCCTGAAGCGTCTGATTCCCGATCTAAGGATAGTGACGGCTCACGGACAGATGCCCCCTGAGCAGCTTGAAAAGGCGATTATCGACTTTGCCGCCCATGATTATGACGTGTTGCTATCGACAACGATTGTAGAGAACGGCATAGATATGCCCAACGTCAACACTATAATAATCGATAACGCTCAGAATTTCGGACTCAGTGAATTGCATCAGTTGCGCGGACGTGTCGGCAGAAGCAGCCGCAAGGCATTCTGCTATCTGCTCGTCCCTCCGGGATTGCCCCTTACGCCTGTGGCGCGGCGTCGTCTGCAGGCAATTGAATCCTTCTCCGACTTGGGATCCGGCATACGCATTGCCATGCAGGATCTCGATATTCGCGGCGCGGGGAATCTGCTTGGCGCTGAACAGAGCGGATTCATAGCCGACTTGGGATATGAGACATATCAGAAGATTCTTAAAGAAGCAGTCACAGAACTGCGCACTGAAGAATTCTCAGACTCATTTGAGGATATCACGCGGCGTGGCGATCAGGAATTTGTAGCGGACTGTTCGGTGGAAAGCGACCTTGAATTGCGCCTGCCCCCGGAGTATGTGCCGCAGGAAAGCGAAAGAATCCTCCTTTATCAGCAGCTCGACAATATGGAGCGTCCCGAGGATATAGAGAGATTCTCCGAGCAGCTGCAGGACAGGTTCGGACCCATTCCGCCGACAACGCAGGAACTGATAAAGGTGGTGCCGTTGCGAATGGCTGCCAAGCGCCTCGGCATAGAGCGTCTTCTCCTGAAGAACGACATCATGTATCTCTACTTTGTGGATGACGAAAATAAGGCATACTATCAGTCTCCGGCATTCGGAAAGGTGTTGGGCTACTTCCAGAAGAATTATCAGCGGGCAAATCTCAGGGAGATCAAAGGGAAGCACTCGATGGTGGTCAGCAATGTTCGGACTGTCAGCGAGGCGCTTGAAATACTGACAGCCATAGAATCGGAAAAAGGTGTGAAATAACTCATAAAATCTCAATATGATGCGAATCGGAAAGATATTTATTTCAGGGGTTCTGCTCCTTCTTGCAAACGCAATCGGCTTCGCCAAGGACTATCAGGAATTGCCGGCAATTCTTGATGGCTCCATGTCGCTTTATGATTTTGAGGCTGTAGAGCCTTCGATTGTTCCGGATTCGCTGGAGGTCGTGCACGTAAGTTATATCGCACGTCACGGCGCGCGTTATCTGACGTCGGAGAATAAAGTCAGTTCGGTTGAAAAGATACTTAAAAAGGCTCAGGATTCCGGCACTCTGACCCGTCGGGGAAAGGAATGCCTGGAACTGATGGAGCGGGTTCGCACTGCCACTGCCGGACAATGGGGGATGCTTTCTCCGATCGGGATTGCTCAGGAGCGGCGTCTGGGTCAGGAATTGGCGGATATGTATCCCGGACTCTTCAAGAAGGAAAATGCCTCATTGGTAGGAATAAGTTCCTACGTGCCTCGCGTTGTGGAGACGATGGATAATTTCGCAGTTCCTATCCTTCGGGCAAATGAAGGTCTGACAGTGCATACCTCCTCAGGGCGATGCTACGACTATCTGACGCGATTCTTCGTGACGGATAAGGATTACGCCGACTGGCGTCATGACGGGGCTTGGAAGGAGGTCTACAATCGTTTTGTGGAGGATTCCCTGCCGGCGGCGCCCGCACGCAGACTTGTCGGCGATAACAGCGGCATGAGCCAAAAGGAGTTGAAGAAACTGACCTACAATCTCTATAAAGTGCTTCAGGGATTGCGAGCGATGAGTCTCGGCGCCCCTACCACGCAATGGATGACTCCCGAAGAATATCGACTATGCTGGGAAGCCACTAATATGGAGAAATATTTTCAATACACCATTTCCTCCCTTTCCACACTCCCTGCCCGGGGTGCACTGAATGTCGGACTGGAGCTGCTGCATCAGTTGGCTCTTGTCGAGAATGGTGTCCGGAATGAAAGTCCTGCAGGAGCATCTCTATATGGAATATTCGGACATGCAGAGACATTGCTCCCGATTTTTTCCCTACTTGGAGTTGAAAAAACAGTGGCGTTGCCGCTTGATTACGATAATTTGGCAAAAGAATGGAGCGATGCGCAGTTGACGCCGTTAGCTGCGAATCTCGAGATAGTGTATGCCCGGTCGGCAGGTGGCGCATTATACGCAATGATGCGGCTGAACGGCAAGAATGTCTCTCCGGCAGCGGATGGAAGGTTGATTGTCCCGGTCAGCGAACTGCGCGAGTTCTGGCTGAATCGCTTTGCCGCTTTCTCTCATTAAGCGGCTCCCCCTTTCCGCTTGACATCGAGAATATCTAAAAGGAGAATATCTAAAAGAATTTTCAAAAAAATATTTTTATATAAATGATTATGAATAAATCAGCAATTTTTCTTTCTTTAGGTGCCCTTGCGATGATGGCAGGGGGATGCTCCAAGAAGTTAGGTGACTTCCGGAGCGATTACTTTTCAACACGTCCCACTCCGCTGGAGACAGTCGGTCAGACAGTGCCCGGCACAGTGACAGGCACACTTCCTGCGAAGTACATGGTGAAGAACGCTCTCGTGAAAGCGACTCCAGTGCTCACATGGGATAATCAGGGTGTGGAGAGTCAGGTGGCAGCTTCGCCTGTGCTTTTCCAGGGTGAGAATGTCCGCGACAATGGTCAGGTTGTCAGCTACGCCAACGGCGGTCAGGTCTCAATCCCCTTCAACTTTGAATATCGCCCGGAGATGGCGAAGAGTGATCTTTACCTTGAGTTTCAGGTTGACCAGAATGGCAAGGTCTATACTCTTCCGCGTGTAAAGGTAGGCAACGGAGTTGTAGCGACTTCCACGCTTGCATCGGCAGCGACCGTGAGTCCTGCAACTGCCAAAGATGCTTTCCAGCGCGTGATATCGGAGAAATACAGCGCGGATATCCATTTCCTCGTAAATCAGGCTAATGTACGCGCCAGTGAAACTGCAAAGAGCGATTACATCGACCTCAACCGCCGTCTGCTCCAGGCGAATACAGCCCCGAATATGGAGATTGCAGAAGTCAGCATCAACTCTTACGCTTCTCCCGAGGGTACACTTGCCTTCAACACTCAGCTGGCAGAAAAGCGCGAGCAGAATACTCAGTCATTCGTAGAGAATCAGTTTAAGAAAGACAAGATTACTGAATTCGGCGAACTGACCTCATCCTTCACTCCTGAGGACTGGGAAGGTTTCCGCAGCCTGGTCGAGAAGAGCAATATTCAGGACAAGGATCTTATCCTCAGTGTTCTTTCGCTCTACAAAGATCCGGAGGAAAGAGAGAGAGAAATCCGCAATATCTCAGCAGTGTTCAATGAACTTGCTGACCAGATTCTCCCGCAGCTCCGCTACTCCCGCATTCAGGCTACTATTAATGTCATCGGCAAGTCAGATCAGGAGCTCATTGAGCTTTACAATACAGATCCCAAAGCGCTGACAATCGATGAGATCCTTTATGTAGCAACCCTCACAGACGATAACACCAAGAAGATGGAGATCTACTCCAAGGCTGCAAGCCTCTATCCGGATGATTATCGCGCCGTGAATAATGTCGGCAAGGCTCTCTATCAGTCAGGAGACTATAAAGGCGCGGCTGCCGCTTTCGATAAGGCTGCCAAGATGGCTCCCGGAGCGAAGGAGGTGGAAATGAATCAGGGTTTGATCTCAATGCTCAACGGCAATTACAACAAGGCTAACGAGCAGCTCGGCGCTGCTGCAGGTCTGGCAGAGAATGCTGATGCACTGGGCGTATATTATCTGACACAGGGAGAAGTGAACAACGCCCTCCGTTCATTCGGCGATGTAAAGACCAACAATGCCGCCCTCGCGCAGATTCTTTCCAAGGATTACAATGCAGCCCGCGCGACTCTCGCAGCAATCCCGACACCGGATGCTACGACCTACTATCTGACTGCAGTGCTTGGTGCCCGCACCCACAATGAAAACATGGTGATGAGCAATCTCCGCCAGGCGATCAAGCTCGACAACACCCTCCGCTCAAGAGCGCAGAAAGACCTCGAATTCGCCGAGTACAACCTTTCCTACCTCTAAGCGACAGCAAGCGAATATCTATCCTATATTACCCCGTCTCAACGGGTTATATAAATATTGACCGCGGATTGAAGCCCTCCTTCAAGGCTTCAGTCCGCGGACTTTTTGGATTAGCATCTATCCTCGGATTGATTTCCGAGGTGGAGGGGATGTTATTCGATTGTCTCTTCGTTGTCGAGGTTGAGGGCTTCGAAGTAGCAGTCGGCGATGACGAGCCATTCTTCGAGGGTGCCTTCGGTGGTGTAGCCCGGTTTGTCGGCGGGATCGCCGAGGTCAGCTTTCGCTGTGGCTTCCGTCAGGGTTACGACCGAGGGTTTTACTTCTGTGTCGGGATTGTAGAAATTGTTGAAGTCGATTTTTGCTTTGTCTTCTTCAATCAGGTAGAGAGTGTCATCGTAGCGATATAAACCCATGATGCGGCTTACATCCGGCATATCAGCATCATCTTCAGCGAGGTTGATTTCGGGGATCTGCTCAAAGTCAGCCGTAGCGTTATCCCAAAGGATTGCCGCGATATTGCGCTGCTTCATATCATCAATAAGATCCTGCTTGGCTTTTGCAAAAAGATCAATATTTTCCATAGTAATCAAATTTTTAATTGTATAAGTAAGTAATGAAAATTAAACGATATTATGAAAGCAAGCAATAAAAGAATATCTTGTGTAATAAAACTTAATCTTTTTGGCTAATTTCCAATTGTCAGTCAGTCAGATACTATCGTATCTTCCTTTCTTCCGCATGGAAATTATCTCAAAAATCTTT
>JAAVBC010000009.1:59153-85525 GCA_014803765.1 Bacteroides sp. | reverse complement strand
TTTTGCAGCAGTTGAAGATTGCCGTAGGCTTGCCATTGGGTCCCTTTGATTTCAAGATTATTCAGACGCTGGAAGAAGAGAGGATTTTGGATTCTTTCCAACAATCTTTTGGGGTTTTCTTGGATATAATTGATGATGGTCTGAAGTTTGTGGGAAGGGAGCAGATAGCGGTCGTGAAAGTCGGGGGTGAAGATGTCGGTTATTTCGGGGAAAGATGCCCTTATCAATTGTCCGGTCTTCACTTTCATCATTCCGATATATCTTCCGAGAGCACGAGGAAGATAATTGCGGGCAAAGATGGCGAAATGGATATGATCCGGCATGATGACATATTGGAGAATCTGCAGGGAGGGGTGGAGATTTGGGAAGTTGAGGATTTGTTGCTCGATAATTTCTCCGATAATTGTTCTGGAGACCAAGGGACTTGCGGGAGAGCCGGAAATTTTAGAGAAAGGGGGACAAGCGGGGGCTTTGCAGATGGTGATATGATAGATGGAGCGACCTCTGTAGTCATGCTTCGGATCTCTGCCCATAGATAGAAAATTAAAAGAATTTGAATTTAGAATTTTAGCCGCAAGCGGCTATGCGCTAACGAACAAGCTCAGCCCCAAGCGGTTATGCGCTGACGGATGCTTACCGGCATCTTGGCTGCGAGCGACCGGGCTTGTTCGTCAGTGCAAAGGCCGCTTGCGGTCTTAATAAAAAATCCCGCAGGCAAATCTGCTTGCGGGATTTCTGTTGTTTGTCAATTTTTAGCGGAGTGACCGAGATTCGAACTCGGGATACCCTTTTTTGGTATACAAGCTTTCCAGACATCCTCTCCTAAGAGCTATTGCTCTGATTAATAGTAATTTCAAAATCCGTTTCTGCGTGGAGCAGGTTTGGAGCAGTTATTTTCTCAATGTAAAGATAATAATAAATCCTGTTGTAGCAATAACTTTTATTACTGAATGAGATTTCCGGCATGAATTTTGCATATAGAAAGTAAAAAAGATTTCACAGTGATGGATAAACTTAAAGAGAATCTATATTTGCTACCTTTTGTATTGATTGGGGGAATCCTTTTATGGATGAAGTGGTATTTGCTTTTAGGAATCTATATGGCTGCCTTATTAATATTATCCCTTTTTGCCATACTACTTGCTACCTCTTTCCAAGGAAAGTATAAATATGACTATTTGATATATTTGCATCCCTATATCTCATGGTTTGAAGAAAGAGGATATAAAATTATTAAATATATAGAACCAGGGAGTAATAATCCCGGAGTGGAACTGGCTGTTATTGACAGCGATGATCAGATCTACTCGACAGACGGACATATCGTTATAATGCTGCGATGGAAAAGTTGGTCATCAAAAAAAACAATAATTGAAATAGTGATGTGTAATGGTCAAAGGTATTTCTATCCTATAGAACAAAGTGAAATAATGATAAAAGAACACCTTGATTCTCTTTATGCAGAACTTCACCCTAATCATCTTATGTAGAACTTCGTCCTAATCATCCTCATAAATGAAAAAGCTTCTTTTAGTTGGTTATACCACAATATATCTTATAGTTCAATGTATCTGTCTATTTTTTTATTACCCCTATGTTTTTTGAATATAAGAATATTCAATTGGACATGGGATAAATATTACATGCGACCTCTGCCCAAGAACATTTTTAATCTGTGTGTGCAATGGTTGCTTTATGTCGGTCACAAAGTTGGTCTAAGCTATAAAAGCATTAATGTCCTCATATTTTGTATAGTATGGCCGATAATAACTATTTCTTCCATAATATTGAATATATTCATGTTATGCAAGCAGTCTTAAGGTTCAGATAAAGAATACTCGGATTTTAATAACGTAAGCATACAGTGGAGCTCGTATTTCAGTCCTAATAGAACGTTTCTAATTTTATGGACAAAAAAGATTATGTTGAGCAAAGAGGAAGTGCCGGAAATAATATCCTACTTTGATTCCCACAAAATTAATCGTTCTGATCGATTGCAGGAACCGGGTATCAGTCACTGGAATTTCTACAAGTCGCGCTGTTATCATCTTGAAGCCGAGAAATCATGTCCACACGATAGCATGGGGTCGTTTATCGAACAGAAATCAACCGGAGAATATGCTTCGAATCAGGAGTAGCATCTCCGCGGGTCGAGAATTATACAGAGACATCTGACACCCCTTTGGGCCATGCATCTGATGAGTCCTCAGCATTTCTTCATTTTTGATTCCTAAAAGGGAACAAGTATCTTAACAGGGAAGTTAAGATTAATTCAGTTGTTTTCCTATTTAAGTAGAGTTATTGCTTTTTTGATAACTTCTTGCAATGCGGGCACACCGGTTTTTATCGTATCAATGACAATTTCGGCATTAATATCAAAATAACCATGTACAATTCGATTCCTCATTCCAACGATTTCACGCCATGGAATCTCAGGGAAATTGGAACTGAGAAAATCCGGAAGTTTAGAATTAATAGTGTTGATTCCTTCTCCAATGGCAGAAATCAACATCGCATCGGCTGCAAGTAATTGCATACCTGTTGGAGAGCAAACAAAATCGTCAGCAGACTGAATATTTCTATTCCAATCTATTAATTGGTCAAGTGCCTCCTCAATGGAAAGGAGAGTCTGGAGCGCGCGTCTTTTAGCTGAGTCAGAGTATTGTAATTCCATCGCGTGCAACTTCATTAAGAAAACGAGGGTTCATTCGAGAATGTCTGTGAATTAGATCAACCGACACATTGAGTAAGTTTTCAAGGTACTTATGCAATCTGCATAAAACTAAAAATTTTGGAGGCATTTCTACGAGCAAGTCAACATCACTTTCGGGTGTGTTGTCACCACGTGCTACCGAACCGAACAATGTGAGCCCGGTGACACCATATTCATTTTGGATTGTTGGTAAATTCTCTCGAATCTTTGTTATACATTCATTTGCTGTGCACACGCAAAGAACTTTTCCAAAAGTATAAAAGGGATGTCGGTATTTCGGCATCCCTTCTCTGAGGAAAATTAGCGGAGTGACCGAGATTCGAACTCGGGATACCCTTTTGGGGTATACACGCTTTCCAGGCGTGCCTCTTCAGCCACTCGAGCACCACTCCTTGTTAGTCTCTTTTTGTTCGTCCTTATGTTCGTCCTTTTTGCGAATGAAGGATTCTTTGGCTTTTTGTGAGTGCGAAGTTAATTATTTTTTCTTTAATTGGCAATGATTTTTGTTGATTTTTTGTGATTTTTTTGCGGATATCAATGGAATCGGCTGATTTTTTGCGGAAGTTAATAAAATCGGCTGTTTTTTTTCGAGGATATCTATGGTATAGGCTGATTTTTTTCGAGGATATCAATGGAATCGGGTGATTTTTTCGCGTTTTTTATTCGGAGGGGGGATTGTATTGCTAATTTTTATTAATTTTGCAGTGGAATCGTTAATGTGCGGGGATTGCTGTGTGCGCCCGTCGTAATTAGACGAGATATCAGATGAAAATGAACAGGTTTTCAAGAGCTGCCCTCGCCGGGGGCAGTGTGATTATCGCCCTGATCTCTTCCTGCGGCGGTAAGGATAAGTCGGGGGCGAATCTTCCGGGAGATTTTGCTGCGCGGAGTGATGCGCAGAAGGTGGCTTATATGATGAAGAATGCAAGCCCGGATTCTGTGGCTCGATTTATCTGTCGTGGTGCGCTCGGTGAGATTCCGGGTGTGAAGATAGATACTCTCGCTAACGCTACTCTCTATGCCTATGAGCATTATAAGGAGGCTGAGTTGCAGACTTTCTCCGTGGCTTACGATGAATTCGCAGAATCCCTCCCTCTCGATCGCAAAATGAAACTCCGTAAGCTTGCTGCCGAGGAGGACGCAATGGGTATGGGTTATCAGCTCGGTCTGGAGTATGTCAATTCCATCCGCATGGATCATAAGAATGCTGCAGAAGTCGAGGCGGAAATTGCCGCTCTGAAAAAAGCATGTGAAAATCCGGCGGATTCGGCTACATTTACCCGCTTTATGAAAGGCTTTAAAGTAGCTCTGGAATACGACGGCAATAATGAGATTCCCCGCGAGATATATAATAAGTACGCACATTAATACTTCAACAATTCTTCAATAAATAATTGATACCAACAAATTTCGGTATCAAAAGAATCTAAATATCAATAATTTTCGATAATCATCGATAAAATAAAGAATCCTCAATAAATTCCTCAATAATGAAAAGAATATCAGAATATGCTTCCGATGTGGAGCTGGCTCTTCGTGAACTTAAGATCGGCGAGCGTCGTCCTGAATCGCTCTACGCTCCTGTTGAATATGCTATGGAGGCAGGTGGCAAGCGCCTGCGTCCGGTGCTGACACTTATGTCGGCTGAAGCTCTCGGTGTTTCGGCAGCCGACGTAATGCCGGCGGCTTTGGCTATGGAGTTTTTCCATAATTTCACACTTCTTCATGATGATGTGATGGATGATTCCGACATGCGTCGCAATCGCGAGAGTGTATATAAAAAATTCGGTAAAGATGCCGCTATCCTTTCGGGCGATGCCATGATGGGCATTGCTGAAGAACTTCTCGTCAACATGGAGAGTGAAAAGACTCTGAAAGTGCTTCGGGTGTTCAATCGTATGAGCCGCGAAGTATATGAAGGGCAGGCTCTTGATATGGAATTCGAGAAGCGGGCGGATGTCACTCCGGCGGAATATCTTGAGATGATCAGACTCAAGACCGGTTCACTCCTCGGGGCATGTGCAGAGATCGGCGCAATCCTCGCCGGGGCAGACAGCAAGCTCTGCAAGCAGTTCCGTCAATATGGCGAGAACCTCGGCATTGCCTTCCAGATTGAGGATGACTGGCTCGACACATTCGGTGATGCAGCGACCTTCGGCAAGCCTATCGGCGGCGACATCAATCAAGGCAAAAAGACATTCCTCCTTGTCAGCGGCATGTCGGCATCCACCGAGGAATCCAAGGCGCTCAAAGTCGCAATGGAGCTTCCTGCCGGAGATATGCGTGTAAAGACAGTGACGCGCATCTACGAAAAAATGCAGATCGGTGAGCTCGCCCGCAAAGAGGCTGCCCGCTTCAGCACAAAAGCCATGCACTCCATCAAGGCAACCGGTCTGGATGAAGAGCATCTTGAAAGCTTCAAATATCTCCTTGACCGCCTGACAGGTCGTAAGAAATGATAGATACCCACACGCATCTCTACTATGCGGAGAAATTTCCGGAGGGTGCCGTAGAGGCTGTCGACCGTGCTGTCGAAGCCGGGGTCGGCAAGATGATACTTCCCAACGTCAGCATCGACTCCTGCGAGCCGTTGCTGACGCTGCATCATCTTCGTCCTGAAGTGACCCGCGTAGCTGTCGGATTGCATCCCGAGGATATTGATCGCGATTGGCGACCGAAGGTGGAGGATGTGTTCGCCCGCTTCGAAGGGGAGTGTCCGGTAGCGGTAGGGGAGGTAGGGATAGACCTCTATCATGACCCCACATTCCGCATCGAGCAGATGGACGCTTTCGGCAGCCAGCTCGACCGCGCGCGGTCGATCAATCTGCCCGTGATTATCCATAGCCGCAACGCCCTCGACGAAACTCTTGAGGTCACGCGGATTATGGGAGCGGAGTGTCCGCCGCTTCTCTTCCATAGTTTCACTGCCGGCGTCGAGGAGGCGCGACGCATCCTCGAGCGGCACCCAGATGCGATTTTCGGCATCAACGGCGTAGTGACATTCAAGAATGCCCCCGAATTGCGTGAGGCAGTAAAAGAACTCGGACTCGGCAGGATAGTGCTGGAGACCGACTCCCCCTATCTCGCTCCCGTACCCAAGCGCGGGAAGACCAACGAATCCTCCTTCCTCCCATATATAAATGCCAAAGTAGCGGAAATCTGCGGAGTGACACCTGAGGAGAGCGAGCAATCCACAACCGCACTCTCCACCCGCTTCTTCCGTCTGAATTCCGTATAAGCCCCTGTTTATTTCCAATAAATATGCCGCACATCGAACTGACCCTCCCGCTGACACAGCCCGTAGCGATCTTCATGCTTGTGATGGTCATAATTCTGTGTGCCCCGTTGATATTCACCCGGCTGAAGATTCCCAATATAGTCGGCATGATTCTTGCCGGTGTGGCAGTGGGTCCCTATGGATTCAATCTTCTCGCGCGCGATGCGAGTTTTGAAATCTTCGGGCAGGTCGGCATTCTCTACCTGATGTTTCTGGCAGCCGTAGAGATAGATATGTATCATCTCCGGCGCAACTATCGGTCAGGGCTGCTGTTCGGACTGATAACGTTCCTGTTGCCGATGGGAGTCGGCATACCGGTGACCCACTATGCGCTCGGCGTCGGCTGGGACTCCGCTATCCTTGTCTCCTCGATGTATGCCTCACACACACTGATATCCTATCCCGTCGTCAGTCGTTTCGGCTTGAGCAACGACCGCTCGGTCGTCATTGCTGTCAGCGGCACGATCGTAGCCGTGCTACTCGCCCTGTTGGCGCTGGCGGAGGTAGTGGCAGTGCGGACATCCGGCAGGTTTGATATAGGGGGATTGGCATTACTGATCTGCCTGACGGCGGTCTATGCCCTTGTAGTGGCATGGTTGTTTCCGCGGCTCACCCGCTGGTTTTTCCGCAAATTCAGTGATAATGTCACTCAGTTCATCTTCATCCTGACCCTTGTCTGCCTTTCATCTCTCTTGGCGAGTGTGATCGGGCTTGAAGGAATCTTAGGGGCATTCTATGCCGGACTCGTGTTGAATCGCTTTATCCCCTCCCGCTCCGGACTGATGCACAGCATCTCCTTTGTCGGCAACGCCCTTTTCATCCCCTACTTCCTTATCGGGGTCGGCATGCTGCTGAATGTGCGTTCCATATTCAAAGGGTGGGATGTGGCATGGATAATGCTGGTAATGACCTCCACGGCTCTCTCCATGAAATGGCTTGCGGCGCGCATCACATCGCGTATCGAGCATATAGGCAAAGATGGCAGGCGCCTCATGTTCGGACTAAGTTCCGGCAAGGCGGCAGCCACGATTGCGGCTACGATGGTCGGCTATAACTACGGACTCCTTTCGGAAGACATGATGAATGGCGCCGTGATGATGATTCTCGTCTGCTGCATCGTAGCCTCCATAGCTACGGAAAAAGCGGCAAAATCGGTCAGAATCCGCCTTACGGCTGCCGAACTCGAGAATGATCGACCGAAGCGCGTCGGATTTGCCCGGCAGATAGTGGCAGTCAGCAATCCCCTGACGGCTGCCGGCATCATGCGGACAGCCATATTCATGCGAAATCCCAAGAACACCGAGCCTATCACGGCGCTCTTCGTCAGAAACAACGATCAGCGCCCGACGCTGACTTCCGGTCGGGAAGCCCTCGACAACGCCCGCACGGTTGCGCAGGCAATGTATGTGGGGTGTGAGGAAGTGGAGCGGTTCGATCTCAATACTGTTACCGGGTTGGTGAATGTTCTGCGGGAGAAAGATGGTTCGGAACTCGTCATCGGTCTGCATCGCCGATCGAATATCGTCGATACATTCTTCGGCTCCGTCATTGAACGCCTGATGCGGTCGACGTCTAAAATGATAATTATCTCGCGCTGCTTCATTCCGATTGACACGATAGGGAAGATAGTGGTCTATGTTCCCAAGAATGCGGAATATGAGACCGGTTTCGCCACATGGATAGCGCGTGTCGCCAACCTCGGCGCGCAGTTGGGCTGCGAAGTGACATTTCTCGCCTTCCCCTCGGCGTGTGAATATATAGAAAGTCATATCCGTGAGGGGGGCTACTCCCTGCGCCACACTTTCAATACGATGGAGAACTGGGACGACTTTATCATCCTCTCCTCACAGATAGGGGAGGAGGATCTGCTGATAGTGATCGGAGCCAGAAAGGGCTCTGTCTCCTACACGGCAGACTATGAAAACATGCCCTCCTTCCTGAGCAAAAACTTCGCCTACACAAATCTGACTCTGATAATCCCCGAGCAATTCGGTGGCAACAATATTCCACAATCGATGTGAACCAACTATCCTCAAAAATGTTTTGTCTGTTAAAGAAATATAATTATGAAAAATAAAGTTTACGAAAGATTCCTACATGCAGCAATGCCAAAAGTCATTTTTCCTTCGATGGCAATGGCATTTCTTCTCCTCATTGCCTCATGCAGCGGAAAATCGGGCAAAGAGACCGACACGCTGACTGTCGAACCCGATCCCACGCCCGAACTTCCGGTAGAGACAATAGCTGATGCACAGCTGACTGCACGCGGAATCGGACCTGTCCGCATACATTCCCGCATCGTTGATCTTCGTCCCAAAGTTGAAAATCTCTATGATTCAGTGGCGAGGGAATCCGGTTATGAATCCAACACATATCATTTCTATCTCGATGGCGAGCAGCGCTTTTCAGTCTATGAATTCGGTTCGGGCATGGTAGATGTCATCGGGGTGGAGGATTCAAGTGTGATTGTCCGCGGCGCCGGGAATAAGACAGTACGCCTGGGCGATCCTTTCAGCAAAGTGCTGGAGTTGGAGGGAGTGACTCCTCAATGGGAGTCGGCAGATGATGAAGGGATGTGGGTCTGGAGCTGGGAAGGGATCTGGTTCGTTCCCGATCAGTCCAGACTGCCGGACACACTTGCACATAAACTCTACAATCAGAATGTCGCTCCGCGTCTGAGCGACTTCACTCCCGAAGTGACAATCGGCTATATCGGCACAGGCTTACCCTGGTAACCGCACATAACCGCACATAACTGCACCGGCTCTCTTGATGATAACCCACATAGTCAATGACATAAACTCACTCGACGTCAATCTGACGAATTCCATTTTCCGCATGCTTCTCAGCATGGGGCTCGGAGTCATGGTCGGCGCCGAGCGCAAGCGTAAAGGGCAGATAGCCGGCATACGCACATTCGCTCTCATCACGATGGGAGCCTGCCTTGCCATGCTGCTCTCGATCTATGTGCCGCAGGAATATATGGGGTTGAAAAACGGCGACCCCGGACGAATAGCCGCCCAGGTCATCACCGGAATCGGTTTTCTCGGTGGCGGCGCCATTATCCGCGCCAAGGGGAGTGTCAAAGGCCTCACTACGGCAGCCGGCATCTGGATTTCCGCCATTATCGGCATGGCGGTCGGCATAGGGATGTATGTAGTAGCCGTAACGTCCACCCTACTTATCCTGATAGTGCTCGTCATGTTCGACTGGTATGAAAAATGGCAGAGTGTCGGGCAAGAGAGTAAAGCCATCATAATGAGGGTCAACGCAATTCTTACGAATCTCGACCCTTATAGAAAGATATTCGATCGCAACGACGTGCATCTGAGCACCTACTTCATAGAGTATAACTATGCCGAGAATCTGACGGAAGTCAATTTCCTCGTGCTTGCTCATTCGCACGCCGATTTCATCCCTCTCCTCGAAGAGCTGCGCGGAGTGGCTCCGACCCTTTCCATAACCCTATCATCACAGGCAGAAATATGACGTCATCAACCCCCTGCACACATTCCGGCGCATCGATGCTGATGCTTCCCGTCTCCGCCTCGTTCGGCGATTCCACACAGAATACGATCACCGATATAGCGCGCAAGTTCTCTACGGAAATCAACGATAAGTCTTCAGAAGAGACATCTTCGGAATCGCATACACTCGGTCTGATTACCGACCTGGCATGGATTCTGCTGTTGGGCGCGATAGTGACCCTGCTCTTCAAGAAGCTGAAGCAACCTGTCGTGTTGGGTTATATCCTTGCCGGGTTCATAGCGAGTCCGAAATTCGTATATCTCCCCTCGATTTCCAATCTTGAAAACATAGAATTCTGGGCGGAATTGGGTATTGTAGTGCTTATGTTTTGCCTCGGCTTGGAATTTAGTTTCAAGAAGTTACTGAATTCCGGGAGTTCGGCGATAGTGACGGCGCTGATAATCATAACGGGTATGACACTTGCCGGTTTCGGTGTCGGCTTTCTTCTGCATTTCAATCCCATCAACTGCATATTCCTCGGGGGTATGATATCCATGTCCTCCACGACGATAATTCTCAAGTCGCTGACAGACTTGGGTTTGCGACATAAGAAATTTGCCACTCTCGTGCTGTCCGTGCTGATTATCGAGGATCTGTTTGCCGTCCTGATGTTGGTGCTTCTCTCCTCGCTTGCAATGGGGAAGGTGGAGGGGAAGGAATTGCTGTTCAGTATCGGGAAATTGGCATTCTTCCTGATAATCTGGTTTGTCGTCGGGGTCTACATAATCCCCTCCCTGCTGAATCGTCTGCGTTCCTATCTTAATAATGAGACTCTTCTGGTAGTCGCTATGGGACTCTGCTTCTCGATGGCGATATTTTCAGTGCTCTGCGGTTTTTCAATGGAACTCGGATCCTTCATCATGGGTTCGATACTCGCCGGCACAGTCATGGCGGAGCGCATCGAGCATGTCGTTCTGCCGGTCAAGGATCTCTTCGGGTCGGTCTTCTTCATCTCGGTCGGCATGATGGTGGATCCCGGAGTGCTCGTCACCTACTGGGGAGAGATTCTCATTCTGGCGGCAGTAGTGATTGTCGGTATGATTATCTTCGGCACACTCGGCATGCTCGTGACCGGGCAGAGCCTCAAAGTAGCGATGGAAAGCGGATTTACGCTGACCCAGGTCGGTGAATTCTCCTTCATCATCGCCTCCCTGGGCATGAGCCTCGGAGTTTTGGAAGCGAGTCTCTATCCTATAATAGTGGCAGTGTCAGTGATAACGATATTCACTACACCCTATTTCATACGCATGGCGATGCCGGCGTATGAATTCATAGCGCCCCGGCTCCCCAAGGGGTTGCATTTCCTTATCGACCGCTATTCCACCCAGACCTCTGATGCCGGAGAGACCAAGCGGCTTTGGAAAGAGATACTCTCGCGTTATCTCTGGCGCATACTGCTCTATTCCGTAGTGTTGCTTGCGATTATCCTTATGTCGCGTCAATTCTTCTATCCCCTTATGGAAAGTTACTTCAAAGGATGGGGCAGACTTCTGGCGTCAATAGCGACTCTGGCGATGATGAGTCCCTTCCTCGTTGCGCTATCCTTCGGCAGCACCAAGCCGGATGAAAAAATGCGCCTGCACTCTACGGCGTCTTTCTACGACGTTCCCCTCGTGGCGATGCGCATCATACGCTATCTCATCACTCTTCTCTTCATTGTCTATTTCGTGACTCTCGCCTATGGAGTTCTTCGCGGCTGGATAGTCGGCGTCGGATGCTTCATTATCATAATCGGATTTGATTCATCCCGTCTTTTCCAGCGCTATAAGCGGATAGAGAATAAATTTATGAATAACCTCAATATGCGGGAGAACACACGTTCCGGCAAGAACAATAATCTTGTGGATGATCTCCATCAGGCATATATCCAGGTGGGTCAGAACAGCATTTTCGTCGGCGACCGTCTGCGTGATTCCGGTCTGCGCAGCGACTATGGCGTCAGCATATCGAGCATCCAGCGCGGTCAGCTGACTATCCCGCTCCCTACGGGCGACGAACGCATCTTCCCGGGCGATATCCTCGGCGTCATCGGCACAGATGATCAGATTCAATCGCTCAATGCCGATATTGAGCGCGATGAACGCAACTTCGCTGAGAATGTCTGCAAGTCTCCCCATATCGAATTGGAGAGCATCAAGCTGACCCCAAATTCCCCGATAATTGATAAGGCATTGTCGCAGACTGATATACGCGGCGATTTCGACAGCATGATTGTGAAAATCAACCGCGACGGGGAATTCCTGACCCCGAGTCCGGACACAATCCTTCGAGCCGGAGATATCCTATGGGTTGTCGGGGAGAAGAACCGCCTCTCGCTTATGCGCTGATCCCTCAGCCTTCACCATCATCATGCGCTGATCCCTCAGTCTTCATAATGAGCTTATCCCTCAGCCTTCATTATCATGCGCTGATTCTGAGGGCGTTTTGCCAACTATATACATATCATAATAGCTGAGAATCAGCGTTGTAAGCGGGAGAGCAATGATCAGTCCGATGAATCCGAGGAGTGCCCCCCAGATAGAAAGAGAGAGGAGGATAATCGCAGGATTCAGTCCCATTGCCTTCCCCATGATGCGCGGGGTCAGGTAAAGATCCTGAATCATCTGCACTACTACATAGACTGCCATAGCCTCCCAGAATATCACCCAGAAATCCACACCTCCGCTGACATACGCCACGAGACACAACAGCGCTGTAATCGGCAGGGATATCAGCTGAAGATAGGGCACTAAATTAAGTACTCCGATAAACATTCCCAACACTACTGCCATCGGAAGATCAATAATCAGGAATCCTATCGAGAAGAGCACACCGACGATCATCGCAATCAGAAACTGTCCGCGGAAATAACGGTTCATCGCATTCTTCACATCATCAAAAATCTGATAGACCTTTTCCCGGTGGGCGATAGGGACAAGTTGCTTGAAACTCAACATCAGACGCTCATAATCCAGCATGATGAAAATCAGGTAGAGAATGACTATCAGCCAGCTGATAAAGCTGAAAAGTATAGCCAGCGAACTGCTGACGACCGACCATGACGAAGAAAGCGTCTGCTTAATCAGTTTTATCCATTCCTCGCGCGACATCCATTTCAGCAGCACGTCCGGATGAATATTATCCCTCAGAAACTGATGGATCTGATCCGAGATATAGGGAATCTGCACTTTGGTAGTGGCATATTTCGAGATAGCCTCAGCCATCCCCCCGCATTCCTCCACAAGATAGGGGATAAAAATCATCCCCCCTATGCAGAACACTGCCAGCACCTCCACCAATGTCAGAATGACGGGGATAAATCTCGATTTCAGATGCAGCACCCTCATATTGAGTTTCACTACAGGTTCGAGGATATAGGCAATCAGGCATGCCACAACGAACGGGAGCAGCACTCCCTTCAGCAGATTGATGATATAGAGTGCGCCCAGGATACCGGCAACAGTGAAGATTATTCGGACTACACGATCAAAAGTAAACGGACGCGGATGATTCTGATATTGTGGCATGGATTTGGAGTTCAGTAATTTTAGAAAGTTGATTACTCTGCAAAAATATCAAAAAAATAGCAAACGCGGGCAGAAAATGCGCATAAAGCTTTCTAAAATTGCTATCTTTGCAATATGAAAACTACATTGCGTCCGATATATCTCCTCCTACTCCTTTTATGGAGTGCCGTTGCGGCGGCTATGAGTCCGCAGGAAGCCGTAGATGCGTTTGCGCAGACTCCGCGTCTCCCTTCCGGCAGCATGGCTGTGATAGTCAGCGATCTTTCCAGGGATAAGATAATAGCCTGCTATAATGCCACTGTGCCACTCATTCCCGCCTCCATCATGAAAAGCGTGTCGATTGCTGCGCTCAGTGATGCCACGCGTCCCGAATCCCTCTGGCTGACTCAGGTCAGTATCGAAGGAAAAACGGATGCAGATGGAACTCTTCATGGCAATCTCATCATAGAGGGTGCGGGAGATCCCACTGTGAATTCCACAGTCTGGCCCTACAGCGAGGACTTTGTGGCAGAGATCGTGGAGGCATTGAAAGAGAAAGGGATAAAGAGGATCGCCGGAAAGATCATTATTGATGAATCTCAGTTTGCCGGTCCCTCCTGTCCTCCCTCATGGGCAAAAGGGGATTTGGCGCAGAGCTACGGCACTGGCAGCCATGCATTCAACTTCCGCAATAATGCGTCCGGCAAGCGTGCGGAGCAGAATCCCTCCGGAGTGTTCAATGTCGCCCTCAGAGGGGCGCTCTCAAAAGGGGGAATCAGTGTCGGCGACGAACTGATGAAAGAGGGAGTGCGGACTCCTCTTTTTACGCATGAATCGGCAGAACTCAGGGAAATCATGCGTTCCTGCATGAATCGCAGCGACAATCTCTTTGCCGAGACGTTCCTCCGCCGCTTCGGCAAGATAAAGGGGGGCGACGGAAGCACTGCCGATGCAGCCGCCCGCGAGATGGAATATTGGAAGCGTCAGGGAGCGGCGATGGAGGGAGTGAAGATAATCGACGGAAGCGGACTCTCGCGCAGCAATCGCGTGACGGCGATGTTTATGGAGAATATCCTCAGTCATAAGAAGAATGATATTGACTATGTCAGCTATTTCCCCTTGGCAGGTCAGGAGGGGACGCTGAGGAAATTTCTCGCAGGCAGTCCGCTCGACAGCTACATAGCGCTCAAGACCGGGAGTATGAACGGGATACAGTGTTATGCCGGCTATAAACTCGACGATGACTTCGCTCCGACCCATGCCGTAGTCGTGATAGTCAACGACTTCCGCTGCGACCGCGCCTTCCTGCGCTCACAGATAGAGAAGATGCTGATGAATATCTTCCCCAATCCCTGAACGGAAGAGAGTGTAAGGTGGGAGATATTCTCTTAAAGAAGAAAAATAACGGAAATAAAGATATGAGAAAAGAAGATATCAAGCGGCTGCAGGAGCTGGCTTTTGAGCTTGAAGGACTTATCGGTCTTGCAGTCGACCGCCCTGATATGGAAGCGCGGCTTCCGGAATTGGTGAGAAACAAACTGCGTGCTATGGAGGTGCTTCTCCCTTCCGATACTCTCCCTCAGTTTGAAGAGGAGATTGCTGTTTCAGAAGCAGAGCCTGAATTTGAAGCTGAACCTGAATTTGAAGCAGAACCGGAAGTTGAAGCAGAACCGGAAGTTGAAACTGAGCCGGATTTGGATGCTGAAGTTGAAGCGGAGGAGAGGGTTGAACCTGATGTGCCGAGGGTAGGGGAGAGCCGTGCGCCCGTGTTCAGTGTCAACGATCGCTTCCGGTTTATCCGCGAACTTTTCGGCGGCAGCCGCGATGCCTTCGACGGCGCGTTGACTCAGATTGCCGCTTGCGACAGTTATGACGAAGCGGAGGAATACGTATTGTCCGACCTCGAACTCGATCCCGAACTCCCTGCAACTCAGGAATTCCTGACCCTTATCGCCCGCTATTTCTTCTAATCCGATCAAGAAAGCAATCAGTTATGTCAAAGCTATATATAGTCCCGACGCCGGTAGGTAATCTGGAGGATATGACGTTTCGCGCCATAAAGGTGCTGAACGAAGCGGATCGTATTCTCGCCGAGGACACCCGTACGAGCGGTGTTCTCCTCAAGCACTATGATATCCACACCCCCATGATGAGTCATCATAAATATAATGAGCACGAATCACTCGAACGCGTCATGCAGATGCTCGAAGGGGGAGAGACCCTCGCGCTCATATCCGATGCCGGCACCCCCGGCATATCCGACCCCGGATTTATGCTCGCCAGAGAATGTCGGCGCCGCGGAATAGATGTGGAGTGTCTCCCCGGTGCGACTGCGTTTGTCCCCGCCCTCGTCAGCAGCGGACTCCCCTGCGACCGTTTTCACTTCGAAGGATTCCTCCCTCCCAAGAAAGGGCGACAGACCCGACTCAATATTCTCGCGGAAATGCCGGAGACGATAATAATATATGAATCTCCAAAGAAACTCCCGCGTACACTTCGCCAACTCGCTGAATCATTGGGCGGAGAAAGGGAAGCGGCGGTCGTGCGCGAGATTTCCAAACTTCATGAGACCTGCCATCGCGGAACCCTCGCCGAACTTTCCTCCTACTTTGAAGCGAACCAACCGCGTGGAGAAATTGTTATAGTCGTTGAAGGAAAGAAAGAATAGGATATTTCTGAACTTTCCCGATCCTGAAAGGAAACTATAAACACTATAACGAAACTATAAAAACACTGCAATATGAAAAAGAGTATGCTTTTAATCGGACTCGCTGCCCTTATGCTGGGCGCCTGCTCCGGCAATGAGAAAAAACTTGCTGAGGACTCAGCAGCCATCGCAGCCCTGAAGAATCAATATAACGAAGCCAACAGCTTCAATGATTCCCTGCTCCTTCTGATGGGTGATATCTACACCGGACTTGACTCCATCAACGCCCAGGAAGGACTGCTCTACCGCACAGGTGGCGGCGAAGGTGTCGACCGTCGCGAAGAGGTGCGTCAGAACCTTGCGGCAATCCGTGCGCGTCTCGAAGCTAACAAAGCGCTCCTTGATGAATTGCAGGCAAAAGCGAACGCATCCGGTCAGCAGAACTCAGTGCTTAATAAGACTATCGAGCAACTCAAGGTTCGCATAGAGCAGCAGGATGCAAAGATTTCCGAACTCACTCAGCAGCTTGAGAGTGCTAATCAGCAGATTTCCGAACTCAACACCAAGGTAGAGGAGGGAGAAAAGAATCTCGCGCAGGCAAATACAGAACTTGCCGACCAGAAAGCGGAGACAGTGGCAGCTGAAAATCTCGCCAATCGTGTCTACTACGCTATCGGCACAAACAAGGAATTGAAGAAGAACGGTCTGTTGGAGAAGAAATTCCTCGGTCGCACAAAAGTGATGGAAGGTGACTTCAACCAGAATTACTTCACAGTCGGCGACAAGCGCACACTCAGCGTTATCCCGACCGGCAGCAAGAAGGCTGAGATCAAGACCAACATGCCCGAAGGATCATACGAGATTGTCGGCGGCAAGGATGAAAACAAATCTATCCGCATCCTCAACCCCACCAAGTTCTGGAGCCTCAGCCCCTATCTGATCATTCAGGTCGACTAATCAGATTCCTTGGAAACCCGGATCTGGAATCCGACGAATAATATGAACTGAAAAAGACTTCACATGAAGACGAACTCATATAAAATGGGAGCGGCAGCGATGATAACGCTGTCGCTCCTTTTCGGTGGATGCAAGACCACCGTCAAGAACTATCAGTCTGCCTACGACGTAGCCGTACAGCGCCGTCTGCGCGAGGACTCCCTTCGCGAGGCGCGCCGCGCGGAGATGGGGCTGGAAAATGTAGTAATGGAGGAAACAGCCGACGGCGCGCGTCTGACCCGTGTAGGCGACAGGGTGTTGCCCGTATTGCATGTCACGTACGCGAAAGCCGACAGTGTGCGCCGCTATGCCCCGGCAGCAAGTTATTTCAAGATGCCGGCAAATGCAGCGTCCTATGCTGAAGAGCTACGCGCCGCAGGTTGGGAGCTGAGTCGCGTAGCGAAATCCGCCGACCGCTATTATGTCCTCCTCGGCGACTTCGACGAAGCCGCCCCGGCGCTGACTCTGCTCGACGCCTACCTTGCCTCCCCGCGCCGCCTCCCCTCCGTCGGACTGACAGCCCCCCTCCTCACCCTAACCCCATAACTCCCATTGGCCCCATAAGTCCCATAAGCCCCATAAGCCCCATAAGCCCCATAAGCCCCATAAGCCCCATAACTCCCTCCTCACAGAATTTTCTGAAAAAAATAGATAAAATTTATTGCGGTTTATAAAAAAATATTAAATTTGCATTGGGGAATACTCTTCCTCGCAATCTTAAATCAAGACCTGACGCATGAGGCAGATGCCTAATGCTTATCTACCGAATATTTAACTATTTAACATCAAGCAACTTGGACATTATGCGCGACATCTATTTCATCAGACCCTTCCGACGATGGCAAGGGGTAGCCTGACATGTCGATAATCCACTATACGCAATAATCTAATAAGTCATAAACACATCAAGTATGAGAAAAATCTTTTTAATCATGGTCAGCGTGATTGTATGTGCGTTTGCAGCGAACGCTCAGACACATACGTTCACAGGCACCATCCTTGACGCGGTCAACAACGAGCCGCTCATCGGTGCGACGATCATGCCGATCGGCGGCGGACAGGGTTCGGCTGCCGACATCGACGGTAATTTCAGCATCACCGTCCCCGCGAATGTGAAGAAGGCTCAGGTCTCCTACGTCGGTTATACGACCAAGACCGTAGAGCTTAAGAACAACATGACAATTTATCTTGACTCCTCCTCCACAAACCTCGACGACCTTGTGGTTGTGGCTTACGGTACAGCTACTAAGGAATCTCTGACAGGTTCCGTAGCCGTTATCGGTGCGAAGGAGATTGAAGATCGCCCCGTGACTTCAGTGACTTCCGCCCTTGAAGGTAACGCTCCCGGCGTGCAGGTCAACAACACTGTCGGCAGCCCTGGTTCTACGCCCGACATCCGTATCCGCGGTTTTAACTCCATCAATGGTAACAACGACCCGCTTTACGTAGTCGACGGCGTACCCTATCCCGGCAGCATCGCTGACCTTAACCCTGCCGACATCGAATCAATGTCAGTCCTGAAGGACGCAGCGTCAGCCGCACTTTATGGTAACAAGGGTGCGAACGGCGTAATCCTTATCACAACCAAGAAGGCAAAGCAGGCAGGCAAGGTTGACGTGACTCTTCAGATCCGTCAGGGTATGTACACCCGCGGTATGCCGCTCTACGACCGCCTGAAGGCTGCCGACTGGATGCAGGCTGCCTACACCGGTTATGTCAACGGTCAGGTGTCACGCGGCAACTATCCCGACATCGAAGCTGCCAACGCATTCTTCTATAACACATTTATCGACAACTACGCGAACTATAACGTATTCGGCGTTCCTCAGGATCAGCTCTTCACACCTGAAGGCAAGTTCATCGGCGGTCAGCCCCTCCCCGGCTACACCGACCTCGACTGGTGGGATGCTGTCAGCGTCAAGTCAGGCTATCGTCAGGAATATAACCTCAATGCAGCCGCTGCGACAGAGAAATTCAATGTCTTCGCATCCGTAGGTTATCTGAAGGAACACGGTTATACTCTCCAGAGTGACTTCGAGCGTTACAACGGTCGCGTCACTGCCAACTATAACCCCGTCTCCTACCTCAAGTTCGGCGTTAACCTCGCCGCAACTCAGCAGGAGCAGGCATTCCTCCAGAATGTAGCCGGCACAGTGCAGAACATCTTCATAACTCAGAGCATGGCGCCGATCTACCCCTACTATCAGCACGACGAGCAGGGCAACATCATGTATGATGCAATGGGTCAGCCCATCTGGAATATCGCCGACTATCTTGAAAACACCAACATCGGCTACACTGCCCGCGCCGACCGCTCTCGCCAGTCAGCGACTGTGATCGACGGCTCTATCTACGGTACTGCCGTGCTCCCCTACGACTTCGAAGTGACAGTCCGCGGCACAATGCACCGTGATAAATCCAACGGATACTCATACATGAATAAGGAAGTGGGTTCGGGCGTCGCAGCCAACGGTTCGATCAATTATCAATTCTACGACATCCGTCAGCACACATTCCTGCAGGAACTCAACTGGGGTCATGACTACGGTCTGAACCATGTTGATGCCCTCCTCCACCATGAGAACACTACAGCCGATCAGTTCATCAATGCTGTCCGTGCATCAAATCAGCAGTTCTCCGATAACTACAACCTCTCGAACTTCACCGAGCTCAACAACTCAAGCGGTTCGGGTCAGGCAGCAGTGCATGACGAGTCTTACCTCGGCAGAGTCCGCTATAACTACAATCAGAAATACTTCGGCGAATTCTCACTCCGCCGCGACGGCACATCACGCTTCTCGAAGAAAAACCGTTGGGGTACCTTCTGGAGTGTCGGCGCAAGCTGGGTAATCTCCAAGGAGAAATTCATGCAGAATGTAGATTGGGTTAATTACCTGAAACTCCGCGCAGCTTACGGTTCCGTTGGTAACTGTCTGTCCGCATCAGCTTACTCTTACTGGACACTCTACGCATTCGACGTCCCCTACTCCGGACTCGCGAACCTCGTGCCTGTTCAGCTCGCTTCCGATGATATCCGTTGGGAGGCTACAAAGACTTTCGATATCGCACTTGAAGGTTCACTCTTCAACGATCGCTTCGGCTTCTCTATCGGCTACTTCAACAAGCGCAACTCCGATCTTCTTTTCGATGTATCGAAGCCCCTCTCATCAGGCACAATGTCGAATGCCGGTCTCGCACCGACTGTGACATCCAACGTCGGCACAATGCAGAACATTGGTTGGGAGCTCGCATTCAACGGCGACATCATCCGCACCCGTGATCTCACATGGAGCATGAGCCTCGACGCTACGCTGATGAAGAATAAAGTTATCTCTCTCCCCAACGGAGGCAGACATATCATCAGTGGCAACCGTATCCTGAAGGAAGGTAAGTCAGTCTATGAATTCTACACTTATCCGTTTGCAGGTGTCGATCAGCTGACAGGTCGCAGCCTTTATGAAATCAACCCCGGCTCTGAAGACTTCATGACCTGGAATTCCTCTTCAAGCACTTATACATTCAATGAGCAGCTCTACAATCAGTATATCGAAGACGCTCGCGCCGACGGCACACTCGTAGAGTATAACGGAAAGTATTACACTTCCAACTTCAACCATGCAGGTCGCGTCTGCGCCGGCACATCAATCCCGACTGTCTACGGTTCGTTCGGCACCAACCTCTCCTGGAAGGGTCTTACGGTAAGCGCCCTCTTCACCTATGGTCTGGGCGGCAAGACTCTCGACAGTGTCTACGCAGGTCTGTTGGCGTTCGGCGACAAGCCCTCAGCTCTGGCTTCCGACATCCTCAACTCCTGGACAGCCGCTCCGGAAGGTATGACTGCCGACAGCCCCGATCGTATCGACGCCAAAGGCACTCCGCAGATCAACTCCGACCTCAGCCAGTATGACAACGGCACTTCTACCCGCTTCCTCACTTCCAGCAACTATATCGTCTTCAAGAACCTCAACGTTTCCTACGACCTTCCGCAGAAGTGGGTACGCCCGACGAAGCTCGCCAACATCAACCTCGGCGTTTCGATCGACAACCTCTTCACAACTACAGCGCGTCGCGGTATGAACCCGCAGCAGAGCTACAACGGCAGCCAGTCTACAGGCTACGTTACTGCCCGTGTCTTCAGCTTCCAGCTCAGCGCTCGCTTCTAATCTAACATTATATATAGAATTCAGAAATGAAAAACAAGATATTAATCAGCGGTATCGCAGCGGTCCTGACTGCCGGCATGTTCGCGAGCTGTAGCTCCGACTATCTGCAGGTCGATCCCGTCACTGAAGTCTCTTCAGCTACCGTCCAGAATACTCCCGAGGGTGCGCAGTCTGCAATGAACGGTCTTTGCGGCGCAATGTTCACTATCTACTCGGATTTCGCAAACAACCTTCTCCCCAACGGCGAGGGAACCCTGATGATCTTCTACGGCGACGTAATGGGTCAGGACTACTTCAGCTATTTCTTCGAGAAGCGCGCTCCCTTCGTGATGACCCTTAATCGCTTCCGCGATAATCAGACCTGGCTCTGCGCTTATCCCTGGGGTTATTGCTATAACCTCATTGCCCAGGCTAACACTATTCTTCAGGGTGTCGACGGCATCACGACCGAAGTTGAGAAGATGCAGTTCATCAAGGCGCAGGCGCTGACAATCCGCGCCCACGCTTACTTCCGCCTCCTCCAGCTTTACGCTCCGCGTTGGGAGGATTCAAGAAACGGCGAGAAGATGGTGCTGCCCCTCCGCACGGACCCCGGCACATCCGAGATGCCCCTTTCATCAATGAATGATGTGCTCGCGCTTATCTATTCCGACCTTGACACAGCTATCGAAATCTTCGAGAATAACTCTAATTATCGCAACAATATCTTCGAGCCGGATGAGGATGTGGCGCGCGGTGTGTATGCCCGCACTGCCATGCTCAAGCATGACTACGTGCTCGCCGAGCAGATGGCACACGATTCCCGCAAGAACGGTCGCTATCCCATCATGTCGAAGGAAGAGTATAAAGGCGGTTTTGCAGAGCCCAACGACGAATGGATGTGGGGTAATGATCCCGACAAGGAGCGTGTAGGCTACTGGAGCAACGGCGCGTGGTATGCCTGCAACGGTGCTTACATCGACTGGAACAACGGTTGCGGCACTATCAACTATGAACTCTATCGCCAGATCCCGAAGGGCGACGTGCGTGCGGAACTCTTCTTCACTCCCGATAAGCTGACAGGCAATCAGCTCTCCATAGCTGCATTCTGGAACGACAAGATCTGTTCTCCCTCTTCAATGAGCCTTGTCGGCAATATCAACATGCAGAATCAGTATCGTCGTTTCGGCAGAAGCGTGATTCCCGATGGCAATCAGACCAAATGGGGCATCCCCTATCAGAGCCGTCTGCAGGGGCACGCCGAGTGTTCGGTCTTCTTCGGTTCGCAGTATAAGTTCTGGGGTATCGACGATTACGGCACAGACTCATGGCCCTTCATGCGCGGCGCCGAGATGCTCCTGACCGAGGCGGAGGCTGCTTGCTACAACGGTCATGAAGAAGTAGCGAAAGCGCTCCTTCTCGAACTCAACGCAAAGCGCAACGACAACTACACCTGCAACAAGAGCGGCGATGCTCTCCTTGCGGAAGTGAAGCTTCAGCGCCGCATAGAGCTTTGGGGTGAGGGTCACAACTTCTTCGACCTCAAGCGCTGGAACGAACCCATCGTCCGCACAGCATGGAAGAAAGGCGATATCACCTCCAACAACATTCCTCAGAGTAATGTCATCAACTTCCTCCCGACCGATCAGGGTGGCTGGCGTTGGATGATTCCCCTCTCCGAGCTGCAGTATAACGCAGCGATCGATCAGTCGCTGCTCGTCCAGTAAAGAAATCCCGCAAATTACGCGAATTACGGGCTAAAGCCCGCAATCCGAAACAAAAATCCCTTTGCCCCTTTCCGGCGATGGGATTTTTTTGCTTTTTTTTCATCCCCCGGTCAGCCTTTTCCAGCCGCAGGTTTTTTGTTTAAGCTTGCGAGCTTCAGCTCGTAAGTATTGAGCTTGCGAGCTTCAGCTCGTAAGTATTGAGCTTGCGAGCTTCAGCTCGTAAGATCTGAACCCGGAGGGGAGTGGGGGCGTTATATATAGAAAACTATAATGCTATGAAGAAATTTGGATTGACTTTGGCAGGGACGCTGGCAGTCGCTGCCCTCTCCCTCCCCGTCAGCAAGGCGGAGGCTTGTTCGCGTATTCTCTATCAGGGTGCTGACTCCCTCTTTGTCGTCGGCAGATCCCTCGACTGGAAAACTCCTATCCCTACAAATCTCTATGTCTATCCCCGCGGCATTCACAAGCAGGGGAGCGATAAGCCCGGAGCTGTAGAATGGACTTCGAAATATGGCGCTGTCTATGCCGTCGGTTATGACGGCGGCGTCACTGAGGGTATGAACGAAAAAGGACTCGTCATCAACGGACTCTTCTGCAAGGGCACCGTCTACGACAACGCGGAGACGTCAACACGTCCGCCGATGTCGATGGCAATGTTCGTGGCATGGTTGCTTGATTGCAATTCTACTGTGGATGAGGTGGCAGCCGTGCTCCGTGAGCATAACTTCTCCTTGGGGGGCGCTACCTTCGATGAGGGCACAGTCTCAGCGCTTCATTGGGGAGTGACGGATGCTACCGGCAGGAGCATTATCTTCGAGTTCAATCATGGCGACATCAACATTTATGAGATGGGGGATTATCTGGCTATGACCAACGACCCCAACTGGCCCTCGATGACTGCCATTATCGACTATTGGCGCAAGAAAGGTGGGCAGAACACACTCCCCGGCACTGTTTCCTCCCCGGACCGTGCGGTGCGTGCCGACTATTTCACGCATCATGTTGACAAGACTGCAGACACGGATCTCGGCGTGTCCATAGCGCGCAGTATATTGGTCAACAGTTGCGTGCCTTACACATACCTGATAGAGGGTGAGCCGAACGTATCCTCGACCCAGTGGCGCAGTTATGCCGACACGCGCGACAAACGTTACTATTTCGACCTGGTGACGAACCCCGGCTACTACTATGTCGACCTGACGCAGCTCGACCTCCGCAAAGGTGCGAAGATCCTAAAGCTCGACACATCGAAGACCGCCGACCTCGTCGGCAGCGCCAATCATCGCCTGAAGCCGACCCCCGGTTTCACCCCGATGTATTAACCCCCCGTCAAGCACAACCCGCGGATGCGGGTTGCCTCACCGTAAACCGCGGGTTGAAGCGCAAAGCGCTGAAACCTGCGGACTTGTAATCTGAAGTAGTATCATCCAACCTGCGGAGCGGGTTGCCTCACCGGGGTATCGACGCGCTGTAGTAGGTTGGCGTTGAGGTTCCCGGTTAGGCAACCCGCTCCGCGGGTTGGTGCTGAGAGAAAGATCCTGAGATCCGGGGGTATCAGCGCTTCGCGCTTCAACCCCCGGTTTCCGGTTAGGCAACCCGCTCCGCGGGTTGGTTACGAGCCGTGTTGCGCTACATTTGCGGGGTATTTGCGAAATTGGAGAATTATTTTTATCTTTGTGGCGTGTGATTTGCAATCTGCAAGGGTTGTGAATCGCATGGCGCATATTACTCTCTGATTGTCAGACTGTTGAATTGTGTGGCAAGGGGGGAAGCCATCATTGACTTGTCCGCTTGCCGAAGGGTTCAAAGAGCAAAGAAAACGGTTCAAAGAGCAAAAAAAACGGTTCAAAGAGCGAAAAAGAGCGTAATTCGCCGATAAAAAGTGTTAAAAAAACACTATTTGTTTAACTAATACCTTTTAATTCAGTCACGACACTTGCACTCGCGACGACGAAACAGAGAGATAACCTGCATGAAAACTCAAAACGCAAGGGGAAGGTTTACCATCCGTTGCGCACAACTAACACATATCCAAGTGAAAACGAAAATAACTAACAAATAATAAATAATCAATAACTAACATTTAAAAAGCGCTAACATGAAAAAACTATGCTTTTTTCTTCTGGCCTTGTTAATCCCGGTTATTGGATATGCCTGGGACTCGAGTAATGTATTCGAGGTTATAGGCAACTTCAATAGCTGGAATGATAACGGTACTATCAAATTGGAGTATCAGTCATCAGGCGATTACAAGGACAAATGGATAGGCTCCTATGAGGGTGTCTTCTATACAGGAAACGTATCTGATTCGAGTAAAGGCTTTAAAATCAGAGTTGTCAATGACTGGGATCAAGCCTTTGGAGGATCTAAGACCGGTCTAAAGTTGTCTCCCGACTCAAATAGTTTGACTTACAAAGGAGGTGACAACCTTTCCGAGAATGAGGATTTATCAATAGAAAATCCTTTATTTGTAGTCTCTGCTGTCCCGGGAAATAATAATCTTGACTTACTTATCGTTGAAAGATCCGGCGACGCTCCTTTCGTTTCAACGAAAGTGTATTGTCTCGGTGGCGATCAGTTTGGATGGTTGGCTAACAATGAAACCTTAGCATTCTGGAGTCAGGAAGATGGCACCTGCGTACTCAAATATGACGGTATCCTTCAAGCTAATCAAGGATTAAAAATCTATACTTGGGGTTCGTTTGATGGTACTCAATGGGGCGGATCCAACACAAAGGATCAACCTAATACGTCGGTTGAGCCTAATACTACTGTAAAACTGGTGAAAGTTAGCGGTTATGACGGTAATTTCCAGCTTACTCAATCTGTAAAAAATCCCGAAATTACCTTAAATCCGACTACAGGTGAATTTACCGTCAAAGGGGAAGTCGTAGTCGTAGATCCTACAGATGGNCATTTCTATGCCATTCANGGTCAGATTCATGNNANNCCNGCATGTACNAAGAATAAGCCNNATGAATGGCATTCATGGTACATGGAAAAGGATGAGGAAAATCCCGGATGGTGGTATTCCGAGACAAATTTGACCAGCGGTGAATTCGGAATCAGAGATCTCAATGAATTTTCAGAAGTAGCTCTTACTACAACGGGTGAAAGCNAATATCAGAATGCGTGGTTCGGTGGCAGTGCTGAAATCAGCAAGACTGAAGTAGAATATGACTTCAGTGGTTCCAATAATTCTAAAAATTATTTGCCGGAGGGTCTTTACAAATTTATGTTTAATCCGACTACGATGAAGGTAAAAGTTCTCGAAGTCGAGCAAGACCCCTCAACNGTCCCNGTATCTGTAACTTTGGAATTCGCATCTACAGGTAACACTTATACAGGNGACCTCTCCAANGGCTTCCTCAATCTGCNNTGGGTGAATGTGACCGATAAGGGTCTGCGCATCTACGTAAACTATGCAGACGGCTCAANAAAGTATGTGTCAACNAACGGCAATACCTATGCAAAGGGNGAACAGAGCCTTACANTNGGTGGCAGCACACGTGTCACTCTTCTCCCNCACGANATCAACTATGATCAGGTCTATAACATCGAAATNACTTGGAACGGCAAATTTAATGATGCCAAACTTAAGGTGATNGATGTATATCCCGACCAGCCCGTNGCNTACTACCTGAATGGTTCGTTCAATNNCTGGNACTTCNNAGATNCTNNTTATANATTNACTGAAGTAGTCGGCGCTACCNNNCTCTATGAGTTGAATGTNGCANCCATTCCTGCAAACNCTGAATTCCGTATTGACCGNGGNAATGGCGAAAGCAGCCTTTATCAGTTCGGTTCAAATGGTTCNNCNCTCACTGTCGGTCAGACCTANAAGGCAGGAANNGNCG
>JAAVBC010000009.1:0-59148 GCA_014803765.1 Bacteroides sp. | reverse complement strand
GNAGTNGGANNNATNAAAATANATAGTAGTGTAGATCTGAACAACGTACGAATNGTCTTCAACTCNGCGACCGGCGAAATCACTATCTATGGTGAGCACGCTNAGATCGTTCCCGTNAANGTTTATGTAATNGACATGAGCAATGGCGACGTATTCGCNAACACCAGCGGTCTGCTTCAGATGAANGGTCGNAAGCCCGGATATGGTCGTCATGGTCTTGATATCCGCGTTGTGATGTCNGANGGTACTCGTCGCGCACTNGTNCTCANCNATGACCACTCNGANGACGTNATCAGACCNTCAAAGAATATTCCTCTTNTTCTTGTAGAAGACTACTACAACACAATCGCACTTGACGAAAGCCTCTATAATGAGGACACAGTCTTCAACATCACTCTCGATTGGAACGCACTNAANGCAGGTGGNGAAAATGCATNCCTTTCTTATTCAATCGTAGGTNANGGTGAAAGCCAGGTGGTAGATTGGGAAGACTATAAATACTTCCGTCTGCATGGTGANATAANTGGNGATGGANNCGANAACTATTCCGATTCTCAGAACTTCAATGGTCCGGATGCTGATGGCTGGTATTACCTTACTGTGGATATGAAGGGTGAAGGCTTCGGNATCAAGCAGGTTAANGCAGCAGGCGAGCAGCTTGCAGACGAGACANATAATACTACCGCAGGTTGGTGGTATGGCGTAGCCCGCAACGACGACTACTATCTGAATGATGATAAGGAGCACTCTCTGACAAATGCTCTNGAGAATGAGGATGGTCNTGANTTCGTNCTCGGTNANCCCGGCAAGTACACNTTCTATATCAACCCCTCTCTNCAGAGAATCAGAATCGAAGGTGAATATGCCACTGCAAATATGATCACNGTCTACTTCGTCGATAGAAAACCCAAAAAGCTTAANNNTNATATNTACGCTTACGTNTATAACAACGAGGGTCTGNANATCNATNATNCANATGCNAAGGGTNNTGAACANGCANNATGGCCCGGCATNAAGATGACNAAGGTNGCAAGAGGTAACGGTATTGTCGCTCCTCACCCCCTCTATAANCTTATCGACGACGGNAACCCGGATAATGATAACACCAATAATTCCGGTTCNGACAACGTAATCTGGACTTATACATTNGATGCCAACCGNTTCCCGCAGATTATCTTCANNGATANTAANNNNGCAGCACAAGCACATAAAGACCATNAGACCCGTAACTTCCGTGCGGAAGATGGCGGCGTTTACTTCCTCGACGACGAATTCCTCCCCTCTAACTACTANAANCCGTTAGAGACNGGTAACGATGAGCTTTATCTNTTCCCGAANGTNTTCGCGGAAGAACCCTCCAANACTATCTATGTTGACGTTCCCGAATTCNTNCAGTNNGCAGAAGCNAGGNGGNGATGTTTCCATCTCCATGTCTTANNAGAAGGATGGCGAATGGTATAACACTACAGGTATCCGCGGCACATCTACAATGATTCTCGTTGAGATTGCNGGTAAGAAATATCTNAAGTTCTCNATGACNGAGGCNGGTATTCCCGANGGCACTGACATGATTCTTCGCGTATGGCTCGGCACTTCAAAGGAGCATGATAACGGNTNNGGCANTGATGGTCAGTATTACGGNTATCATGGNTGTGATNCNNCTNNNCACNANCATGCGAGCAACCTGCCCACNACANNNGAAGGTGACCACTGGAACTGTGATGATGACCCCTATCGCGTTCTTCTCTTCACTAACGTGAAATATGAAGACCAGCACGTCTACAACCGTGGCGGCTCTCANTCAATCTATGATGACATCATGCCCGTATCTGTTGTTCTGAANGAGAATGGCGCAGGNAAGCTNAAAGTGCTTGATCAGTCACTGGAAATTGTNGATTCTAACGCTGTTGAAACTGCTGAGTCAAAAGATGTAATCGAGATGACTGACTACATGGANGACAATGTCCTCATGTANAAGACTACTTACATTACTCGCGACTCTCAGTTCACTCTCCATGCTACTATGGATGATGGCACTGAGTACACTTACTTCTACGAGCAGGGTAAGGAGACCAAGATGACTCCGCTCAACCTCTATGAGACTACAGCCACTACCGAGGAGGTTACCGGCACATTCGCAATCAACAACCCCTCACGTTGGAATGACCTCGTATATGCTTACGATGTATTCTTCAACTGGACAACTCATGAGATCCACGTAGAGCCCGTCACTTCTTCACCGAACTTCACTCTGCATCATGTCGATCCCGAATTGGCAGNTAATGATTACTATACTCTCCTTGCAGTTGCTAANGACCGCNNGTCACAGGGTGCGAATGTTTGGNANGATGAAANTNNNAANATCATCATCCAGCCGATGTCNAAACTTCANGTTAAGCATCGTAAGGCATTCGGTGGTGAANGCACTGAGAATGTAGCTCCCCACTACGGCGCTGTGACTACTACNCTNAAGCCGAAGGCTGAATACGATAAGTACTTCGAAGGCAGCACCCACAACCAACATCCTGAATTCCGTCAGCTTAAGGGTCTGNATAAGGNNGATNANGGTGNCTCTCAGGACTNNCAGGAAGGTGATGANTACATCTCNTACGTAGAGGCTAAGGCTTACACTGCAGGTAAGTACACAATGACTCTGACCAACACTCCGATCAGAAGTACGGAGAACAGTAAGGTAACTCTCTTCCAGGGTGACACCCGCTCATTCGATGTGCTTGTNCGTCCTACTATCGAAGGTGTAGGTCTTGCAATCAACGGCAGCTTTATCCTTCCCGGCAAGAGCTCTTCAGAACTTCAGGTATATGTTGATCCTACTAAGGTTCATGAGACTCCGACTGAGACCGGCGTAATGACCTGGGATCCCTACAAGCGTATGGCAGTTCAGTCTTACATGGCTAACAACGACCACGTAGAGGTTTACATGTACTANGAACCTAAGAATGAACGTCCTGATGCGCGTCGNGCTCCGAAGTCAATCGTAAGAAAGGCGGCTCCTGTNTTCACTGATGTTGAGGATGAGGAACCCGCAGAAGGTCTCAGCAAATGGGATGCNACNNCAGGCTTCAACCTCACTAACCTTATGGGTGAGGATGCAACCGACAAGAAGGCGACAGTTCAGATGCAGGTTAAGCAGAACGGCATCTTAGGTCCTGTACAGAANGTGACTATCACAACCGACAGAAACGATCCCAACAACCCGACAGAGGTAGAAGAGATCGAGGTTGATGACACATTCGACGGCGAAGCAGTTTACTACGACATCAACGGCATCCGTGTAGACGCAGAGAATCTCCTTCCCGGCATCTACGTCGTAGTCAAAGGCGACAAGACAGAGAAGATCTACATCAAGTAAATCCGATCTCCCCAATAAAAAAACTCCCCGGCGCACTTCGCGCCGGGGAGTTTTTTTATCTNNNNACTTGATNGGTCTAACGATTCATAAATGCNAANATTTAAGATTCTATTTCCAATGCCCACCTTTGTTGNTGCGATACTTCATCCTTGCCTGATACATTTGCTCTTTAATTCCGCCGTCTTTAACGAAATCTTCCTGTAAGCGGTCGATAAGTCGCCCAAGCAGAGTATCAGTTTGTCTTATCATGGTTATGGCGATATTGGCGATTGCGGTTTCATTCCGCTCTTTGATCGCTTCTCTATAAAATTCTGAGTCATTATGTTTAATGCAAACTTTTCTGCATTGCTGTCCCTTCTCACTTTCAGGTGACCATATCTCAAGATTGCGGACTCTTAGGAAATCTTCATAATCGAGGAGCAATTCCTGCAAGCTTGCTCTTGCTACATTTGTAAGTTTGAGTTCGGTCTCAGCGGAAGTTACTCCTGCTTCCGCCCCCTCGGCTATATTCTGCCTGCCGCTACGTGCTGCTTGAATCATCTGATCAATAGTTCGATCAGATTTCTTTAAATATTTGTGAGCGAAATAATATGTGATATCATAGATGCATTCAGCTTTTTTGAAAACAATGAGTCCTCGATAATTGCCCTTTTGGGGCAGGAAATTGCTCTTCGTCATCATGTTTGGGTTATTTTTAAGGTTAATATTGATTTAGGGGAAAAGCCTTTCGGCTTTTGGGGNCGATGGGGCTTATGGGGCTTATGGGGCTTATGGGGCTTATGAGTCCTATGGGGCTTATGGGAATGGGGCTTAATGGGAATGGGGCNTATGGGGCTAATGGGGCTTATGGGAGGGAAAAGCCTTTCGGCTTTTAGGGGGAGGGCTAATTTTTAGAAGCCGGAGGCTTCTTTATCCCATTAGCCNCATTAGCCNCATNAGCCCCATCCCCATAAGCCCCATTACCTAATAGAAGCCGGAGGCTTCTTCCCCTATTGCCCTCATTTTCTAATAGAAGCCGGAGGCTTCTTTATCCCATTAGCCNCATTAGCCNCATAGGTCCCATCCCCATNAGCCCCATNNCCTAATAGAAGCCGGAGGCTTCTTCCCCCCCCCCGCTTNCTCAGAGCGTCCTGCCGGGGTAGGCTTCGAGGGCGGCGGCGAGGACGCGGAGGGCGGCGGCAAGGTCCTCTTTCTTCAGGACGTAGGCGAGGCGGACTTCGTTCNTGCCGCGACCGGGTGTCGTGTAGAAGCCGGAGGCGGGCGCCATGAAGATTGTGGCACCTTCGTNCTCGAAGTCGGTCAGNCACCAGCGGCAGAACTCGTCGGCATCATCGACNGGCAGTTTCGCTACNGTGTAGAATGCCCCCATCGGTATCGGACTGTAGCAGCCGGGTATCCTGTTGATCCCGTCGACAAGAAAGTTTCTCCGCTCTACATATTCCGTATATGTCGNCAGCATATACTCCNTGCTCGCATCTATCGATGCTTCCGCCACCAACTGCCCTAACAACGGAGGACTCAGGCGNGCCTGACAGAATTTCATCACATTCTTCCGCAAAGGNTCGTTCTTCGTAATCAATGCCCCGATGCGGATTCCACACTCATTGTAGCGCTTCGACACAGAGTCGATCAACACCACATTCTTCTCNATCCCGGGGAGATGGAACGCCGAGATGTAGGGCGCTCCCGTATAGCAGAATTCGCGATATACTTCATCCGAGAAGAGGAAGAGATCATGCTTCAGCACGAGATCGCGTATCTGAAGCATCTCCTTCATCGAATAGAGGTAGCCTGTGGGGTTGTTGGGGTTNCAGATGAGGATTCCCTTGGTGCGGGGTGTTATGAGCTTCTCAAACTCCTCTACGGGCGGNAGCGCAAAACCGCTCTCAATATNCGAAGGAATAGTCACGATCTTTGCGCCNGCGGAGATGGCNAAAGCCATGTAGTTGGCGTANGCGGGTTCCGGCATNATAATCTCATCGCCCGGATCAAGGCAAGCCATNAATGCGAAGAGCACAGCCTCAGATCCCCCCGACGTCACGATNATATCCTCAGTCTCCACGTCGATGTTGAATCGATGATAATAGTCACGAAGCTTTACGCGCAGNGAAAGCAGACCCTCGGAGGGGGAGTATTCGAGCACTTTGCGGTCGATATTNCGCANCGCTTCGAACGCTTCCGGAGGNGTAGGGAGGTCNGGCTGACCGATATTCAGTCGATACACTTTCAATCCGCGCTTCACGGCGTCATTAGCCAGCGGGACGAGTCGGCGGATAGGTGATGCGGGCATTACTTCGCCGCGATTGGATATAGTTGGCATAGCTTTAGCTTATTTAGGATTTGACAGGAGAGANANGATTTTACTTTGAGGTCNGGATTAGGAGGTCGGANAGGGGGCGCTTGGGGACGTGATGGGTGGCATCGGGNGTGCGCCAATATTCGATCGGGAGGGAGTGAGAGGGGGCAGGGAGGTCTTCGATGACTACGTGCTCCTTCGGATANCCGAGNGCGAGNATGTAGCGGGGCTTNAGCTCGGCGGGGATNGAGAGGGCTTCGGCTATAGCCGGGGCGTTGAAGGCTTTAATGATGCAGGAGGATATGCCGAGGGTGCGCGCGGCGAGGGCGATGGCTTCAAGTTGCAGACCGTCGTCGCAGAGTAGAGANTCGGTGAGGGTCGTGTCGAGACACTGCACGAGATAGGCTGTAGGGCGCTCGTCGGGGGCNGNNCCGTCCCAGTCCTTCAGATAGCCTGCCCAAAGTAGGGAGGGGAAGANNGCGGCGCACTCTNNGGGAGTGCTGACNGGGCGGTAGCGGAGCGGTTGNAGGTTTCTGCCCGAGGGGCAGTAGCGGGTGCACTCTACGAGCTGACGCAGGATGTCGTGCACCGACGGGGCGTGCGGCGTCGAAGCGGCGGACNGAGCGGCAGGAGATGAGCAACTGCCGGAAATCATCGAAAGAGATATTCATANTCTTTTATCTTAAGATTAAAAAAAGCGCNCGCGCAAATGCGCGAGCGCGTAGAAACTTTTGTACAGAAAGTGGGACTCGAACCCACACAGCCGATAAAGGCCAAGGGATTTTAAGTCCCTCGTGTCTACCATTCCACCATTTCTGCTTCACCGAGTTGCGGCTTAAGCCGCAACNCTATCGCAAGGCAAAGTTAATGAAAAATGGGGAAACAGGGAAGANCGCGAAGTTTTTTAACTTTTATTAACTTAGAGTCGCCCCCGCNNNGCGGGGGCGACTCTAAGTGGATGGGAGAGGTGGGCGAGGAGTTCAAGGTTATGTACGTCAACAACCCGCGGAGCGGGTTGCCTAACCGGAAGCCTCAACGCCGAAAGCACTGAGCGTAGATACCCCGGTGAGGCAACCCGCTCCGCAGGTTGGATGATAGTATGTCAGTTTACAAGTCCGCAGGTTTCAGCCCTTTGGGCTTCAACCCGCGGCTAACGGTGAGGCAACCCGCTCCGCGGGTTGTGCAGGACGCGTGGGCCTAACCCGGAAGCCTCAACACCTCCTACCGCTGAGCGTTGATACGGCAAAAATGCAACCCCACTCCGTGGGGTTGGCACGGGGCGGGGTTGCAATTTTGGTGTTAGACGCCGGGTTGNGGCGCCGATGGGATTAGAGGAGGAGCTTCTTGCCGGCTACGATGTAGACGCCGCGGGGAAGCTCGATTTCATTTCTGCCGACGTGGAGGCGGAGTGTGAAACTCATGCCGTCGATGCGGAAGACTGTCAGGGAACCTGCCTCGGGAGTGTCGACAATCAGTGTNTGATTCTCTACATTCACGGTCATCGCCTGCCATGCTGCGTCAGCAACGCCGGTGGTCTGACCGGTGTAACCGCTCTTGCGGTAGATGCCGCCGTTGATGAACTCCATGTCGCCGGTCTGGTCGCTGCCGTTGTTGAAGATAATCATCATGCGGGGATCGGAAGAAGTCACGTCACACTCGAAGATGTAATAGCCCGTAGCGGGATCGATGCTGAGAACCTGACCGGGCCATGTGCCGCCGGTGTAGTTCTTGTTGCCGTCAGACTCATCCCAAACCCAAGCNCGAACTTCATTCCAATTAGACTCNGAATTATCNAAATAAGCCTTGAAGTGAGAAGTCACGGGGTTCACGATCGGNCCGTCGGGGATTTCACCTGCGCCCTCGATAGTGTGGTCATAGCCGGAAGTTGTGTAATAACCGCCGTTGACGAATGCCCAGCCGTCGTTGCTTGACTGATTGTTGCCGGAGTTNGAGAAAATCACTTTCGCNGATGCGGGAATCTTGCCGGAGCCGGTGTAAGTCCACTTNTAGACATTGTTGCCGAGATAAGTGAGGTTCTGACCGGGCCATGAGCCGCCTGTGTAGTTNTTGGAGCCATCCCAAACCCATACAGTCACGGGGTTCCAGGAAGTGTGTTCGAAGAATACAGCCTGCTCGCCTTCAGCCATCGCGGGAGTAACGGGAGTTTCCGGNTCNACNCGGTCGCCGCCACCGATGATGGGGTCGCTNACGTTAGGCTTAACTGTCCAAGTCTCATCNGGCATAGTCTCGTCGGGCCATGTAGTCCAGGGAGCATCTACGGAAGCTGTAGCATACAGATACTTGCCGTCGGCACCCACCTTGCCGGGAGCCTTAGTCTTGGTAGTGTCGAGGACATAGACACGGATNTTACCCTTNCCGGAGCACTTCGCAGTCAGTTTGCCGTCAGTGACATTCTGCACGTCGCCGGTCACAGCATCGACATATCTGCCGTTGAGGACGCCGGTGAAGGTAGCGTCGCCGGAGATTGTGACGAGAGCGTAGGAGTCGGTCTTGGAATCAGTGTAACGGCGTTTGAATGCCATCTTACCNGAGCAACCTTCGTTGCTGTACTGACCCTTACGGAGNGCGGGGACAGCAGCGCGGATCTTGTTAAGGCGCTGGATATGGAGGGCGAGGGGGTAGGAGAGTGTGGACGCCATGTTGCCNGTCGCNCCGCTNTACTCAGCGAAGTCAGTGACATTCACGTCGCCCTCGATATAGCCGCCGAAGTAAGCGCGACCTGTCTCCTTAAGAGCGAGNACTGCACCCTTGTCGATATCCTTACCCTTCTGGAATTCCACCTCAGAGCCGTAGTAGATACAGGGGATACCGCGGAATGTGAACATNAGAGAGAGGTTCTCAGCCCATGTAGCCTGATCCCCCTTGAAGCGATAGTTGGAATCCGGAGCGTAGTCGTGGGAGTCTACATAGACCACATTATATGTCGCGTCGTTGTAGAGCCAGTCCTGAGTGCGCACGCCNTANGCNCCGCTTGCCGAATTGAAGTTCCAGTGCATCGCGAAGTCGATGACATTCAGACCGGAATGATCAGTGTAATCGGGAGTATGATACTCATTGCCNTTNAGGAANGCATTTTCAGAGCGGCGGAGGATAGAGGCAGAGTGNCCCTTATCATCCTCAGCACTTTTGAGGACAGAATCCCAGTTAGTGTGNCCNGACACAGTGAAATAATCCTGNGAGCCTTCGGTCTGNGTGGGGATNGCCACTACGCTGTCCCATGATGNGGGGTTCATATCCCAGGGATAATCGCGGTTTTCCTTCCATGTGTAATAACAGGGGGAGCAGTTGTAGTTGTCNCCGCGATAGATCACCTCCATNGAGCGTGCGCAGACCTCNCCATACATGAAGAAGGGGGTGTTGCCACGCTTNGCCTTAGCCTCGGCGCTCTCTGCAGCCTCAAGGAACTGCGGGAGGAACATCTTATTGAAAGCGAGACGCGGAATATGTCCGGCTGTGTCGATACGGAAGCCGTCGACACCCATCTTGATGAAGCGGGAATAGCAGTCGACGAGGTAATTGGTCACTGCGGGGTTCTCAGTATTGAGGTCGACGCAGTCGCCTGCGATCTGACCCCACCAGCGGGAAGGATCATCCCAGTCAAACCATGCCTTATGATGCCAGTAGTTGTGGATATCGCGGTTGGTGAAGTCGGAGTTCTTCATCATAGCNAGGCGAGTGCCATACTGATCAGCAGGCTTCATNGANGGATAGTTGGCAGGGAGTTTGCCGCCATCCTCCTGACTTACGACCTTCATNGANGCATTGATATCGCCGAGATTCTCGGAATAATCCTTGCGGAACATGCGGCAGAGNTTTTCCTCACCGAAGTTNCCTGTATGCTGCAGCACGATATCNAGGATAAGTTTCATGCCGCGTTTATGGACTTCATCGATNAGTTCCTGGAATGCGACATCGGCGCCCTNAGCGTCGGCATCCTTGGATACATAGCGATGGTCGACNTTGGAGAAATCGAGGGCGTGATAGCCGTGATAGTCGAGACCCGAACCATTCTCCACGATAGGAGTGATCCAGACGGCAGTGAANCCGAGAGCCTTGATGTAATCNAGTTTGTCGATNAGACCGCGGAAATCGCCGCGCCATTCGGGGTCATTGATGTTCTTGTCGCCGTCCCAGCAATAGACATTATTGTTGGGGTCGCCGTCATAGAAACGNGTAGTCATCGCGAAGTAGATAGTCTCATCGCGAAAGTCTGTGCGGTCGCCGACGAAGGTGGCAGCCTGCGAAGAGANTGCTGCACCTGCGAGTAGAGCTGCACAGAGCGTTCTGTTAAAGCATTTCATGAATTAAGAAATTTAATTTAGTTAAGTTATNNTAGANNCCCNGGTTNGGGNNTTTTTTACAGNNATTTATNTGAGAGNTAGGAATTNANATGAGAGATAGGNNNTTATANGANNTNATNGGAGAGATAGGANGNGATCAGGGTTGCCAGTCGGTTTTGGCGAAGAGGCGCTTGTCGTCGGCGATGGTGTGGCTGATNGTGGTCAGCATGTCTCCCATCAGCACGCCGTTGACGCCGCCGCGCAGCATCCTCTCCATCGACTTCTCACTCAGTCTCATTCTTCCTCCGGCAAAGCGGATGCTCTGNCGCGGNAGGATGAAACGGAAGATAGCCGCTGTGCGTATAATCTCCTCTTCCGAAATCAGAGGGGTNTTCTCCAGCGGAGTGCCCGGAATAGGGTTGAGGATATTGATAGGCACAGAGTCCGGNTTNANTTCCGCAAGCTCGAAGGCGAAATCNATTCGCTGAGCCGGGGTTTCCCCCATGCCGATGATTCCGCCGGAGCAGATATCCATTCCGAGTTCGCGGGCATAGCCNATAGTGCGCAGTTTATCNTCCGGGGTNTGGGTTGTGCAGAGGGTTTTGAAGAACTCTGAGGAGGTCTCCATATTGCAGTGATAGCGGCGTACGCCGNNATCGCGCAGCTGCTTCATCTGATCGCGGTCGAGCAGACCCATNGAGGCGCAGAGATAGAGATNCGTGTCCTTCTGCAAATCCTCATATTGGCGGCAGAACTCGCGGAGAGATGACGGGGAGAGGGTTCTGCCGGAAGTGACGAGGGAGAATCGGCGGATCCCTTCACGCTCGTTATGTCGGGCNGCNCCGAGAGTATCCTTATAAGGNAGATACTCATAATGCTCGCANTTNCCCGAATATTTCATCGACTGCGCACACCATTTGCAATCCTCGCCGCANAGTCCGCTGCGGGCATTGACTATCGAGCAGGAATCTATACGGGGCGACTGCAGAGCGCGGCAGATGCGGTCGGCGCAATCGCAGAGTTCATCAAGGTCTTCCCAAGAGTAGAGAGCCTCAGCCTCCTCGCGCGTTGCGCCCTGCAGACGGGCAGGGTAAGCCGGGAGTNTGCCGGGAGCACTGACGCCGGCGGCTTTCGCCCCGGCGAGTATTCTTTCAGTTATAGAGTTAATCATCCGGATAGGCAGCTATGAAAATTTTGCGTTCGGCGAGGACGCGGCGCACTTCATGCAGGCGACGCAGATTCACTTTGCCGACGACATAGTTCACTCCGTCGGAATAATAGCGTTCCGAGATTTCGGAGAAATGCATCAGATCGAGATCTGACGGGTCATTATAACGCATATAGATGCGGAAAGTAAGATCATTAGTGAATNGCGCATCCTCAGCTTCATTATTCATTCGCTTATAGCGATAGAAATAATCGTAGCGGATGGCGGAGATGTCGGAGACCACGGCNGAGGAGGTAGGGTGTCCNCCGGCTCCGCGACCGACGAGGAACTGCTTGCCGTAGAATCTTCCCTTGATNACCACGCCGTTGAATTCATCCTCGCAGGAATAGATATACTTGTTGCGGGAGATGAGATGTGGCATCACGCTGAGGAAGAGTCTGCCNTCGGCAGTCTTTTCCGCGAGACCGATGAGTTTTATGCGTCGATCCTTTTCGCGGGCGAAGAGGATGTCGGGGTCNTTCATGTGGGTAATGCCNTANGTGAAGACCTTGTCGGGATCAACGTATGCTCCGAAGGCATGGACGGTCAGTATGACCAGTTTATAAAGGGAATCCCAACCNTCGAGGTCGAGGGTGGGGTCGGATTCGAGGAAACCGAGTTCGCGGGCGAGGGAGAGGGCGTCGGCATGGGTCATGCCGTCGTTGAATATCTTGGAGAGNATGAAGTTCGAACTGCCGTTGAGGATACCTTTGACGGAGATCTGGAGGTCATTGTCGTAATACTCCTCAAGATTTCGGATNACCGGGATGGANCCGCAGGCNGANGCATCGTAGAGAAGGGGNGTGTTATGCTCCTTCTGCAGGGCGATNAGTTCGGGGAGATGGCGNGCNAGCATTTTCTTATTNCCGGTCACTGTCGGCAGGCGGCGCTGCAACGCACCTTTNACGATATGATATGCTGCATCGGCATCGTCGATNAGTTCGACGATGACATCGACCTCCGGATTGTCGAGCACATCCTCCGGTCGGGTTGTGAAATAGAGTTCGGGGGCTTCCTGCTGATGNTTGGTCAGATTGCGCACACAGACGGCTGCTATNGAGAGATTCGCNTCCGGNACGCGGGCGAGAAGTTCGTAGAGACCGCGACCGACGGTGCCGAATCCGAAGAGTCCGATATTTAGATGCTTCATAACGCAAAGTTAGTTATTTTTACCCGAAAAATCAAGAGCCTGCGGGGATTTCGGGGGGATGATGTGCCAGATGAGGGAGAAGGTAGCGGAGATGGGGGTGGAGGCGTTTCTGCCGGGGATGAACCAAGCCGGGTAAGCGGGGTCACTCCAAGTGTTTTTGAAGTTGAAGGCATATCGGGCGCTCCAGCCCATCGAAAGGCTTCGCCATATCTTTACCTCCAGCCCGAGAAGGGCTTCGCCGTAGACACTCCGGGCATGCAGACCGCTGACGGAAGTGATGGAAGCGTCAGTGTAATATTGCGAGCCGGCGGCAATGTGAGGGATAGAGTAATTGAAACTACTGAAGCCGACGCGGAATCCGGCGTAGACCTTATAGTCGGGATTGCTCTTATATAGGAAGTTATAATTGAAGCCGAGTTTGGTGTAGAGCGACGGGCGAACCTTGAAGATGGTTCTGCCGTCGTCGGGGCGGGAATTGGAGTAGCCTATGCCGATTTCAGCAGTAGGGATGAGCCAGTTCCAGAGCGAACAACTGACGGAGGCGTCGAAGTTGGCGCGTCGTTGCCCGAAAATCATCATGAAGGCATCGAAGAAGTTGACGCCGACGCTGATGCCGTTGAAGAGGGGATATTTAGGTCCGGGTTTGGGGCGGACGATTGTGTCGGTGTCGAGGAGNAANCGGACGGGAGTTTCGAGGGGATTGCCGTGGCGGTCGTAGTAGTGGAGAGTGGGCTGCTGCGGGCGGTCGCGGTCGATNTCGACGGGNGTGATGGAGGCAGGGAGGGAGGGGGCAGGGGTTATCCGGACAGAGTCCGGCGCGTCAACGCTTCGCGCGGACGAGAGGAGGGGGAGAAGGAGGGTCAGCAGGAGGGTCAGGATGGGGGTTCTCATGAGTTGCGGCGGAAGGTTTGGATGATTTTGTCGAGCTGTTCGTGTTCGATGAGGAANCCGTCGTGGGCGAATTCGGAGATNATGCTTGCACGCTCGGCGCCGGGGATGAGGGCTGCCATTTCATCATGATATTCCGGGGGNAAGAGGATATCGCTGCTGACACTGATGACGATGCATTTCGCNCGGATGCTCCCGAGGGCGGCGGCTGCGCCGCCACGCCCGCGACCTACATCGTGGGTGTCAGAGGAGCGGCACATGCGTTCGTAGCTGTAGACNTCGAAGCGATCGGCGAGTTTNTTNCCNTGGTATGCCTGATAGGAATGGACGCGGCGGAAGAAGGGTGGCTGCTCCTTTTCCGAGCAGAGCTCGGNGCGGCAACGCTTCGCTTCCGACGATTGCGGGAGCGGACGCGCAGGATGAGCGTCGCTACTTTNAGNGTCGNCGTCTTGCTGGGTGAGGTTGTAGGCAGTGTGGCTGCGATAGCTGAGGAGGGCTATCGCGCGGGCGGCTTCGAGACCCTTGCGGGCNGCATCNGCAGCNGGGCGACCATAGTCCGAGTCGGCTTCTATCGCCATGTACATCGCCTTATTGATTGCAGCAAGCCAGGGGCGGCATTGATAGTCAGTAGCGCANATTACNGCTTTCCGCGCTATTCCGGGGTTGCTCACAAGCCATTCCANTGCCTGAAAACCNCCGAGGGAGCTGCCGATGATTGTGTCNATAACCTCAATGCCGAGATGCTGCGGCAAGNAATTCATGCGCCTTCACCATGTCGCGGACAGTCAGCAGCGGGAAGTCNCCCCAGAGAGGTGANNCCCCGGGAGTCAGCGGCGTGGCAGGTCCNGACGAACCGTAGCAACTGCCGATGACATTCGCGCATACCACAAAATTCTCNTCAGGGTCCAGAAATTTCCCCTTTTCCACAGTGTGAGGCCACCAATCCGCCACATCCGAGTTGGCAGTCAGGGCGTGCATGACCCAGACGCAGTTCGACCGCTCGGCATTCAGCGTGCCATAGGTGTGATAGGCTATTGTGACGGCAGGGAGTATCTCCCCCGATTCGAGAGAGAAGGGGTGAGGATAATGATAATATTTTACTNCTGCCGGATAGCGATGGAGAGGGTCGGAACAGGTGGGATGGGGCATGGGTGTTTAGGGAATAGGGAATATGGAATAGGGAATAGGGAAGTTAGAATTTTTCGGCGATGAGGTAGTTGTTGCGNTCGGGGGAATTGCGGGTGATGAGTTCGCCGANGAAACCTGTCAGGAAGAACTGCAGTCCCATCACCATTGCCGCCAGCGAGAGATAGAAATAGACGGAGTTGGTGACGTAGAANGAATAGCTGTCGCTGCAGACGCTGACAATTTTNAGAATCAGGACGATGAGGACGGCGATAAAACCGATGATAAACATCATCGAACCGAGCAAGCCGAAGAGATGCATCGGTTTGATGCCGAAGCGCGACTGAAACCATAGAGTCGCCAGATCAAGATAGCCGTTGACGAAGCGATCAAGACCGAACTTGGTGACGCCATACTTGCGAGCCTGATGATGGACTACCTTCTCCCCGATCTTATGATAGCCNGCATTCTTTGCGAGATAGGGGATATAACGGTGCATATCGCCATAGACTTCGATGTGCTTCACGACGTCGCGCTTGTAAGCCTTCAGTCCGCAATTGAAGTCATGCAGATTCTTGATGCCGGANACCTTGCGGGCTGTGGCGTTGAAGAGTTTGGTAGGGATTGTTTTGGAGAGNGGNTCGTAGCGTTTCTTTTTCCATCCGGAGACGAGGTCGTAGCCCTCCGACGTAATCATGCGNTAGAGTTCGGGGATTTCATCGGGAGAGTCCTGAAGGTCGGCATCCATAGTGATGACGACATCCCCCTGAGCGGNGCGGAAGCCTTCGTTGAGCGCCGGCGACTTTCCGTAGTTGCGGGCGAAGGATATGGCATGAATGCGGGGATTGCTCTGCGCGAGAGTATGGATAACCTGCATGGAATCATCCGAAGAGCCGTCGTTGACGAAGATTATCTCATAGTCGAAATTATTGTCAGNCATGACGCGCTCGATCCAGCGGGTGAGTTCGGGGAGAGACTCCGCTTCGTTGTAAAGAGGGACTACTACTGAAATATCCATAGTTTTATTGTTTAATAAAATAACTCCTACGGGGAAATCCGCAGGAGTTACTTTATATTGAGTTGATTAAAATCTTAGAGGACGATCTTAGATGCTTTGCCTTCTACGACAACTACATAGAGACCTGAAGCTGCGGGAACTTCTACAGTTGCGCCTGCTGCCACCTTAGTGTTNGCAACGCAAACGCCGTCGAGAGTGTAGATAGCTACGGGAGTGTTGGCTACAGCCTTAACTGTGATAACGCCGTTGCCTGCAGTGACAGTTGCGTTCTCGAAAGCTACGCCTTCTACACCTGAATTCCATTCAGCGTCGCCTGTTGATTCGTATTCGCGAATCTTAGACATGTCAGCTGCGTCGTAGTGATAGATGATTTTGCCTGTGCTNTTGCAGATTACAGTCTTCTTATACATGTTAGTCAGTTCGGCACGGAAACCGTCTTTNAGACCCCATGCGATCTTAGAACCCTTGTCGAGGTTGTCGGGGAAGTTGTGGCAGTACATGAGCAGACCGTATTCCTCACTCCAAGTGTCGTAGTTNTAACCACGGGGAACGAAAGAGTTGAGTTCGGGAGCGATCTCTACAAACTGCATGCCGTCTTCCTCACCAACGAAGGGATGGATGCAAGTGTAAGTAACGCCGGTGGGGTTGATTTCAGTGTCGCGAGCATAAGTGGGGTTGCCATAGAGATAACCCTCGATAGAGTTAGCGTAAGTGTCAAGATCAGCCTGAGCTACGTTAACTTCGCGAGTGATAGCTTCGGGGTTGAATGCGCCTGCGGAAGTATCGACTTTCCAGATAAGGTGAGTGTCACCTGCGCAGAGGTAGAGGGCAGTGTAGGGACCCCAGGGACCTGTGAAGGGGTTTTCATCACCGAATACAGCTGAATCCCAAAGACCTGCGTTGAAGATGTGGATATCGCCGAACTCGGGGAGAGTCTCGGTGATAGCGTCGAAACCTTCTACGCGGGCAGTGCCGTCGTATGTAACGCGCATGTTAGCGGAAGCGCCGTTGGAAGTCTTGTTGTAGTAAAGNACGACGGGGCACTTTACCCACTGGTCGGATGTGTCGTATTCCTGGAAAGTGAAAGTAGAAGCGAAGTTTGCAGTCACAGAAGTGATAGCGCTTTCGCCGTTGATGAGGCACTGACCGCCGTCGGAAGACATAGCGTTCTCAAGAATAGTCCAGTTGGGGAACTGAGTTGTGCCCTTGATGGGATCCTCACCGATATAGTTACTTTCCTTAAATTTCTGAGTGAATTCAGGGTCGTTAGCCAGGCGAGAGAGAGCTACTGCCTCATAGTCGCGGTTCTTTTCGGGGATAAGACCGTTTTCGAGCTCACCTTGGTAAGTGAAGATCTGCTCGTAGATGTAATAAGTGGGCCAGCATGCAGTGAAGCTTACGTATGTGTCATACTCACCTGTCTCGGGGATACGACCGCTGAGGAGGAAGTTGGCAGCATAGTAGGGGAGCATGTCGAAGCCATACGTTACGGGGTTGCCCTGATTGTCTTCAAAAGAGACCATATCGCAGATCTTCTCGGTAGAAAGAAGCACTGAGAGGTCCCACTGGCGACCTGCCTTATCGGTGTAGCTGCGAGTCATAACCTGATCGCCGGGGAGGAGAGTACCCTGAACCTGACGCTGAGCCATTGCCTGNGCCATAGCTGCGCCTTTGGGTGTCATCTGATAGGGAGCGTGGGTCAGGATATCAGCCTGCACCGGCGCTGCCATAGCTGCTACGCCGCCGAGGCATAGAGCTGCTAATACAGAGGTAAATTTTTTCATCGGTTAATTTAGTTAAATATAGAGATATTAATAATAATTTGCTGAAAATCAAGTTGTAGATGAATGACTTTAGCTATGTCTGCGGATGAGAAAGCCGCCGTCAGTCGCGACCCGATCTGTATACATGTATGGGTATAGCACACGTAAGTAGCCGGTTCGGGAGCAAAATTGCTAAATAATTTTGAAATATCCAATACCCCGAGCAAATAAAATCGCAATCAACTGCTAAAAAATGTTAATTGACCCTGACTTGGGCAACCACAACGCCCCTGTAAGGCACCCTCTCCGGTTGGCGATTCTCTCTCTGTCTTATCCGTGCGATCCCGTATACACGAGGCGAAGCCAAGTGTCAGTGTAAATCCAACCACTTCCGGCAAGAAATTATATAAATAATCTGTGAAATCCGTCACCATCCGAGCAAAAAGATCCGTGTTTTCATAATCCAAAACAATCCCATAGGTCCGGATTATTACCTACCTTTTGCATTATCTTCTTATGGATTGGAATGGATATATTTAAACACGGATCTTTTTGCTCGGATGGTGACGGATTTCACGGATTTTTAATTTTTTTGATGATGGCGATTATTTCTTCGGCATGGAATCACACTGACGCTCGGCTTCGCCTGCGTCTCACCGATTTGTACGGATTACACGGATTTTCGGACTGCCCCTTGCGCACGATAGAGCCGTCCATGGTATAGCCCATATAGACCGCGGCACCAACCCGCTCGGGTTGGTGCAGGGAGAGTGTTTGTGGGTTAGTCGAGGTGGATGCGGGTGGAGGCGACGGGGGTGTCGAGGAAGAGGGTGGCGAGGGTGTCGAACTTTTCGGGATTTTCGGTTGTCAGGTAACGGGCTTCGCCGGTTTTGCTCAGGCGAGTCTCCATCTCGGGATGGCGACGCAGATAGTCCGCCAGACTTTCCGCTACAAGCTCCCCCTGCGGGAGGATGCGGATGTCGGAGGGCATGTAGGCGCGGATCTTTTCCATTAGGAGCGGATAGTGGGTGCACCCGAGCAGGAGTGTATCAATCTCGGGATCTTTGGCAAGCATCTCATCACAGTATTTCTTCACGAAATAATCCGCTCCGTCTCCTGCCGCTTCGTTATTCTCAATCAATGGTACCCACATCGGACATGCCACTTCCGCCATTGAGATGTCCGGGTATAATTTCGCGGTCTCGATGGCGTAGGAATGAGAATTGATTGTGCCGGGAGTGGCAACGACACCGACATGGCGCGTGGAAGATATGTCGTCGAGGGCTTCCACCGTAGGTATAATTACCCCCAAGACGCGCCGGGTGGGATCGATGTGCGGCAGGTCGCGCTGCTGAATGGAGCGGAGCGCTTTGGCAGAGGCTGTGTTGCAGGCGAGGATAACAAGCGGGCAACCTTCGTCGAAAAGTCGGCGCACAGCCTGCAGGGTGAAATCATAGACTACATCGAAACTGCGTGTGCCGTAGGGGGCACGCGCATTATCTCCGAGATAGAGATAATCATATTGGGGTAGGCGGCGTCGGATCTCGCGCAGAATGGTGAGTCCGCCGTAGCCGGAATCAAAAACACCGATCGGCGACATTATTCAAAATTGAAAATTATGAATTGAGAATTGAGGATTATGAATTAAGGATTGAGAATNGAGAATCGATTAGGGGTTGAAGAGGTCTTTGTTGTAGTAGTCGAGGATTTCGTTGGCGGATTTCAGGGCGAGTTTCGCTTTGCACTCCGGGTCGATCTCGAGGGCGGCGAGGTAATCATTGATAGCCGCGGCGCGCTGACCGGCTCCAAAGTATTTCATTCCGCGGAGGGTGAGGAGATCCGTGTCGCGGGGATTTTCCGCGAGGTAGGAAGAGAGTATTTCAATCGCCTTATCGGCAGGGAGGAGCTGGATTTCCTCCTTTATTTCCTGAATAGTTTTCATAATATTTTTATTTTTTTCCGGGCGTTTTTTCCGGGCAGAGCCCGGCGCGACAACGCTTCGCTTCCGACCCTTGCCAGGTTGGGACGCACGGCTCGTGCGTCCGCTCATCATCCNGATATCATTGCGGTCTGCGGCGGCTATTTATACAAAGGCGGCTCCCGGAATTCCGGGAGCCGCCCGAATATTTTTGTCGGCGGATTATTTGAGACCGAGCTTAGTCTTCACCAGGGGAGTGATATCCTCTGCGGGTGAGCTGTAATAGAACACAGTCTGCGGATCGAGAGCCTGCACGAGAGTGTAAGAACCCTCCTTGCCTACAGATTCGATAGCGCTCTGACACTTCTGGATGATGGGAGCCATAAGGTCATTCTGGAGCTTCTGGAGATCCTGCATCACCTGCTGCTCGAAAGCCTGAAGCTTCTGCTGATTGTCGGCGAAAGCCTTTGTCTTACGCTCGCGGATAGCGGGGAGCTCGGTTTCGGGCATGTTCTGCAATTCAGTGTATTGCTTCTGGAGTTCTTCACCGAGTTTGGTGTATTCAGCTTCATATTTAGTCTGAGTCTCCTGAATCTTCTGCTGAGCGGCAGTAGTTTCGGGCATTGCGCCGATAACGCTGTTGATGTCGACGAGACCGATCTTGACGGTCTGTGCGGAAGCTGCAAGACCGAAAGTCACGGCTACAGCCAAAAGGATTTTCTTAAGCATCAGTTATATTGTTTTTTTTAGTTTTATTCCAATCTAATAAGTAAGTAATGAAAATTAAACGATATTATAAAAGTAAGTGGGAATGAAATATCTTGTGTAATAAAACTTAATCTTTTTGGCTAATTTCCAATTGTCAGTCAGTCAGATACTATAGTATCTTCCTTTCTTCCGCATGGAAATTATCTCAAAAATCTTGAAGTTTTATATACACATTAATTTTCATTACTTACTTATTTCTGCAAAGTTAGCAAATTATTTGGAATAGCCCAACTTTGCAAGAACTTCATTGCTGACATCGATTCGCGGAGAGGCGAAGACTATGCTCTGGGAAGATGCACGGTCGAAAATCACCTGATAACCTTTCTCTTCGGCTACAGCCTTTACGGCATTATATACATCCTCCTGGATCGGTTTCATAAGCGACTGACGCTTCTTGTAGAGCTCACCTTCCGGACCGAAGTATTTATAGCGCGTGTCGGTCACTTCCTTCTCTTTGGCTACGATAGTCTCCTCACGTTTCTTTTTCTGGTCATCAGTGAGGAACACCATGTCCGCCTGATAGTTCTTATACATTGTCTCAGCCTCCTTGGAGAGTTCATTGACCTCCTTTTCCCAACGCTGAGAAACTTGATTGAGCTGTTCGTTAGCCATTTCGTAGGCAGGGACATTACGGAGTACATAGTCCATATCCACGAGGGCGAATTTCTGTGCGGAAGCACTGAAAGCGGCAGCAAGCACGACTGCCATTGTGATGAATATCTTTTTCATAGTCGTTTATGTATTTAATTCTCATTTACGGACGCACGGGGCGTGAGTACGTACATATTAATTAGAACAACTACTTTATTTATAGTTTAATCCCTTTAGGAATTTTTAAGGATTGCGTCAGAGTATGTTTACTTTTAAACCGAATTAACAAACAATATAATGGACAAAATACTTCTTGATTTCATCCCAAAGGATCTTTTGGGCGCTTTTCCAAAGATTTCATCGGTCGCGATGCCCGCATCGCTTCCTCTTCAACTTTGGAAAATCATCCCAAAATCTCTCTTTGTGCTAAAATCATTTAAAAGTAAACATACTCTCAGAATTCCTGACCGAGGACGAAGTGGATCTGGCTGCCGCCGCGGCGACCCTGGACTTTGTCGAAACCATAGCCCCAGTCAATTCCGAGGAAGCCGAGCATCTGGAGGTAGACACGCACACCGACACCGGCGGAGCGTTTCAGGTTGAACGGAGCGAACTGCTCGACGGAGGTCCAACAGTTACCCGCTTCAGCGAATGCCAGAGCGTAGATAGTCGTGGAGGGTTGCAGCATGAAGGGGAAGTGGAGCTCGAAGCAATACTTGGCGTAGGCATAGCCCTCCTGACCCCAGGGTGTGAACTGACCGTTGTCGTAGCCGCGCATTGCGATAGTCTCCGTAGCGTATGTGTAGCTGCCCGACATGCCGTCGCCACCGAAATAGAAAGTTTCGAACGGGGTCTTCACCCACTTATTGTAAGAGCCGAGCAGACCGAAATCGGCGCGTGTCATAAGGACGAGGGTCCACTGTCCGTCCGGGTCTGTCAGCGGTGTGAAGGTCTTGCTCTTGAACTTCAGCTTCCAATATTCAATCCATTTATAGAGTTCTGCCTTTGCCGGCTGGCTGTTGAGCTTATTAGCTTCGTAGGAAAGCTGTTCCCAATTCTTATGTTTGTTGAAAAGGCTGACCGGAGGAGTCAGAGACGCCTCGATCGAGAACTGCGAACCGCGGCGGGTATAGATCGGGTTGTCGATACTTGTACGTGAAAGTGTCAGACCCAGGGTCAGAGCGTTGGAAGTGCCGTTGTTCATATAATAGAGATACTCCCAGTTCTTCAGGTAATACCAGCGATAGGAGAGCGACGCCTGGAATGTGAAATAATCATCGGGCCAGGTCAGGCGCGTTCCGAAGCCGACAGAGACACCTGCCATCTGAAGCACCTTGTTCGGGTCATAGGCATTCTGATAAGCATAGTTGCCATAGTTCGAACCATAGTTGCCCTGATTATAGATAGAGTAGAGATAGGCGTTCTGCCAGTTATCATTATAATATGAAGAGTTCACACCCGTAGAGCGCGAGTAATCCAGCGATACGCTGAGAGAGTTCGGGCGTTTGCCGCCCAACCAGGGATCGAAGAAAGAGATCGAATACGACTGGAAATACTTTGCGTTGGTCTGGGCAGAGATAGAGAACGTCTGACCGTCACCGCGCGGGATGATTCCCTTATAAGAAGAAGGGTTAAACAGATTCTTGATAGAGAAATTCGAGAACGAGAGAGCCACCTGACCTGTCACACCTGTCTGACCCCAGCCGAACGAGAGCTGAATCTTATCGTTAGGTTTGGATTCGAGGTCGAAGACGATATCGACAGTGCCGTCGTTCTCATTCGGTTCGGGATTGATGCCCATAGTCTCCGGGTTGAAATGACCGGAAGCAGCGATTTCGCGGGCGGAGCGCATGAGGTCGGATTTCGAGAAGAGGTCGCCCGGGCGCACGCGCAGGTCGCGGCGTATCACCTTCTCGTAGAGTTGGTCGTTACCATTGATGACGACGCGGTTGATACGCGCCTGCTGACCTTCGTGAACGCGCATCTGAAGGGCTACGGAGTCACCCTTGATATTCTCCTCGATGGGGACGAGCTGGAAGAAGAGATAGCCATTATCAAGATAAAGGTTGCTGACAGCATCCTCATCATCGCGTGTACGCTTTTCCAGACGTTTCTGATTATAGACCTCACCCGGATAGATACCAAGCACCTGATTGAGGGTTTCGGTAGGATAGACGGTATTGCCGACCCATGAGATGTCACTGATATAATACTTCTTACCCTCATCGACTTTCAGATGGACATCCACGGCTCCGTCATCGTAGCGGGTGACTGTGTCGCTGACAATACGCGCATCTCGATAGCCCAACTCATTATACTTATCGATTATTCGGCGCTTATCATCCTCATAATCCGATTCCACGAATTTCTTTTGCTTGAAGAGATTGAGCAGAGTGCCATTCTCGTTGGTCTTCTTCATGGCGCGTTTCACGCGATTATCAGAGAGCACCTCATTGCCATCCACATAAATCTTATGGACTTTCACCTTATTGCGGCGATCGACATCAATCGTCAGTATTTCCTGATTCTCCTTGGAGAGGTCGGGCTGGCGCACCATGCGGACTGCGGCATTCTTGAAGCCCTTCCCTGCATAATAGGACTCCACGATTTTCTTGGCGCGGTCGATGATATTCGGGGTCAGCTGTTGTCCGGTCACCATTCCGAGGCGTTCGGTCAGATCCTTCTTTTCGCCCCCCTTGATGCCGGAGAACTTAAGTTCGGCGAGACGCGGCTGCTGGCGGAGGGCTATTTCGAGCCACACCTTGTCGCCGACGGTCTTGGTGACGAGGATCTGCACTTTCGAATAAAGACCCTGACGCCAGAAGCGTTTCACGGCGTTCGATATCGCATCGCCGGGGATATCGATCTTCTCGCCGACGGTCAGACCGGAATAGCCGATAATGACGTAATCATCCACATGGGTGATACCCGACACTGTGATGCCGGCGATTTCATATTGGCGTGGGATGGGGGAATATATGACATCCGGGGCATAGACAGTGTCAGTAGCAGGAAGCGACTGTGCGGCGGCTCCCGAGAAGCAGCCCATCAAAAGCGAGGAGAGGAATATTTTAAGATACTTATTAAAAGTCATAATGCAGGGATAGTGAGAAAAATGGAGAGATGCTCAGGTCAATAAATCTTCGGCAGAGCCGGAGGACAGACCATAGGTCTCATCAGGTATATTATCGTTGATCTGACCGCTCGTCTTGCCGAAGCGGCGTTCGCGGTTCTGATAATCGAGTATTGCTTCAGCAAAATCCTTCTTGCCGAAATCGGGCCAGAGGACGGGGGTGAAACAGAGTTCGCTATAAGCTATCTGCCAGAGGAGGAAATTAGAAATGCGTTGCTCGCCGCCGGTGCGGATAAGCAGGTCGGGGTCAGGCATACCGGCTGTGGAGAGATTTGAGGCGAGGATATTTTCATCGATCACCTCCGGGTCCAACTTGCCGTCGGCGGCGAGTCGGGCGAGCCGGCGGGCTGCCTCAGTGATTTCCCAGCGGGAAGAATAGCTCAGACACATACCCAGGGTCAGACCGGTGCATGAGGATGTAGCGCGTTCCGCATTCAGGAGTTTTTCGCGTGCCTTCTCCGGGATTCGGGGAATATCCCCTATCAGGCGGATTCGCACATTATTCCGGATAAGATCCGGGAGCTCGCGTTCGATAGCCCATCCGATGAGATACATCAGAGTCTCCACCTCCTCCGGTGGGCGATTCCAGTTCTCGGTGGAAAAAGCGTAAAGAGTCAGATACTCTATTCCCAGATCCGAAGCGAACTCAACGGCACGATGGACTGACGTCACTCCCTCGGCGTGACCGTCGGAGCGCGGAAGACCTTTACTGCGAGCCCATCTGCCATTGCCGTCCATGATGATAGCCACATGGCGCGGAAGGCGGGCAGGGTCGATCTCTGCGAGGATTGCTTCAAGTTCTGTCATCTTCTCTCTGAATCGAATGTTATAGCGTTAGATTACTCTTTATAGTGGCATTGCTGACAGCGCTTGCTGAACTCATAGCTCAGTGTGATTGTCAGCGTGGAATACCAGTCAGTGTTCTTTGCGAAAGAACTCTTTATGGCGAACGGGTCAGCGAGATGTTCGCCGTCCAGTTTATCAGTAAACACCTTCTTCATCAGGAACTCGAGTCCCAGATTCAGTCGGCGGTTGATTTTAAATTTCGCACCAACGCCGAACGGGATGGTGAATCCGGCATAAGTGTGTCCCTCCACGCTCCACATTGTCAGCGACAGTCCACCCGTGATATAGGGTGAGAAGCGCTTGAGTTTCCGATAGCGTTCCCCCATGCCGTAGTTGAAGAAATTGAACTCAGCCATTTCTCCGAGTTCATAAAAAGTAGTGGAGAACTTAAAGTTCTCTCCGGAGGGGAAGACATTGGTCATCTGCTCGGAATTTCCGCGCAGACCTCCGACATAGAAATTCGTCTTGAACGCCCAGCGCGGATTTGCGATATAGCGGAAGAGGAGTTCGAGATCCCAGGAGGGATTGCGATAGAGATTGGCGGTGTTTGCATCGCCGAGATACCCGGTCATGCCGATGCCTCCTCCCATATCGAAGCGATAATCCTCCTGAGCATTCGCAGAAGTCAGGAAGCCCGGGAGAAATGAGAGCAGGGTCAATATGCTTAGAAGATATTTACGCATGATGCTTATCGGATGTCGGATTGAGAAGAAAGAGGGGATTAATAAGAATATATTTCAATGGAAAATGAAACATCAGAAGAGGGGGGAGAAAGTGAGTCGGGCGAGCACTGCGCGCAGAATCTCATTATTAAGATTACCCTGATTGCCGATTCCTCCGAAAAGATAGATATAGGGGCAATCCCAATCCACGTCAGAGCCGTCGACGAAATAGCTTATTCGTGCTCCCTTGGGAGAGGGAGTGGACTTCTGCTGCCAGTAAGCGTCGAGCGACGCGTTCATCGGGGTTGCGACAATTGCCGCATCCGCAGCGTAGGTTGCCGCTACATAATCCGGAAGCTGGAGAAGAGTCGGAGCTTTCTGCCAGTTGACGCCATTATCGTAAGATATGTAGACATAGGGGTTGAGGCTTCCGTCGGCGAGTCTGCCGCCGATGCAGAGGAATACGCTATATTCGGTCTGAATCCAGGAAGTGGTGGTCTTGCGATAATTGAAATAGGGTATGATAAGGGGAGAGGAAAGTTTGGGGAGAGGAGTGTTGGAGATCACAGCCCACTGAGTGCCGTCGAAACTCCATGTAGCATCGGAATACTTGCCGTCGCGCTCGCCGCCGACGAAGAATCCCATCGGTTCGGTTGCCCACTTCGTAGAGAAAGTGTGGAACTCGGAAAGATTCTCAATCGGGAAAGAGGGGTCGAGGGGCTGAGGAGTGTAGCCTGCAAGCTGAGGATATACATCATGAATAAGATTGCCGGACGCATCCCTGCTTATTCCGAGTATGGAGCTGCTGAACCCGCCGATAATATTCAGCCAGTTCTTGCCGACGGCAGTCCATGCCGCGCCGTCAGCCGAAGAATAGAGTTCTCCTGCATCCGAGAGGATATAGAGAGCATCATCGGAGGCATTGAGGGAGCGGATATCCGGAGTGAAGGGGAGGGAGAGCGCATTACGCTGCCAAGTCTTATCAGCGGGAGACTCACAGGAAGAGAGGGTCAGAGAGTTATCGGATTCACGCAGGAGGGTAAACACCTTCTTGCCGAAAGCTACAGTCCGCTGCTCCTTCGGATTTGCGAGTCGGGAGGGGAGGGGCGCGACAGCCACCTTATCCCACATCAGCGAATCAGCCACCATTTTATGGACATTGACGCGGATAGTGTAGGTGCGTTCAAGATTATCGGCAGTCAGGGTGAGAGTCACATTGCCTGAGAAGTCAATGGAATCCGTGGGGTTCTCCGTGTAATCTACAGAGCCTGTGCGTGTCGATCCGCCGGTCATGTTAATCACAGCCTTTTCCACAGTAGAGGGATACGTGATTACCGGCACGAGTTTATCTATGGCAGTCCCTTTCGGGAGAGAATCAGCGTTAAAGATTATCCCGCGATCCAGATCGATTGAGAAAAAGACTGAATCGAGGTCAGCCATCACTTTCGCGTTAGGCGAGATTGAGAAATTGGTCACTGCCACTGAGACGGCAGGTTCGTATGCGGGTGCATCCTCCTCCTTGGAATTGCAGGAAGAGAGAGTGAGGGCTGCCACAGCCGGGAGGGCGATAAGCAGGCGATATATATTTCGCTTGGAGAAAGCGCGTAATGCTGATAATCTTTTCACGTTCTGAAATTGAAGTATAATTTTCAACCTACAAAGTTAATAACAATCTGTGAAATATCCTCAATCTCAATTTAAAATTTGTTAAAACCCGCCTAATTTAGAAAATCAGGCGGGTTATGGGGGCGGATGGGGCGGATGGGGCTAATGGGGCTGATGGGGCTGATGGGGCTGATGGGGCTGATGGGGCTGATGGGGCTAATGGGGCTGATGGGGCTAATGGGAGTTATTCCTGAGGGGGATGGTAGGTCAGGATGCGGTTGGAGCGTATATCCTCTACGGAAATGAGGAGAGGAGCGGGAGTCGGGAGTGCAGGCGCTTTTACCGCTCCGACTGCGGAGCCGCCGGGCTGCACGGCGCGAAGCTCAGGATTGATTTCGATGCGTATCTCATCGTAGAGTCCGGCGTCGAGATATTCCTGCAGGGTTGCGGCTCCCCCTTCCACCATTACTGACAGTATATTTCTCTCCCTGTATAACCGGCGGAGGAAATCCGGAAGGCTTTCCCCTTGCATCCGCAGTTCATGCGGACGTTGCAGAATCGCTGCGTCAGCGGGGAGGCGCGGAGAGTCGAATGTGAGCGGGAGGGGATCATCGCCCGGGAAGAACCGACAGGTAAGAGAGGGATTATCGGCAATGACTGTATTCGTGCCGACAAAAATGCCCCCTGCCTTGGCGCGTTCGCGATGCATGGCGAGGAGCGACATCGGGGAGGAAATAAGGAGGGTTTCAGCCGACCGGGAATCCTCTGCATCAGGGGCAGAGAGATAGCCGTCTGCTGTCTGCGCCCATTTCAGCTGAATGTAGGGGTAGCCGCGGCGATGAGCGGTCATGAAGCGGATATTGAGAGCTTCACACTCCTCCTTCAGTACACCCTCGATAACTTCCCTGCCCGCTTCGCGAAGCATTCTGATGCCTCTGCCTGCCACCTTCGGAAAAGGGTCGCCCGAACCGACTACGATGCGCGGGATACCCTCATCTATCAGCAATTGGGCGCATGGAGGGGTCTTGCCGTAATGAGAGCAGGGTTCGAGGGTCACATAGATTGTGGAGCGCGAAAGGAGAGGGCGATCGGCGTCGCTGACGCTTCTGACAGCGTTCACCTCGGCGTGCGGACCGCCGTAGCGACGATGCCAACCCTCGCCGATGATTCTGCCGTCGGCAACTATCACAGCACCCACCATCGGGTTAGAAAGAGTGCGCCCTGCACCGTTTTTAGCGAGTTGCAGGGCGCGACGCATATATTTTTCGTCAGTAGTCATTCTTGATTATTAAAGAATAATAGCAGATTACTCAAAACCGCGGAGGCGGAGCAGAGCGTGAGCGTCAGGCTTATGACCGCGGAAACGCTCGAAGAGAATCATAGCATCCTCAGTGTCACCGCTTTCAAGGATATTCTTCTTGAAAGAAGCGGCAGTCGCGGGATCGAACACACCCTTCTCCTCGAAGAGTTCCCAGCCGTCGGCTTCCAGAACCTGGCTCCAGAGATAAGTGTAATAACCCGATGCATAGCCGTCGTCGCCGAAGATATGCTTGAAATAAGGAGAACGATAACGGAAAGTGATTTCCGCGGGCATGCCGATCTTATCGGCAACGCTCTTCTCAAAACCGATAACATCGATATTCTCCCCGTCGTGATGACCCCATTCGAGGTCGAGCAATGCTGCTCCTGCAAGTTCGGTAGTAGTGAAACCCTGATTAAACTTGGAAGAAGCGTTCAGCTTTTCGATGAGTTCGTCGGGGATTACCTCGCCGGTCTTATAATGACGTGCGTAGGTCTTGAGGAGTTCGGGAGTGAACGCCCAATGCTCATTTATCTGAGAGCACATCTCGACGTAATCGCGGTCAACGTTAGTGCCTGCGAGACCCTTATAGGGAGCAGTTGTCAACATTCCCTGGAGGGCATGACCGAACTCATGGAAAGTAGTCTCAACTTCATCAATAGTGAGGAGGGCGGGAGTGTCGCCTGCGGGGCGTGTGAAATTGCCGACATTATAGACGATGGGGCGTTTCATAGTGCCGTTCTCAAATTCGCCTGCGCTCTGAAGCTGCTCCATCCATGCGCCCTGACGCTTGGAAGAGCGCGGGAAGAAGTCAGTCATGAACACAGCGATGTGATCGCCTGATGCAGCGTCCTGCACGTCATAGACAGTCACTTCATCCATGTATTTGGGAGCATCGGGGAGTTCCACCATGCGGATGCCATAGAGTTTCTCGGCGGCACCGAAGAGACCCTTGAGCACATTCTCAAGAGAGAAATAGGGTCGAACCTCAGCTTCATCGATATCATACTTAGCCTTCTTCACCTTATCGGCATAATAGTAATAATCCCAGGGAGCAATCTTGAAATTGCCACCCTCGGCGTCGACGATAGCCTGCATATCCTTCACCTCCTCCGCGGAACGGGCTACGGCGGGACGGAACACCTGCATCAGGAGATTCTCGGCAGCCTCGGGAGTCTTAGCCATCACGCGCGAAGTCATCATCGCTGCGAAATCCTTGAAGCCCATCAGTTTTGCTTTCTCTGCGCGGAGTGCTACAATCTTCTCGATAACCGGAATATTGCTGTTCTCACCCGAAGATGCGAGATTGATGTAACCCTCATATATTTTCTGACGCAGATCGCGGTTCTGAGCATACTGAAGCACCGGCAGACGGCTCGGAGCGTGGAGAGTGAATACATAGCCCTGAAGCCCGCGTGCGTTCGCCTCCTCCTTAGCGATTGCCAGAGAAGAAGCGGGCAGACCGGCTACAGCATCCTCACCGACATTGACGAAGAAATCATTAGTGGCGTTCAGCAGATTCTTGTTATACTGAATGAAGAGTTTGGAGAGCTCATTATTGATACGCACGAGTTCCTTCTTCTTATCCGCGGGGAGGGCGGCTCCCTGTTCGGCAAACTGGCGATAATACTTCTCGGTCAGTCGACGCTGCACGGGAGTCATATTCAGATTATCGCGATTCTCATAGACCTCGCGAATACGATTGAAGAGTTCATCGTTGAGATTGACGCGGTTTGAAGCCTCGTTGAGGAGCGCTACAGCCTCATCCGCGATTGCCTCGAACTCCGGAGTGTTAAGAGCGCTGTCATAGTGATAATAGACAGAAGCGACTCTTTCCAAAATCGGGGAAAGATTCTCCAGAGGGAGGATAGTGTTGTTGAAATCAGCCGGAGCCGGGTTGCTGACGATTTTCAGGATGGCAGCATCCTGCTCGCCGATACCCGCTTTGATAGCCGGGATGAAATCAGAGATTCCGATCTCGGAATAGGGTGCAATTTCAAACTGTGTGGTATAAGGTTTAAGGAAGGGGTTGGCATGAGCTGAAGCCCCTGCGACGCCTGAAGCGCCGATGGCGATACTTAAAGCCATGTAAAGAAGTGTTTTCTTCATTATATAAAAAAGTTGTTACTAAAGTCCCAAGGATTGACGAAGCCTTATTATCAAGGGTTGATGATATCAAGTTCTCAAGGTTGATAACATCCGCAAATTTAAAAAAATAATATCAGACCGCAAAATCACTTGCTTATCTCATGCTTATTCTTGTCGTAGGGATGATAAGTGTAGGGATCTACAAGGAGATCGAAAGTGGCGACGAGGGGGTAGTGATCGGAGGTCTTGATCTTGATGCTTTCGACGCTCAGCGGCGCTACACTGCCGCGATAAAAAATCTGGTCGAGGTGGAATAAGAGACCCTTTTGCCAGAATGTATGGGTCGGAAAGAAATTAGTGGCGGTATAGGCATCCTTGAAGCCAGCCTTGATAAACATGCGATAGGTCCATGAAGAGGGGACATCATTGAAATCTCCGCAGACGATGACAGGCATTGCAAGACTCTCAAAACCATCGATAACCCTTTCCGCAGCCCATGCGCGCATCGGAATGGCAGTCTCGAATTTGCGGATTATACGTTTGCCCAGATTCTCACGCTCCTTCACTCCCTCCTTCGTGGAGGTCAGAATCCCTTTCTCCTCCTCATCCAGAGCGAATGAAGGGAGATGCACATTAGCAATCGCTATTTCCCTACCCTTTATCTTGATTGTGAAATATTCCGCCAGAGTGTAATGATAGGCTTTGCCGAAATATATATGACGCACAGGATATTTCGAGAGTACACGCTGATCATAAGTGCCGTCGCCGAGTTGATAGGGATAGCGCTCCATAAGGGAATCCATCTGAGCCTGATTGAAATTCTTTACATATTTTTCAGAAAAAGAAAATGTCTCCTGAAGGCAGACCACATCGGCGTCAATTCGAAGAATCTCATCAATCGTGCGGCAGCGTGCGGCATCAGGATGCTCAAGGTCGGAGAAGTGATGGGTGTTCCAGGTCAGGAGAGTAAACTGAGGGGTATCCGGATTAGCCTCCTGTTTATGATTGAGAGGAAACCAAGTGCGTATCGGACTCGCGCAAACGAAGAACATCAGCACGCCGACGGCGCCGATCAGCCAATGACCGGTGCAGAACCAGGCGAGGGTGACGACAGCGGAGATAGTGACCATCAGCGGCATTCCGATAGTCAATATAGAACCCATCGGGGTAATCTCAGGAGAGATATATCCGCCGAAGCAGCAGAGCGCAGTAGCTATATAGATTAAAAGAGTGATAATCTTAAGAACCAATCTGAGTATTGGAGAAACGAGGATCATTTTGGGTAGTAAGAATTTAGAATTTAAAGTTTAGAATTTTGGATGATGAATTAAGAATTGCGCATTATGAAGCATATCGCAAAGCCGCCGGCGATGCCGCCGACGTGGGCGAGAAGGGAATACGGGTCGGAGCTGCAGAGGGCGAAGAGGATGATGACACCCCAGGCAATCAAAGTGACCGGCACTTTCTTAAAGAAAGGATAATAATCGCTCCATCTGCGGGGACGGAACATAATTATACCGGTGCAGATACCCAACACCGCCGAGGATGCGCCGTAGAGCGAAACCGGCGCCGTCGCTCCCCATATAGCCGCGGCTGCAAGAAAGAAAGCGCCTCCGATCATGCCGCTTCCGAAATAGAGAGCCATCATCTTCCAGGAGGAGAGACGGGAATGGAGGGCAATTCCGAAAAAGAGGAGCCAAAGCATATTGGTGAAAAAATGATGCCATCCGGAATGAACGAAAGTATAGCTGAAAAGGCGGAAAATGTCGACTAAGACCGTGCCTGTCAGCGAACGTGTGGCAGCCGGATAATGGAGAGCGAAAAGATCGATCCAGTCCGGAATGAGATAGCCGAGAAGAAAAAAGAGTATGTTCCAACCGATGACAGTTGTCAGGAACGGATATTCAGAAAGTTTGCGGAACATAATAGGGAATATTTAATTAAGCCGTAAGGGGAAAAGAGTCCGGTATGCTCCCGAGAATTTAGAAATCAAAAGAATCGATTGCCGCCGAGAGTGCCCTTCTTTTTCCAATAAAGGAGGATTGGCAATCCGAAGAGCATTCCTCCGAGGTGGGCGAAATGTGCAACGGAAAGTTGCATTCCGTTCATTCCGAGGAAAAACTCCAATACTGCATAGCCTAACACCATGTACTTCGCCTTTATCGGCACAGGGATGAAGAAAAGATACATCGGGAGATTCGGGAAAATGAAGGCGAAGCCCAGAAGCAATCCGAAGATAGCGCCCGAGGCTCCTACAGTCAGCAGCTGATCGCAGAAACTATTGATGCCCGGAGCGAAATAATCCGGGTTTGCCTCAACGGCTGCCCGCATGGAATCGAGAGTCAGACCATTAAGCCGAGCGATACCGGACAGATATTCATTCTGCCACGTCAGCCCCCAGACGCACTCCTGCACTAACGCCGCTCCAATGCCGCAGACGAAGTAATAGACCATATATCGCTTCGAACCCCACACCTGCTCCAGCACTCTGCCGAACATCCATAGCGTGAACATATTGAAAAGGATATGCGTGATGGAATGAAGATCATGCATAAAAAGATACGTGATAAGCTGCACCGGATTGAAATCGGGAGCTTTCACGAAGTGGAGTCCGAGAACGGAGGTCAGTGTATTTCCGAAGCGGGGCGCGAACATACAGACAACCCATATCAGCAGGCAGATAATAATGATGTTGCGCGTCACGGGCGGAATACGCCTTAGAAAATCGGGAGATTGCATAAATCAGAATATTTCGAAAGAAACATAAAAATCGAAAGACAAAATTAGTGAAAATTAAGATGAAAAATGGAAAAAGCGGGAAAAAATAACGATATAAAATCAAAAAAATCCACATATTAGATAAATCTTTCTGAAAAAGAGGAAAAAAGATGCAAAAAATATTTGCAAATCTTATAATTATCCTTAAATTTGCCAAATAAAGTGAGCCGAAGTTCCTCTGAGGTGTTAAAAATATAGCGCCGGGTAAAATAATGAATGCATGAAAATGCAGACGGCTGCTAAAAATAAGGAATATAGAAATTAATTATAAAACTTTCAATTATGAATAAGACAGATCTTATCAACGAGGTTGCAGCTAAGGCAAGCCTCAGCAAAGCAGACGCGAAGGCTGCTGTCAATGCAGTGTTCGAATCAATCGCTCAGGCGCTTGTCAACGACGACAAAGTTCAGCTCATCGGTTTCGGCACTTTCGGCATGGTTGAGAAACCCGAACGTCAGGGCATCAACCCCCGCACTAAAGAGACCATCACAATCGCTGCGCGCAAGGTTTGCAAGTTCAAACCCGCTGACACTCTCGGCAAGTAAGACACGAAGAAATTAAGTTTCTGAGCAAATCAGGTGCTTAACATGTTAATTAATTGATCTCTGTCCCGGCGTGAATCCAACAATTCGCGCCGGGATTTTCTAATCCATCCCACAGATATATTTCCCCATCACAAACTTATAACACAATGCCTACCGATTGGAAAGATGCTCTCTCTTCATTATTAGCTGATCAGGAATCAGATAACGAAGCTGCCAATAATGCGGGCTCTGCCGAAACAGATGCAGCTGCAGAATTGCCCGAGAAAACGGGGTCAGGACGCAGAACACTCAGACTCTTCTACGAAAAGAAGGGTCGCGGAGGAAAACCGGCTACTATCATCGAAGGGTTCGATCCCGAAGGGAGTGAAGATGAAGAATGCGAAAAGCTCGCTGCCACACTCAAAAAGCGTCTCGGCAGGGGAGGCTCATCACGCGGAGGAGAGATACTGATTCAGGGAGACTGCCGCGAGCAACTCCGCAAACTCCTCAAAGAAATGGATTTTATCGTAAAAGGATAAGGAAAACTACGATATTAGGATTGCGGAATTCATAGACAATAGCGGAATTCATATAAAACGGGTAAACATATAGAAAATGCTGACACTTCAACGCGCTTCTGCAGGTTCGGGAAAGACATACACGCTGACAAGAAAATATCTCACGATGCTCCTCACTATTCAGGATCCGGGAGCAACGCAACGCCGACTGCGCACAGAATCGGAAATTATGGACGGAGTCGCGCGCATACTCGCTGTCACCTTCACCAACAAGGCGACCAACGAGATGAAAGAGCGCATCCTTTCAAAACTTAATGCACTCGCGTTCCCCCCTGCCGATCCCAAGGAATGGAAAAATGTGGACTATCTCAATGAATTCCTTAAGGAATATAACATCGGCGTCGAAGAATTCAGCCTTCTTTGCAAATATGCACTCCGCGAAATCCTCTATCAATATTCCGAGTTCAATATCTCCACAATCGACGCTTTCTTCCAGACAATTCTCCGCACATTTGCCTATGAATCCGATCTTCCGGATTCCTACAATCTTGTCATTGATGCCAAATATCTGGCACAGAATGCAGTGCGCGACCTCGTCGACGACCTTGCCTCCAATCGCCTGCCACGCGAGGAATATTACTGGATGCTGAAAATGCTTCGCGAAAAAGCGGAAACAGGGGAAAACTCCTGGACAGTGTTTCAGCGAAAATCAGGCAACCGATATTCCCTTTACAGCACTCTGATAGGGATGGGGGAAGGACTGGAAAAAGAGGAATTCAAGGGGGTGAAGAAAGACATCGAGGAGTTTTATGAAGAAGGGAAAAGCCTTCAGGACGCATATCGGCAGATTCAGAAGCAGCTCGGCGAACAACTGGCAGAACGCCTCGTAGAGCTTCGTGAAGCAGCAACGCAGGTGATAGATATATTCACGGAGATTGCCGCCGACGGAGCGACAAAACTTTCCAAGAAACTGCGCGAGACGCCGGGATTGGACTGGACTAAGATTATCTATAACGCCTCCCGCACATCGTCGAAGATAAAAGCTCTTCTTGCAGATGATGCCGATCCGTGGAAACTGGAGGGAGTGCCCATGCCGAAAGAGCCGGAAAAAGTGTTTGCAAGCGGAGTGACGCCACTTCCCGACTTGGCTGAAGCCGCGATGGCAGCCGTAGCCGAGCTTATGGAGGCACAGAAAGAATATCTCGATGTGATGGCGAGTGAAGAGGTTCAATTCTGGCTTCTTGTAATCCCCGGACTGCCGAGAATATCCGTCATGAACACCCTGCGCAACCGCATAGCCGACTATCTGCGCGACAACGATGCGATGCAACTTGCGGATGCCAACACTATCCTGCGCAAGATCATCAGCGACGATGATGTCCCATTTATCTACGAACGCATCGGCACACGCATCAATCACTATCTGATTGATGAATTTCAGGACACATCTCTCATGCAATGGGAGAACTTCCGTCCGCTCCTTTCCGAGAGCCTGTCGAAGGGGAATGAAAACCTCATCATCGGGGATGCCAAGCAGAGTATCTACCGATTCCGAAGTGCCGAACCGAAACTGATCACATCCATTGTGCCTCAGACATTCGGATCTTCGCAGATAATAGAGCGCGGATATTCCGAAGCCGACAACACCAACTGGCGAAGTGCCGGGAATATTGTCCGCTTCAACAACTTCTTCTTCCACACGCTTGCGCGTGTGCTCGATGAATACAACGCGGATTGGACGATGCCGAAGTTGGCGGAACTTTACAGCAACGTCGTGCAGCGTCCGAAAAATTCCGCAGACACCGGTTATGTGAGAATCGAATGTGTCGATAAAATTGTTCAGACGGCAGAATCTGAAGTAGAGGTAGACCTGAAGGACGGGGATAAAATATCGGCTGCCACGATAGAGAAGACCGGCGATCTGATTCGTTCGCTACTCGAACGCGGGTGGCGGCAGAGGGATATAGCCATACTCGTCAACCGCAGGGCTGCGGGAGCGGATATCATCACCGGGCTGATGGACTATAATCTCAACTATGCCGACAGAATGCCCTTGCTGAAATTTGTCAGTGAAGAATCGCTTAAGCTTTCACGCTCGCGGGCGGTCGGGATTGTCGTGGAGTGTTTCCGAATGATTCAATCCGGGATAGAGGAGGAAAGAGAAGAAAAAGACCCCGCCGATGCTTTAAATTCCGAAAAAGTAGAGTCGGCAGGTTCAAGCAGGAAGACCCGCTTGAACTGGGCGGAAATCGGGCATAAATTCAGTTTCTACTCCACAATGCATCGGGAGCAGACGCTTGAAGAGCGCCTCAAAGGTTTTTTGAAAGAGGGAATAGGATATGAAGATCTCGACGCGCTGATTGCGGAGATGCAGGCAGTCACGCTCCCCTCCCTTATGGAGATGCTGACGGAGACATTTGTGCCGTTGCCTCTGAGAAAAGAGGATGCTCCTTTCCTGGCTGCCTTTCAGGATGCCGTGCTCGACTATTGCGAGGTGAATCCTGCCGACATCGGGTCATTCCTGAAATGGTGGGACAGAAAAGGGAGTGATATATGTATCGTCTCACCCGAAGGGACTGAGGCGATCAGCGTAATGACTGTTCATGCCTCAAAAGGTCTGGAATTTCAGTGTGTCATATTGCCGGATATCAATCTCCGCTTTGCCATGCGAGATGAATGGATATGGATGGAAACTCCGGGAAATCTGACGTATGCCCCATTGCTTCCTGCATCCGTGCCTATGGAAGTGAAGAAATCCACAGCCGATAAAACTCTGTATGCGCCATATATCGAAGCGTTTGAAAATCTTCAGTATATGCACGAAGTTGATCAGCTCAACAAGGCATACGTAGCTTTTACTCGCGCTGTGAGCGAATTATACATATTCATGCCTCCGATCTCTTCGAGAGGGGCTGCCGACTATCTCAACACCATGACCTCCGATATTCTGGAAGGTTATCAGGAAACCCTTCAGCAGATTCAGCACTTGGAGGGTTCGGGAGAAAGAGGGTCGACGGAGGAGGGAACCGAATCCGGCTATATGCCCTCAGCAGGGGATATTAGACATTCCGATTCATTCGGCAATCCTATTGATGACAGTCGGGAAGAGGGGGGAGCCGTTGACGCCTCCGCAGCAGACAGTCAGGCAGAGGCAAAAAAGGGGAAAGAGGAGAAAGATCCGAACTGGGGAATATTTGAATATGGAGAGCCGATTAAGGATGTCGAAGCTCTTCTGACTTCAAAAAAATCGGAGAATAAGCGAGAATCATTAGATATCAACGACTACTTCGTCAACTCCTCGCGTGAGATTCTGAAATATCATCCTGAAGGACAGGAACCGACGGCGGATCCGGCAGATGATGACAGAATGGACCCACGCTCGGTGGGGTCATTGTTGCACGCTGTTCTGGAGGACATAATAAAAGAATCCGATCTTGAGATGGCATTCGAGCGCAAGAGAGTAAAAGGGATGATGACCCGCGCGATGATAAATGATTACAAACCGATGTTGAAGAAAGCGTTGGAGAGTGTCAGGGATCGTGGATGGTATGGCGGCGGAATGAGAGTTCTGACGGAGCGTCCCGTATTTAAGCGCGAAGATGTCAACAGGCGTCCGGACCGAGTGATGATTGACGATGCAGGGCACTGCATAGTGGTAGATTATAAATTCGGCGATCGGAGCAACCGGAAGGCACATCATCAGCAGGTCCGCAACTATATGGAATTGATGAAAGGGAGCGGGCAATGCAGCAGTGTCGAAGGATATGTCTGGTATGTCAAAGAAGGGAAGATAGAACAAGTCGATTCTGAAAAACCTGGAAAGGACTAAGTTAAACTTAGTTTAAAATCAGAGTCAGGCAAAGACGCAAATTTGTAAGAATGAGAAAAAAACACTAAATTTGTGGTCAATATTATAAAATTATAGAAATATAAAATTATAGATTTTGGATACCGACCCTTTACCTATACATCCTCTCGCGCAGATACTCCTGTCAGCGTCGAGAGCGATAGAATTCAATGCCCCCGCGAATTGGGGAAGTTGGCTCACGATAGTTTGTATTGCAATTCTTTGTCTTATGATTTCCGCCTTTGTCTCCGGTAGTGAAATCGCTTACTTCGGTATGTCGCGTTCTGACATCGAGGAGCTTAGCGAATCGGAGACACCCGAGGCACGCAAAGCAATCGGACTGCTTGGCGATTCCGAGCGCCTTTTGGCTACGATTCTTATAAGTAATAACCTCGTGAATATCACGATGGTAGTGCTGCTGACGTTTGCCATTAATGCCACGGTGACTTTCAACTCCTCTGTCGTAAACTTCCTTGTTCAGACAGTCTTCCTCACCTTCCTCCTGCTTCTTTGCGGAGAGATATTCCCGAAGCTCGTAGCGCGAGGAAATACGAAAGGGTGGGTATTGAAATCCGCTGCCGGTGTGGATTTTCTCTATCGTCTGTTCGCTCCACTTTCAAAAGTGATGGTGAAATCAACATCGATAGTCAATAAGATTGTCAGCAAGAAAGAGGAGAATATATCGGCTGATGTGCTTGAAAAAGCCCTTTCCATTTCCGATATTCAGGAAGGAAAGGAGAAAGAGATGCTTGAAGGCATCCTTACCTTCGGCGAGAAGGAAGTGGCTGAAATTATGATTTCCCGTGTGGATGTGACGGCTGTGGAATATCATGAGACATGGGATAATGTAGTCAAGGTAATCCTTGATACAGGTTACTCCCGCATACCGGTGTATGACACTTCGCAGGATACTATTCGCGGCGTTCTTTACTCAAAGGATCTTCTCCCCTACATAGGTCAGCGCGATAATTCCTTCCGCTGGCAGACTCTTCTGAGAGAACCTTTCTTTGTGCCGGAATCCAGAATGATCGATGATCTGCTGGAGGACTTCCGGAAGCGCCGTATACATATTGCAATCGTGATTGATGAATATGGAGGAACACGCGGCATAGTGACACTCGAAGATATAATTGAAGAGATTGTCGGAGAGATTGACGATGAATACGACGACACATCGTCGATGTATCGCAAGGTGGCACCCGATACGTATATTATGGAAGGTAAGATACCGCTGGGTGATTTCTGTCGGGTATTCGATGTGGATGAGGAGGTGCTTGGAGATGTCGGAGAGGCTGAGACTCTGGCGGGTCTGCTTCTGGAAATCAAGGGGGACTTCCCGAACGGAAAGGAAGTGTTGGAGCGTGGAGGATTTAAATTTCAGGTTATAAAGCTGGAGCGTCATAGAATCACTAAAGTAAAAGTCATTGATGCAAGGGTTGACACTTCAGAAGAAAATACATAAAAGAAATTGGAAACGGAATTCATTTTTTGGCGACATGCTACATCTCCCGGCATCCGCGTAGAGGAGATCTGCGGGGGAGAAGATAAGTCGGGATCATTATGGAAGACACTTGCATTGCAGGTGTTCGGTGAGAATGGTGGAGATCGTTTTCGCGAGATAGTGCACACCGACAGCGGAGCGCCTCTTCTGGAAGATTCCTCACAACGCATTTCAATTTCCCACACACCTCATTTTTGGGTGGCTGCATTTCTTCCGCGGACTCCTGAGTCCGATCTGCAAGAATTCTCCCTCCGCACAGCTATGGGGATAGATGCAGAGAAGGCGGACAGGGAGCAGGCATACCGAGTGGCAGACAGAGTGATGACACCCGAGGAGATGACTCTTATAAAAGAATATGCGGAGAATCTTGAAAAAGGGGATGAGAATCATTCGCCGCTTGAAAGGGAATCCGCGTTGATAAAGGCAGCCCTGCTTGGCTGGACGATAAAAGAAGCTCTCTATAAGGCAGCCCTGGAAGAGGGAATGGATTTTAAGGAGAAACTAAGGATAGATGCATTGCCGGAAATCTGCAGTTTTCCGACAGTGAAGAACCCGCGTTATGGTAAAGGAATGATTCTGCGTAAGAGTGGGGAAAAGATAGAGATGGAACTCTTCAGTTATGAGAGTGAAGGGCACATAGTGACGCTGGCATATTCACCGAAGTGTGCCAAGTTCAGTAAAAATTCATAATCCTTTCTTCTCACTCCTCACTCCTCACATCTCACTCCCCACTTCTCACTCCTCACATCTCATTTCTCACTCCTCTCTATTTAAAACAGTATGAATCTACAGGTGACGATACAGGGTGTGGCAGGTTGTTTTCATGACGCCGCCGCCCGCAATTTCTATAATATGCACTTTCCGGATAAGGAGGTGACGACTATAGCATGCGATAGTTTCCCGGCAATGTTCAAGACGCTCGCTGAGAATCCGGATTATTGCGGCATCATGGCTATCGAGAATACGATTGCCGGAGCGTTGCTGCAGAATCATGAATTGCTTCGGAAGAGCGACATGCAGATAATCGGGGAGTATAAGATGCGCATTTCTCATTCGATAGCCGCTCTTCCCGGAGAAACTCTCGAGAGTGTGAAGGCTGTCATGTCACACCCGATGGCTCTGATGCAGTGTGACGTATTTCTGGAGCAATATCCCCACATAAGAATGGTGGAATGGTTTGACACAGCCGGCGCAGCCCGCGACATAAGCGAGGGCGGTCTCAAGGAGCGCGCGGCGATATGTCCCTCCCTCGCTGCCGAACTCTACGGACTTCAGATTCTGGAATCAGGGATTGAGACAAACAAACGCAACTTTACCCGATTCCTTGCCTTGGCTCATGAAAAATCGGCTGCGAAGATGCGTCTGCCGGAATATCTCATAAATAAAGCCTCTATAGTGTTCACCCTCCCTCACAGTCAGGGAGCCTTATCGAAGATTCTGACAATCCTCTCCTTTTATGATATTAATCTGACGAAGATTCAATCAATGCCTATTCTCGGAAGAGAATGGGAATATAGATTCTATATAGACCTGACTTTCTCAAGCCTTGAGCGCTATCATCAGGCGCTCGATGCAATCAAACCGCTCATTACAGACTATAAATCACTCGGCGAATATGCCGAATGCACTCAGGAAGTATGAAGAAAATCACACCTGCCGACCGACTTTCGGCAATCAAGGAATATTATTTTTCGCGCAAGCTCGCAGAAGTGGCAGAGCTGAATGCGAAAGGGATGGACATAGTGTCGCTGGGAATCGGCGGTCCGGACCGTCCGCCCCATCCATCAGTTGTAGACACACTTAAGGAGCAGGCTTCGCGACCTGACACCCACGGTTATCAACCTACAAAGGGTATCCCCGAACTCAGAAAGGCTTACGCCGGATTTTATAAGAGATTTTATGGAGTGGAATTGAATCCCGATACTGAGATTCTCCCTCTGCTCGGTTCGAAAGAGGGGATACTGCATATCTCCATGGCTTTCCTGAATCCGGGAGATGGCGTGTTGGTGCCGAATCCGGGTTATCCGACCTACACTTCCGGCACGCGTATCGCCGGAGGAGAAATCTTCTATTATGATCTCAAGGAGGAGAACGGATGGTTCCCTGATTTCGAAGCTATTGAGAGGATGCCTCTTGAGAAGATAAAAATCATGTGGGTCAACTATCCTCACATGCCGACCGGCACTCCTGCAACCCGCGAGCTTTATGAAAAACTGATAGCATTCGGCAAGAAGCATGGAATACTGATTGTTCATGATAATCCCTATAGCTTCATACTCAATCCCGAACCTATGAGTATCCTTGAAATCGAGGGTGCGAAAGAGACTGCGATCGAGATGAATTCTCTCTCAAAGAGTCATAATATGCCCGGATGGAGAATGGCGATGTTGGCGACCAACGCAGAATTCGCACAATGGATTCTGAAAGTGAAGTCAAATGTAGATTCCGGTCAGTATCTTCCGATGATGAAGGCGGCTGCCAAGGCTCTTACTCTTGAGCAGGATTGGATCGACGAAGTGAATAAGGAATATGCGGAGCGCAGGAAAATTGCCGAAAAGATAATGAGTGAATTAGGATGCTCATTCGATCCGAAGCAACAGGGATTGTTTCTCTGGGGAAGAATCCCTGAAAGTGTGGCGAATGTAGAGGAATTCACGGATAAGATTCTCTATGAAGCCCGCGTCTTTCTGACTCCCGGCTTTATCTTCGGCAGCAACGGCGACCGCTATATCCGCATATCTCTCTGTGCCACTCAGGAGAGATTGGAAGAGGCATTGCGTCGTGTCCGGGAATTTAGTAAGTAATGAAAATTAAACGATATTATGAAAGTATGCAGACACACCCTATGCGGGTGTAATTAATAATGAATTTTAAGACTTTCTCAATATGTTAGATAATTTAGAACCCTTATTCCCTCAATTCGCCGACAGCCGGGAGCCGCTCGTCATAGCCGGACCCTGCTCGGCAGAAACAGAGGAACAGACTCTTTCTACAGCTCGCCAGCTGGCAGAAAACGGAATCAAGATTTTCCGCGCCGGAATTTGGAAACCGCGTACGAAACCGGGCGGTTTCGAAGGTGTCGGCAAGCCGGGACTGGAATGGCTAAAGAAGGTGAAAGAGGAAACAGGAATGCTGACCTCATGCGAAGTGGCAAACCGCACGCATGTGCAGGATGCAGTGGAGGCTGGAGTCGACATGCTTTGGATAGGTGCGCGTACTTCCGCCAATCCCTTTGCAATGCAGGAGATAGCCGACACGCTTCAGGAACTGAAAGTGGATATTCCTGTCCTGGTGAAGAATCCTGTAAATCCTGACCTGGAGCTATGGATCGGTGCGCTGCAACGTCTTTATAACGCAGGCATCCGCAGATTGGGTGCTATCCATCGCGGATTCTCAGTCTATGGCAAGCATCTCTACCGCAATGTGCCCCAATGGCATATCCCGATTGAGTTGCGTCTTCGCTTCCCGAATCTTCCCATCATTGTCGATCCTTCACATATCGGAGGTAAGCGCGAACTTATAGCCCCTCTTTCTCAGCAGGCTTATGACATGGGTTTCAACGGCTTGATAATCGAGAGCCATTGCTCACCCGATGAAGCATGGAGCGATGCGGCGCAACAGCTGACCCCGGAGGTATTGAACTTCGTGTTGCATACCCTCGTCATCCGCGAAGATAAAGAGACTACTGAAAATCTGTCGCTCCTGCGTCAGCAGATCGACAGAATCGACTCCGATCTGATGGAGATTCTTGCAAAGCGCTTTGAAGTGGCAAGAGAAATCGGAAGATACAAGAAGCTCCACAGAATGCCGGTCGTGCAGGCGACACGCTATAACGATGTCATTAAATCGCGTGTCAACACCGGCACTGCGATGCAGATGGATAAGGAATTCCTTAAGACCATCCTGCTGGCAATCCATGATGAGAGTGTCCGCCAGCAGATAGAAATTATCAATGATCGCGACCGTTGACCTGCGCGTCATCAACCCGCGGAAGCGGGTTGCCTCACCGGAAGTCTCAACGCCAATAACCACAGAGACCTCAATCCCGCAAACCCTGAAAGGGTGCGGATTGAGGTCTTTGTTATATGCGGTCTTCGTGGGATTACGGTCTTATTTATGTGAGGGGGCTGCAAGGCGGTAGGCTTCGCGAACCCATATCACTAATGACGAAGCCGCTACGATTATCAGGAGATCCAGCGAGCCGGAAGGATTGAATTTCCAGTCAAGAGTATGGATCATCGGAGCGACATTGAAAAATTCATAGGCGATTTCAGTTATAAAAAGCTGTCCGATTACGATTATCCACACAATTGTCCGGAATCCGCGGCTCATGCTGACTTTAAAGACGCTTTTGTCAGTGTCGAAGCAACGCGCATCGAACATATACCAGAAATGAGTCCATACAAAAATAGAGAAAAGAAGAGTCGATTCGTAAGGGGTCATTGTATGCAAGGAGAGATGGGGAGCATGAAACATCTGCGGAATGGAGGTCACATCGGAGTGTTGGAAGCAGTAATAGAATCCGAAAGTAATCAGGAAGAATATTACGCCGACTCCCAGGAGTTCCCATATCATAGGACGCGTAAGGATAAATGCCGATCTTTTTCGTGGAGGTTCCTCCATAACTTTGGGTGAAGGGGGAAGGGAGGCGAGAGCCATCGCTCCGAATGTGTCCATTATCAGATTAACCCAAAGCATCTGAGTGATGGTCAGAGGGGATTCAGAGCCCGTGAACGAACCGATGAGTACCAGCAGGCATGCGGCAACGTTGACAGTAAGCTGAAAGAGAAGGAATCTCTGAATATTTTTATATAAAGAGCGCCCCCACATAACGGCTCTGCCGATTGAGGAGAATGAATTATCGATGATAGTTATATCGGAAGCTTCCTTAGCTACGGAGGTGCCGTCGCCCATCGACAATCCGACATGGGCTGCTTTAAGGGCAGGCGCGTCATTAGTGCCGTCGCCGGTCACTGCCACAACTTCATCCCTGCGTTGCAACGCTTCTACAAGGCGCTTCTTATCCATCGGACGCGCCCGGGCTATTATCTTTATGTTATCTACCTTCTGGTCGAGTTCCGCATCAGAGAGGAGTGCGAAATCCTGACCGGTGATTATATTTGATTCCGTGTCCGAGACATCATCCCAAAGCCCTATTTCGCGTCCGATCTGTTTGGCTGTGCCGGGAGTGTCGCCCGTGACAATCTTGATAGCTATTCCTGCCTTTTTCACTTCCCTTACGGCTTCCGGAACTTCTGCACGCACCGGGTCGGCGATTGCTACAATTCCGAGGAAAATCAATCCCTCTTCGGTCAGCACTCCATCTTCTATCCCTTTCTCATCTGCCGATAATTCTTTATAGGCGAATCCCAGAGTGCGCATCGCCTGATTCTGATAGTCGCGCAGCAATTCATCCAATTCCCTGGGAGTCACTCCCGGTGTATTACTGCACATAGAGAACACTATCTCCGGCGCTCCTTTCAGGAACAGGAATCTTTTTCCCGATGATTTGTCAGCTACAGTCGTAGCCATATATTTGCGCTCTGTAGAGAAAGGTATTTCACTTTCTGTCAACACCTGCTGTCGCAGACTTCGATAATCCTTACCCTTTTCTGCCAGCCGGAGTAAGAGGGCTCCTTCGGTCGGATTACCGATAATTTTCGGTGAGGAGCCGGAAAAGTCAAGTTCCGCAGTGGAATTAACAGCTATGCCGTTGAATATAACGTCGTCAGAGGGGTTTCCGAAGAAATCGGCGCTATAGACCTGCATGCGGTTTTGGGTCAGTGTGCCGGTCTTATCAGTGCATATAACTGTTGTGGCACCCATTGTCTCGCAGGCGTGCATACGTCTGACGAGGTTATTCGTCTTCAGCATCCGGCTCATGGAATAGGCGAGGGAAAGAGTGACAGCCATAGGGAGACCTTCCGGCACAGCTACAACAATCAGTGTTACTGCCACCATAATGCCTGTCAGCACATTTGAGAGCAGGAGTGTCCATTCCTCACTTCCGGCTGTCGGGTTAATCATGGCGAACGCTCCGGCTACCAACCCTATGAAGAGCATAAAGAAGCCGCAAATTGTCAGTAAACAGATAGTTTTCGACCAATCTTTGAATTTTTTTATCACCAGCAGGAAGAAGATGCCGACTGTAGCAGCCGGCAGCCATGCCTGCCAGTTGCCGACTCCGAGAAAATGCATGACCTGACAGACAATTATGATTCCGGCGATAAGATAACTGAGATCGGTGATCAATGCGCCGAGTTTTTCAAGCTGCTCGTTGAGTGGAGTCTTGACTGAATCATCAATGCGGGATTCTTCATAGACTTTACCCATTTCCGTATCATCCCCGACTTGAAGGACACGCATTATTCCATGCCCCTCCATAACTTTTGTGCCGCGTAAGACATGATTGGAAGGATATGTGGCATCGCTGTCGAAAAGCGCGGGATCTGTAGTCTTGGAGCAAAGCGGTTCGCCGGTCAATGAAGATTCATCGATATTCATCCCTGTGGCTTCCAGCAGTTCGCCGTCGGCAGGAATCTCAAACCCCGAGTTAAGAATCACTATGTCGCCGACGACTATATCCTTCCGGGCTACAGTCGTCACTCCTTCATCCCGCAGGACTTCTACAGGTTCATCATCGTTAACCTGATTCAGAATCCTGAAAGCCTTGTTGGCTCTCTCCTCGAAGATGAATGCAAGAGTTGTGGCGAGTCCTATTGCCATGAATATTCCTGCGGGCTCGAAGAACACTTTCCAGCTTGTGTGAAGAGCGAAATATTCGTAGAAAGCTATCCCGACAGCGAGGATGCCGGCAACGAGAAGGATTATGATGAGAGGATCCGAAAATTTTTCTCCGAAGCGTTTCCACCAAGGTTCACTCTTCGGAGGAGTGAGAATATTCCAGCCATGCTCCCGGCGGCTCTCTTCCACTTCAGATGTTGTCAGTCCTATGAAAGGTCTGCCACTCACTTCTGTCCCGGGAAAAGAGGGGGAGCCGGAATTATTTAAATCGGATTCTGAATTATTGTTTTTCATTTTTCCTTCCTATAGTTTGTAGGTCAGCATGAGATGCATGCCGAGCTGACGACTCATAATGCAAGGTTCGGAAACTATGCTATTATTGATTTTAATTTCCATCTTGTCATATTTGGTGCGTCGGGTATATAAATCTAAACCTCCGGTGAGGTAAAGATGTTCGCGAAGTTTATAGACGATCGAGGTCTCGAAATGATTGAAAGAGGAGTGGGAGGCGTCCCCTTGAACATCGACCGGGGCACCTTCCGGCGTCAGCGACCAATCGAAGGATTCGTCATACCCTTTCCATGTATAAATCTGATAGAACTGATTTGCCACGTGGACAGATAGTTTATCGGAGGTTAGTCCCCAGTTGAGTCCTGCCTTTATTGAAAATCCTGACCCCCAGTTATAATTGCGATGATAATCCCGGTAGAAATCTGTAAGTATTCCGGCTAATGCCACTGCATTCACATGTAAAGAAGCATCAAGCATCATGGAACGCAGCGGAGCAAATCGCAGCATCGCGCCTCCACCGACACACGCGGGAGTTCCGAATTTATAAGGGACTGTGCAGGGTTCGGGAGTAATTACACGTTGCGGACGGATTGTGTCGGAATCGAAGAAATCAAAATGCTGAAACATCCCGATGCATAGATCTGTAGTGCGTTTGTCAAGGATCTGCTTGGAAAGAAGACGCCCTTTGATTTCCATTCTGCTCAGAATAGGTTGGGATTTCATTCCTTGAAGTTCCATAAGGAATGAGAAATAATCATAGGGTCGTTTGGTGGATTCGGCGTATCTGTCGCCATATTCAATATTTATCTCAGCTGCTGCTCCGAGATGATGTCCGGCTCCATTATCGATAAGAGAAAGATAGCGTCCTCCTAATGAGAGGTCAACGCTGATGGCAGGTATGCCGAACTGCCTCCCGGATGTCGGTCGCACTTTCCATGCGCGTCCCGTCACGATGCGTGTGAACTCTCTGACCGGGTTGATTATAAAGCCGGCGATTTCTCTGGCAGCACGTGCAGCTCCGGTGGCACGGTCATCGAGAATAAGGTCGGAGGTGCGGTAAAGCACCTCCCCGATTGCGGCTCCTCCGATTGGAGTGGCAATGATATCGTTGGTGGAGGGATACTCTTTCTCCATAAACATTTCCCACATTGCGCTGCCTCCGATGGCGAAAAGTTCGGACTGCCAGAAATTAAATCCGTTTGAACGCCCGGCGTTAAAGTAGAGCGAACCGGTGTATGGATGAGCGAACATATTAGTGTTCAGATAGTCATTATCCCATTCAAAACCGTGCTTGAAGTTATTTTTAATACTTTCCCAGGATATATATGAATACTCACCATGAAGCACAAACCTATCGAACGACCACAAACCGAGGTTGAACCCGACGACTTCTGCGCCGGCACGCCAGAATGCTTTATGGGAAAGGCGTTTAAGATCTGCTGTGTCGGGAAGCACCGGTCGGGAGACAATATGACGGTAAGGCACGAAAGAGCGATGACGCCATTGAGCCAGCTGGGCGGCATAAGCGATGGAATCTTCCTCTCCGATGAGTTCCTTTTCAGGTGTGATAGCAATCTGGCTATACCCTGAGAGGAATCCGGATAATGCTGTCAGTAAAAATAATATATGCCTGAGTATCTTCATCAGAATTTAATGTGCCGGGGACTTTCGGTCAGAAAAAATCCCATTAAACTGCAAAGCTATTAAATTTCGTTTAAATATCCTCCAAAATCAGGATGAAATTGATAAAATAGTATAAAATTGTTGATAAAATGTCTTCAACCTATTAAAGTAATTATGTGTTTACTCTAAAAGTGTAGAATCAAATCGCGATAAGCCTATGGCTAATAATTCAGACATACGAAAGACTTCGGATCGAAAGAAAGTGAAGAAAGATTTGAGGACAGTGCTTACGGCTGTTGTCTCATTAGGTGTGTCTGTAGGACTGGTCGTCTGGCTTTTCCATAAAGTGGATTTGCATACGATTCTCCGGATCACTCGCGAGCAATGCGACTATCGCTGGCTTCTGGCAATGTGTTTGGTACTGGTAGCATCCCGTTCGATAAGAGGTATTCGCTGGGGAATCCAGTTGAGGGCTGCCGGAGTCAAAAGAATGCCGACGTTCGCTGAGATGGTGTCCATTTACGGAGCGTACGCGCTTAACCTGTTGCTGACGGGAGTAGGGGAGGTGTGGAGGTGTCTGTATGTCTCCCGGCGACAGAAAGCGTCGTTTACTACAGTCGTAGGAACTGATTTGGGCGACCGCATATCGGATGCGATAATGATTGTCGTGCTGACAGTGATAGCTGTAATAGTGGCAAATCCAGTCATAAAGAAATTTCTGGATCATTATCAGGTAGGGAGGGATATAGTCGACATACTTTCCTCACCCATATTATGGATTACGCTTGGAGTTCTCATTGTTGCGATTATCCTGCTGATATGCTCGAAGTCTCAGAATCATATCATCACGCGTATCCGCCAAGAGGCTTATAATCTTTGGGCGGGTTTTAAAGTGCTTTTCACGATGAAGCATCAGTTGCGGTTCTGGACTTATACATTGCTGATATGGATAGCCTACTTCCTGATGACTTATCTATGTTTCTTCGCCTTTCCCTTTACCCGCGCTCTTATCAGTCCGGAATTATGTTATGGATTGTTGCCCGGATTGGTGGTATTCGTATTCGGTTCGCTTAGTATCGCCATTCCTGCATCGGGAGGTCTGGGTCCCTGGAATATAGCGGTCATATTTGCATTATCACTTTATGGTGTGGACACTGCGGATGCCACGACTTACGCGATGGTGGTCTGGGCATTCCAAACAGTGATGCAGGTACTCCTCGGAGTGGTAGGCGCGGGGTATATTGTCTACGACCGCCATAAGCTACATGATACCGAGCCTCAGGAAGAAAAATAAAACATACATGGCATTTCAAGTTTGATAATGATTTAGAACAAATTTTAACTTAAATCGGTTTTAAATTAAGTAAGTAATGAAAATTAATGTGTATATAAAACTTAAAGATTTTTGAGATATTTTCCATGCGGAAGAAAGGAAGATACTTTAGTATCTGACTGACTGACAATTGGAAATTAGCCAAAATGATTAAGTTTTATTACACAAGATATTCTATTACTACTTATTTTCATAATATCGTTTAATTTTCATTACTTACTTAAGTAATTGAGGATTTTAAAACCTAAAAAGAACAGCCATGCGTCAGATAATTCAGCATTTTACGGATGATGACCTGTATAAGTTTACAATGTGTTGTGCGGTGATTGAAAATTTTCCGCGTACACAAGTGCGTTATAAATTCAATGACAGGGATCATACTGTCTATCCTCCCGGATTTGCCGAAGAACTGCGTCGTCAGATTGAAATGCTGGAAAATGTCGTCATTACTGAAGAGGAGATCGCCTTTCTCCGCCGCCGATGCCGCTATATACCTGAATGGTTTTGCAATTTCCTCAAAGGGTTTCGCTACGACCGCAATTGGGTGAAAATCCGGCAGGATGAATCCGGACACCTTGATGTTGAGTTTGAAGGATGCTGGAGCAATACGATACTCCTTGAGGTTAAAGTGCTTGCCATAATATCCGAACTATATTATATGATGACGGGTGAGGCAGCGTCCCTTGACTATGATGCATACTATCGGAAATCGCAGGATAAAGGGCGCAGGCTCATTGAAGCAGGATGTGTGTTCAGTGATATGGGGACACGCCGCAGAGCCTCCTTTAGAGCTCAGGATACATTCATAAAGACCATGAAAGAATGTAATGAATCAATGTCTGGTTCCGGAAAATTTATCGGCACGAGCAATGTCTATTTTGCCATGAAATATGATCTTGTGCCTATCGGGACAATGGCTCATGAATTAATCTGCGCAATCGCCGGGATATATGGTCCGCAAATGGCAAATTATCTTGCAATGAAGACATGGGCATCCACCTATCGCGGAGCTTTGGGTACGTTTCTCTATGACACTTATGGCTGGAGAATATTCAGTCTTAATTTCTCCGAGGATTATGCCAATATGTTCAAAGGATTGCGGGTTGACAGCGGAGATAACTATGAACAACTGGATCTTATTGTCGAAAAATATAAGAGTCTTAATATAGATCCGCGTACAAAGCAGATAGTATTCAGCAATGGGCTGAATGTGGATGAAGCCCTTAAACTCCAAAGATATGCAGAAAATAAGTGTATTCCGTCGTTCGGAATCGGCACTCATTTCACTAATGATTTTCCCGGCATAAAGCCTCGGAATATAGTCATCAAACTGATAGCCGTAAAAATTACGGAATCCTGGCCTTTCTACTGCTCAACATGTAAACTGAGCGAAGATCGCGGCAAATATTCCGGTGATGAATCGACCGTACGTCGCTTCCGCGAAGCCCTTCATCTCAGCGAGTAGCAGTAAGATAAGAGCGAAATCCACAGTAATAGTTTTTAAGTTGGGGCTATACGCAGAATAGGATAATAAGTTGGGCTATTACTACTCGCGTGAACATCGTGAGGGGATAGACCGTAGCATAGGCTACTGCCGGATTATCACCCTCGATTGTGTCGGATACGTAAGTCAGTGCCATTGGATTCGCCATCGCGCCGCACAGCATACCGCAGCATCCGCCAAAATCCATTCCTTTGATTCGCATGGCAAACCATCCTGTGACGACTACTGGGATCACCGTAATAAGGAATCCCACACCGACCCACAACAGCCCATCTCCTGCTATCAGCGTCTCGAAGAAACTCCCTCCCGCTTCCAATCCAAGGCAGGAAAGATAGAGGGATAACCCTATCCCGCGAAGCATAAGATTAGCAGAGCGGGTCGTGAAAGTGACTATATGCAGGTTCGGACCGAAACGTCCCATCAGAATGCCGACAACAATCGGTCCGCCCGCCAATCCGAGTTTGACGGGTGTACTCATTCCTGGAATAAATATGGGAATCGAACCCAATAACAATCCTAACAGCATTCCGATAAATATGGCAGCCATGTTGGGATCATTAAGGTCTGCCGAGCGGTTGCCGAGAACTTTTGCCACATTCTCAATTGACTTTTCTTCCCCGACTACAGTCAGCCGGTCGCCTAATTGAAGCACCAAGTCCGGAGTCGCCAGCAAAGTCACTCCGCTGCGGCTGACTCTACTGATATTGATTCCATAGCTATTGCGCAAGCGCAGCGAACCGAGCCGCTTGCCGTTAAGCGACGGGCGAGTGACGGAGATATGGCGCGACACTAATTTGCTGTCAATTGCATTCCAATCTATTTCTTCATTATTCCAATCCTCATTCTCATGCTCGCCGAATAGCATTGTCAGCACCGGCAAATCTTTTATGGTGGTGGCAACCAATATCCGGTCGCCATCCTGAAGGCGTAAATCCGATGTAGGAATTGACACTACGCCGTCGCGCCAAAGACGGGAAATAACAAAATGCGTTCCTCCGACTATTTCCGCCGCCTCCTTTACTGTCTTTCCGAAGAGAGCCGGATTTACGACTTTAAAGGCATCTATATGAGTATTATTCGCCGTTTCCGTTTCCGGAATAATCATATTTTCTTTTCTCGCAACGCATTTCCGGAGAAATATCAATCCTAATATCACCCCGACAACACCCAAGGGGTATGTCACCGCACAACTTAAAGCCATCCCGCTTGCAGGCAATCCTAATTGCTGAAGCGATTGCTGAGCGGCAGCCAACGCAGGAGTATTCGTAGTTGCTCCACTCAGCACTCCTACCATATCAGAAATCGGCAACGACCATCCATAACTTATAAAGACTGTCAGCAATGTGCCAACCAAGATGACTGCCAATGCCAACAGATTCCATTGCACTCCCCCCTGTCGGAAAGAACTGAAGAAGCCGGGTCCGACCTGCAGACCCAATTCATAGACGAAGAGTACTAATCCGAAATTTTGCGCAAAGACCAACATCGACGGGTCGATCGACAATCCGATATGCCCGGCAAAGATGCCTGCAAAAAACACCCAGGTCACGCCGAGAGAAATTCCCTTAATTTTTATTTTCCCCAGCCCAAGTCCGATTGCGATTATAAGGGCGATAATAATGACAGCCTGTATTGCCGAATGCTCAATCAATATAGAACGAATCCACTCCATAAGTAAAAATAATACTTACATGAATATAATTACGAGTATACTTGAGAAAATAAGCACAAAATTCGCTGTAGCGTAAGTGACTGTATAACCGATAGCCGGAAGATTACTTCCCAATGCGTCCTGAATGGCTCCGATAGATGCAACGCCGCATCTGCTCCCGGCAACACATCCGAGAGTTTCGGCACAGCCGAATTTAAATATTTTGCGACCGACAAGCGTCATTACGACAAGGGGAATCAGTGTAGCGATGATTCCGACAATAAAGAGTCCGATGCCTACTTCGGATATGCCATGCATGAAAGACTGACCGGATGTCAGACCTATCACGGCGATAAACATATTCAGACCCAGTTTGTCAAATAGCCATGAAACCTGAGGGGGAATATATCCGAATGTCGGTTTCCTGGAGCGTAGCCAGCCGAAGAAGAGTCCGGAGAATAATGCGCCGCCACTTGTGCTTAAAGAAATGGGAACTCCATCCACCATAAATGACAATGCTCCGATAAAGCAGCCTAATGCAACCCCGATGCCGACAAATTTCATATCCGTTGACTCTGTCTGACGATCGGCGTAGCCTATATTTTCTGCCGCTACTGCCACCTTACTTGGAAGCCCGACGAGTGTCAGAACATCCCCCCTCTGAATCTCCGTTTTAGAGCGCGCCGGAAGACTGACACCATTTCGTGTCATGCTTTTTATAATAACCCCGTTCATATAGGGCTGCTTGCGTATTTCGCCAAAAGTTATGCCCGCTGCGCCTTTCTTCGAAACGGTCACGGGGAGATTTTCCGCACCAAAACTCAAAAGTTCGGTGTCTGCCACTTCAGGTCCGATTATAGCTGCTTCTTCGACAATTACCTCGCGTCTGCCGCTGAGCACTATAGTGTCACCGCGACGAATTAGCAATTTCGGCTTGGGGTCATATAATTTGCCATTTAGTCTAAGACGCTCGACAAACAATCGGACATTCTTCCGGGCGAATAAATCTTCGATATATTCTACGGACCTCGGTTCATTAAAAATATCCGAGTCCGCACGATATGCCCTAAAAGCGACAGGACGGTTAGCGTCAATCATTCCGTCTTCAGGCGTAAACTCCCCGTCGTCCATCTTTGATTCAATTTCGGCTGTCTCCTCTTTTACCTTTTTCATTCCGCCGAGCAGCCACGGACCGACATTGGATAGAATCCATGCAGAACCGATAGTGCCGAATATGTATGTGACGGCATAGCATACGGGGATCATATCCGTAATTGATTTTTTTGCTTCTTCGGGCATATTCATACCCAGGATCGTATCTGTCGTCACGCCAAGAGATGCCGATGCTGTCTGCGAGCCGGCAAAAAGACCGCAGGCAGTCCCTGTGTCGTAGCCCATTATTTTGGATGCAACTATGACAGTCGCAGCGCAGACTATAGCTTCCAGAACGGCAAAGCCTACCTGTTTTAATCCTCTCCCTTTAAGCGAACGGAAGAATTGAGGACCCACACTATAGCCGATACTAAACAGAAACAGCATGAAGAAGACAACTCTTACCGTCTGAGATATTTCAATTCCGATTTGTCCGATTATCACTCCAATTATAAGAGTTGCAGCGACCGGACCGAGGGAAAATGATTTATACTTCAATTGTCCGATCCAAAAACCTAACCCGAGAGTCAGAAATATAGGAATAACCGGATTGTTCCTAAGGATATTGAAGATGTAGTCAATCATATATAAATGAGTAAGTAAAGAAATTATAAAAAATTAATAACTCTTTAATTAATTTAAATGTCTAACAACCGAGACTACATTTGAGTTTAAAATTAAATTCGCAATATTCCTCATGGCTAATGTAACATTAAGAAATGGCGACTACGATGATTGCGGTGTCAACCATTTTAGGATTTGGAGTGTTATAGTGTCATGAAAGCAGAAAACAATACATATCAATCTCCGGCGCTTGGCTGTATGCTCAGTAATGCCAATCAAATTCTCCTTAAAGAACTTGAGCGGGCGTTGAAGGCGGCAGCCCTGAATATCACATCTATGGAATATCTCGTGTTAAGAGCGCTATATTCCAAGGATGGTATTCAGCAATGTGAGATTGCAGAAATGGTAGGACGCGATAAAGCAGGAGTCTGCCGATGCGTGACCGGGCTGGTCAAAAAAGAACTTGTCAGGGTTGAACCGGTCAGCTACAAATGCCTGAGAGTTTATCTGACAGCCACTGCGCGTTCATTGCAACCTAAAGTAATGCAGGTTGCGGAAATCCGGCATAAGGCACTCCTTGATTTATTGACGCCTAATGAGTTGGCTGCTTTCACTAAGGCACTTGACAAAATTATTAAAAACAAAACAAAATAAGAAAGGAAACATTATGATTACTCTCACAATTTGGAGCGATTTCGCTTGTCCGTATTGCTACATCGGCGAAACACGTTTGCAAAACGCCATTGAAGAACTGGGTCTTACTGATCAGGTCGTAATAGATTTTCGCGCTTATGAGCTTGATCCGAATGCATCAAAAGAGGTGGTCAGTTCTACTCCCGATCGGTTTGCAATGAAGTATCGCTTGTCGCTTGAAGGCGCAAAAGAGCAGATTGAACAAATCTCATCTCTCGGTCGCGAACTCGGAATCGATTTCAGATATGCTACAACACAATATTCTAACACTCGAGACGCCCATCGATTGATGAAACTTGCCGAGGCTAAATATGACCGCGCAACTGTAGGCAGGCTGAACGAAGCATTGTTTAAAGCCTATTTCGTTGAAAATCTAATCCTTGCCGATCATAAAGTGCTTCTTGACAAAGCTGTGGGTGTCGGAATGAAAGAGGATGATGTAAAAGAGGTTCTCGAATCAAACATGTATGATGATGAAGTTCGATTTGACGAGCGTGAAGCAATGATGCGTGGCATTCGTGGAGTGCCCTATATCGTCTTTAATGATGGCTTTGCAATCCCCGGTGCGATGTCGACCGATGGTTTCAAATCTGCCTTGCAACGTGAATTGAAAAAACAGGAAAAAGCTCAGGCAGAAAACGAAACAGCCTCTGCCGAGCGCCCACATCAATGTGGTCCCGACGGTTGTCAATTACTTTAATCGTTAATCATTTAGGAGAAAGGAGACAAAGCGATGATTAAGGAATTGCAGGTTCAGGGTGTCTTTGCTGAAAACACCTACTTCTATATCGACGATCATTCCAAATCGGGATTCCTGATTGATCCCGGTGCTCAAGCCGGGTTAATTTATGACACTATCGTGCGGAATGGCTGGACAATTGAGAAAATCCTTCTCACTCACGGACATTTCGATCATATGGGAGCGGCAGAATTGCTTCGTGAAAAACTCGTTGCGCCTATCTACATATACCCCGAGGATGCTCCATATCTTATGGATCCATACCTTAATCTCAGTGGGAATTCAGGCGATCCGATAACTGTGCCTCACTACGAGGAGTTATACGATGGAGAGATAATTAAACTCAAATCCAATTCAGGATTCTATCTGAAAGTCATCCACACTCCCGGACATACTCCCGGATCCGTAACATATTATGCACCTGAGGAGAATGCTGCATTTGTCGGCGACCTGCTCTATCAGCATGGTCCGGGTCTGACAAACTTCCCCGGTGGCAATCGAAGAGTATTGGAAGAATCTATCATCAATAAGATTTTTACATTACCCGATGATACAGTCCTGTTATCAGGGCATTCTTCACCGATAACAGTAGCCCGGGAAAAACAGCTATTAATGTAGCAACCAAATAACTCCATTGGAGGAATCAGATTCCCCCAATGGAGTTATTTCTTTCTTCCTGACTTTTAGAATATAGCTTAAATTTCATTACTGATTATGGACATTGATAATGCGATGAAGTTTTTTAACATGCGCTCCCCGCAATTCGTTATCACGCTCTCAGGATGAAACTGCACTCCAAATATCGGTAAAGATTTATGTCTGACCGACATTATGTTTCCCTCTTCATCGCGCGAACTTATCATTATGGGACTATCATTATTCAGGCTTGATTCATCTATACCCCACGAATGATACCTTCCGACTATACCGTTGCCATCGCTGCAGAATCCAACTATTGGATCAGCCGCATCCACATCTCTCAATATAGAACGGTGTCCATGACGCGGCTTATTGAACTGACGTAATCTGCCGCCAAAAACTTCGGCTATAGCCTGACATCCGAGGCATACACCAAATATCGGATGCGTATCGGCGCAATACCGTATAGCCTCTAAAAGTTTGCCGGATTCCGATGGCAGACCGGGACCGGGAGACAATATTAAAGCATTGTAACTATCGGCATCGCTTAGTGAGAACTCATCATTTTTGATAACGTCCCATTCCAGTTCCGGATACTCACTGCGACATCTCTGAAGCAAACCTACTATATTATAGACGAACGAGTCGTAATTATCTATCAGAAGAATTTTCATCATAATTCTTTGAAATCTTATGCAAAGATATATATATTTGTATTAAAATTGAACATTCTAAGTAAGTAATGAAACTGCTCTCGTTTCAAGAATTGAGAACGCACATGAATAAGCTCGGGCGGACGGCTACTCCTTTTGTTTGGGGAACTGATTACGCGCGACACAACTGCTTTATAATTGAATCGCCATTTGAATCATCTGATATCCTTTGGGAAATCAGAGGCGTCGGGAATGCTACGGAACAAACCTCTGACAATCCCGCACCTGTACTTGACATTATCCGAAACGTGGATTATGCTACGTACTCCAGTATGTTTGCGACCTTGCGCAGCGGGCTGCTGAGAGGAGATTCATTCCTTGCAAACCTTACGGCACCGACCGAAGTTGAATGTTCCGGATCGTTAAGAGATATATTCTTACATTCCCGTGCTCCGTTCAAGCTACTCATCCCGGACCGATTTGTCTGTTTCTCACCCGAGCCGTTCGTAAGAATCTCTGACGGATATATATCGGCATTCCCGATGAAAGGCACAATCGACGCATCACTCCCGGATGCAGAACGCAACCTGATGGATGATTATAAAGAAACCTGCGAACATTATACAATCGTAGACCTTATGCGCAACGATCTCAATATGGTTGCGGAGGAGGTCTGTGTGCCACGCTTGCGATATGTCGAACGTATCGCTACAAGCACTCGTGATATATTACAGACCAGTTCAGAGATACGTGGTAAAATCCCCAGGGATAATCAGTTTGATTTCGGAGACATAATCCTGCCACTGCTCCCGGCAGGTAGTATTACAGGTGCCCCGAAACAAGCTACCGTCAATCTTATTGCCCAATCTGAGATAGCACCACGAGGATGGTACACAGGGGTGTTCGGATATTTTGACGGCAAAGTAATGCAGTCAGCCGTGATGATAAGATGTATCCAACGCGCGGATAACGGTAGGTTATACTTTCACAGCGGAGGTGGTATTACTGTCAACAGTGATTGTCGTGAGGAATATGAAGAACTTCTCACCAAGGTGTATCTTACCCGATAAGAATAACAGATTATGAAATATATCGAAACCATAAGACTCTATAACGGTCGGTTCCATCTTCTTGAACTCCATCAGCTCCGAATGGCTGCCACGATACGAGAGGTCTATGGTAACAACATCGCGGTGCCGGACATCAAAGATACTCTCGGTATAATCGCGGATATCCCCTCTGACGGTATTTATAAATGTCGCATAGTTTATGACAAAGAAATACATGATATTGAACTTCAACCCTACACACCACGCAATGTGCGGTCACTGAAAGTTGTAGAGGCACCTGTCGGTCTCGACTATCATCTGAAAAGCTGCGACCGCACAGCTCTCTCATCGCTTGCATCGTTAAAGGGTGAATGTGACGAGGTTATAATCCTCAGGGCAGGTTTGATTACAGACACATCATATACTAATCTAATATTTCATAGCAATCAGGGATTATACACTCCGCGAACACCATTGCTGAAAGGAGTAATGCGCAGTCACCTTTTGAATAATGGGGTCATACAGGAAACCGACATCCGACCTGAAGATATCCATCCCGATAACAGATTGGGTATAACAGAAGTATCGCTCATTAATGCCATGCTCCCGTTAGGATTCGGACCTATAATTCCTATCAGAGATATATGCTTTTAGCTCCATGAGTTTTCGTGTAAGGGTCAGTAGGTCGATTGTAGGATATACGCCGAAGCGGAATGCTGTATAACTTCAAAGTGAGATAGGGACGAGCCATCAGCTCATCGCGTTCAGCTCTTTGATTGAGGATAATATTTTTCATTTTGCAGTCGTATTAGCCTGCAAGATAATCAATTTTATCCAACAAATTCATTGTACTGGATAAAATAGTATGTTTTTTGTCCAATAGAATGTGCGTATTGGCTTAAATAGGAAAAACTTCCAAGAGTAATTTTTGAGATAGAAATTGCCATAATGATAGACATTCATTACGGCAATTTCTTATGTCAGATTAAAACTCAATTTTGTAATATATATTCGGCATTGCGATGCCATCTCTGATTATATCAACTTTCTGTGTTTTATAATTAAAAGCATGGTTGAAGTATTCGGCATACCCGGTGCAGTTCAGCATTTTAAATGCGAACTCGTGGCTTAATTTACGTCTATTTATACGATAGCTGACAGTGAAATGCCCTACAAGGATTGGTGATAATCGTGAACTATATGCCTTTGTCTCATCAAAGACAACATCTTGGTTGAGTATGGAGTTCTCATAGTCCACAGGAGAGAACCGGTCTCCTCCCATGTATGTGAGTTTCAGGTTCAGGCTCCACATGTT
>JAAVBC010000008.1 GCA_014803765.1 Bacteroides sp. | reverse complement strand
TTGGCTAATTTCCAATTGTCAGTCAGTCAGATACTATCGTATCTTCCTTTCTTCCGCATGGAAATTATCTCAAAAATCTTTAAGTTTTATATACACATTAATTTTCATTACTTACTTAGCATGGGCTGGATTGAGCGACCCCCGCTTTTCTTCCGTTGGCTGACTCCGGGCGGACTTTTCCGACTCCCGGACAGGGGGAAGAGAAAGAGAGTATATCTAACGTTTGACGACGGACCTGTGCCGGAGGTGACTCCGTGGGTGCTCGATGTTCTCGACCGTTACGGCATCAAAGCCACATTCTTTATGGTCGGCGAGAATGCCATGCGTTATCCGGGATTGTTGAAAGAGGTGATTGCCCGCGGACACGCGATAGGGAATCACACGCATCATCATCTGGCAGGACAGAGTGTCAGCTGCCGGAGGTATCTCAGAGATGTGGCAGAGGCTGCCGGGCATTTACCGACTACACTTTTTCGTCCGCCACATGGCTGGCTTCGTCCGCGGCAAACGCTCGCACTGAGGAAGCGTTACAGGATTGTGATGTACGACCTCGTGACACGCGACTACAGCCGACGTCTCAATGCCGGAGATGTAGTCAGGAATGTGAGGAAATATGCCAGAAATGGAAGCGTGATAGTCTTTCATGACTCGATAAAAGCATTCCCACGGCTTGAAAAAGCACTTCCGGAAGCTCTCGAATGGCTACTTGAGGAAGGATATGAATTTTCTATTATCCAACAGAAATAAGGGAGAAAACCCTATGGAAGGAAAGAAAAAAATACTCGTGATGGGTGCCGGCGGATTCGTCGGAGGGTTTATTGTGGAAGAGGGTCTGCGCCGCGGCTATGAGATATGGGCAGGTGTCCGACACTCCACATCGCGTAAATATCTTGCAGATGAGCGTATCCGATTTATAGAATTCGATTTCGATGCCGACAATGCAGCTGAAGGCATGGCAAAAGCCCTTGAAAATGCACTGCCTGCCGGTGAGAAATGGGATTGGATAGTGTATAATCTCGGAGCGACGAAATGCCTTCGTTTTTCCGATTTCTCACGCATCAACTATGATTATCTCCGCTACTTTCTTGCAGCTCTGAAGATGAGCGGGAAAATGCCCGATAAATTTCTGTATATTTCCTCGCTGTCGGCAGTGGGTCCGGCTGAGGAGCGGAGCGGCAATCCTGTCAATGAGGAAAATATCCCTGTCCCCAACACGCGCTATGGAGCCTCGAAACTAAAAGCCGAGATGCTGCTGCAGATGGAGGGAATCCCTTATATAATCTTTCGCGCCACGGGAATCTATGGCCCGAGAGATAAAGATTACTTTCTGATGTTCAAATCCATAAAGGCGGGGTTTGATTTCAGTGTCGGCTACAAGCGTCAGCTTCTGACTTTCATATATGTCGAAGATCTTGCGCGCGCCATCTATGATGCGCTTGAGAAGGCGCCGACAGGACGGCTCTACAATGTGGCTGACCCGCAGGTCTACTCCCAGAAAGAATTTCGCCGGATTTCAGCTGAGGCAATGAATAAGAGACTCGTGGTCCCGGTGACTGTCCCGTTATGGGGGTTGAAGGGAGTGTCGGCTGTCGCAGAGAAAATAGGGGTTGCCAAAGGGAAACCCTCGACGCTGAACAGTGATAAATATAACATCATGGCGCAGCGCAACTGGAGTGTGAACGTCGATCGCGCAAAAAAAGAGTTCGGATTCAATCCTCAGGTGACGCTCAAAGAGGGAGTGAGGCGGAGTATCGAATGGTATAAGAAAGAGGGATGGCTGTAGCAAGAGATACGATAACGCTTGATTCAGCGCTTCAGGATACGCTGACTATAGACACGACGCCCCGCGACACATCCTACGTCATAGTTATGGATGTTCCGGAGAGTCCGCAGCTCCCGACGTATCATCATGGAGAAGAACGGGCGACTTCATGGCTGCTTCTCGCCCTGCTTGCTCTCTTTGTTACAGTCGCCGTACGCTATCGGAAGAACTCCAAATATATCTCAGCTATCTTCAAAGAACTGACAAATGTCCGCGAGCGCGGGAATATGCTCGACAATACGGTGAGAGAGGTGTCGTTTATGATGATACTTAACTTCGTGTGGGCGCTGAGTGCGGGGATTTTATTATACGGGGCGATCTCCGGGGGAGGGGAAGATATGGTGGGTGCCGGGATGTGTGTGGGGTGTGCTTTAGTATATGAGATAGCGATGACAGCAGCCTATTTAATATGTGGCAATGTCTTCAGCGATGCCCGCCATGCGCGGCTATGGGTCCGCGGATTCTGGGCTGCCCAGAGTCTGAGTGCCGCCGTGATGTTTCCCATGGCAGTGCTGCTCGTATGCTATCCGGGTAATGCCGCTTGGGGGGTTGCGATAGGTTGGATAGGGTATCTGATAGCTAAAATACTATATATTTGGAAAGGATTTAGAATTTTTTTCACTCAAATGAGTTCGTGGGTGCTTTTTTTGTACTATCTTTGCAGTTTAGAAATAGTGCCTGTCGTTATAACGTTGTATACGGCGTGTCGTCTGACAGGGATTACACTCTGAGAAGAGTATGCACACACGCAGCAAACCCTATAGGAATATCGTCATAAAATGAGCATAAAGAGAATATTGGTTTCCCAGCCGAAGCCCACAACTCCGAAATCTCCCTATTACGATATAGCGGAAAAACATGGAGTGGAAATTATCTTCCGTCCCTTTATCAAGGTAGAGGGATTGTCGATAAAAGACTTTCGTCAGTTCAAGATTAATCCTGCCGATTTCACGGCGGTAATCTTCACGGGCAGGCATGCCGTTGATAATTACTTCAGATTGTGTGAGGAAATGCGCATATCCGTTCCGGACACGATGAAATATTTCTGCACTTCCGAGAGCATTGCTCTCTATCTGCAGAAATACATAGTGTATAGAAAGCGTAAGATCTTCTTCGGCAAGACCGGTAAGCTTGACGATCCGCAGCTTCTTGCCGGCATACTAAAGAACAAAGACGAGAAATTTCTCTTCCCGATATCGGATGTACATAAAGACAATATGTCGGTGCTCGATGAGAACGGCATCAACTACGAAAAGGTAGTGATGTATCGCACGGTCAGCAATGACTTCACTCCCGACGAGCCATTCGACTATGATCTTCTTCTATTCTTCAGCCCGGCGGGAATTGATTCTCTCGTAAAGAATTTCCCGAATTTCAATCAGGAGAAGGAGGGAGTCTATATAGGCACCTACGGAGCGCCGACAGCCAAGGCTGTCACTGATCATGGATTGCGTCTCGACTACAGTGCCCCCACGCCGGAATATCCTTCTATGCCGGCAGCGCTCGACGCCTTCCTGACCGCGCAGGCAGAAAAATGAAAAATGTCGATGAAAAACATCTGAATACGCTCTATCTGAAAGATACGGCTTTTCAGAATCTTATGCAGAAGCGCATTTTTAATGTGCTTCTGATTGCTACGCCCTATGATGCCTTCATGATGGAGGAGGATGGCAGAGTTGATGAGCAGATTTATTTTGAATATGTGTCGCTCAATCTGTCGTCGCCTCCCCGCTTCACAAAGGTTGCCACCTATGCCGAAGCGCGTGAAGAACTGCGTCAGAAGAACTTCGATCTGATTATCGCCATGCCCGGCGTCGACATCAGCGAGACCTTTCATGAGGCGCGACAACTCGACACTCTTTATCCTGACATCCCTTTCGTGGTGCTGACTCCTTTCTCGAAGGAGGTCAGACGCAGGATTGCGGATGAAGATTTGCGCGGAGTAGACTATGTATTCTCCTGGCTCGGCAATGTTGATCTCATACTTGCCATCATCAAGCTTATAGAGGACCGAATGAACGCTGACAATGACATAGAGAGTGTCGGCGTACAGACTATTCTCCTTATCGAAGACTCCATTCGGTTCTATTCCTCCATACTACCCCATCTTTATCGCTTCCTGCTAACACAGAGCCGCAATTTCTCAAGCGAAGCTCTCAACGAGCATGAGCAGATGCTCCGTATGCGCGGGCGTCCGAAAGTGCTTCTTGCCCGCGACTATGAGGAGGCGAAGGAGCTTTTCGACCGCTATGGCAACAATATGCTTGGAATCATCAGCGACGTGCGCTTCCCGCGCGGCGGCGTGAAAGATCCCGAAGCCGGTTTTCAATTTGCCGAATATGTCCATTCGATAGATCCTTATCTTCCGATTATCCTTGAAAGTCAGGAGGCTGAAAATGCAGAGAAGGCAGCCAAGGAGGGATTGAAATTCCTGGATAAAAATTCAAAAACCCTCCCTCAGGATCTTAAGAAAGAGGCGACAAGATATTTCGGATTCGGCGACTTCATTGTCCGTGACCCCAAGGATAACGATAAGATTCTGATGCGCATCTCCAATCTGAAAGAGATGCAGAAACAGATATTCGATATTCCTGATGAGGCTCTGTGGGAGCTATGCTCGTCGAATAAGGTGTCCCGATGGTTCTATTCCCGCGCTCTCTTTCCTATAGCGGAAGTTATCCGTTCGTATCGCTTCAGCGATATGAGTCAGGCGGAGGCTGTGAAGAAACTCATTTTTGAGTGTATTGTAAAATACCGCAGGATGAAAAACCGCGGGGTAGTAGCCATATTTCGTAACGACAGATTCGACCGTTACAGTAATTTTGCCCGTATCGGTGAAGGCTCGTTAGGGGGTAAGGGTCGCGGTCTGGCATTTATCGACCAGATAATAAAGCATCATCCGGAATGTGAGAACTTCGATGGGGTGGAGCTGACGATTCCCCGTACGGTAGTGCTCTGCACAGATATCTTCGACGAATTTATGGATACCAACAATCTCTATCCGATTGCGCTCTCCGATCGCCCGGATGAAGAGATATTGGCAGCATTCCTCAAGGCGGAACTTCCGGAAGAGATTATCAGAAATTTCCTGGCGCTGTTTGAGGTCGTAGATCGTCCGTTGGCTGTCCGTTCCTCCTCCTTGCTCGAAGATTCGCACTATCAACCCTTCGCCGGCATCTATTCCACATATATGATTCCCTGGCTTGAAGATACTCAGGAGCGTCTGCGTCTGCTTTGTGATGCAGTGAAGGGGGTGTATGCCTCAGTGTTCTTTGCCGATTCGAAGGCGTATATGAATGCGACAAGCAATGTCATCGACCAGGAAAAGATGGCAGTCATTCTCCAGGAAGTCGCCGGCGAGAATCACTCCGGATATTATTATCCCAGTTTCTCGGGAGTCGGACGTTCGCTTAATTATTACCCGCTTAATGATGAAGTGGCAGAGGACGGAGTGGCTGAAGTCGCTGTAGGACTCGGCAAATATATAGTTGACGGAGGGATGGCTTTGCGCTTCTCTCCGAAGCATCCTACGAAAGTGCTTCAAACCTCCACATTGCAGTTGGCACTGCGCGACACGCAGACGACTCTCTATGCGCTCCCCTGCAATGCTGACTCTACGGGAGAATTCAAGGTAGATGATTCCTTTAATATCCATAAGCTGAATGTCAATGATGCGGCAGCTACGGGCGCGTTGCGTTATCTGGTGTCGACATTCGATGTCAACGACCGGATTCTGCGCGACACTGATTTCGGTCAGGGCAGAAAAGTGGTGACATTTGCCAATGTGCTGAATCATGGTGTTTTCCCGCTTGCGAAAATAATTGACTTCATGCTTTCTACGGGGCAATATGAGATGGGGCGTCCCGTGGAGATAGAATTCGCAGGCAACATCAATCCCGATGCGATGCGCAGCGATAAGAAAGGGACAGTCTATTGGCTGCAGATTCGTCCGATAGTGGATAAGAAAGAGATGCTCGATGATTCGCTGCTTGACGTCGCCGATGAGGATCTTATCCTTAGGAGCGGCACTGCTTTGGGTCACGGACTGATGGATAATGTCAGGCATATTGTCTATGTCAAGCCTACGTCATTTGATTCCTCCCAGAATGTCGCTACCGCTCTTGAGGTTGAGAAAATCAACAAAGAGATGGTGGAGAAGGGTTTGCCCTACATTCTGATTGGTCCCGGGCGCTGGGGTTCATCGGATTCGGCCTTGGGCATACCTGTGAAGTGGCCTCAGATTGCGGGGGCAAGACTGATTGTGGAATCGGCATTACCCGGATATCGTATCGAGCCGTCGCAGGGCACTCACTTCTTCCAGAATCTGACTTCGTTCGGAGTAGGATATTTCACGATTGATCAGCCCGGAAATTCCGGAATGATAGACACAACATGGCTTGATTCTCAGCCTGCCGTCTATGAGAGTGATAAGATAAGGATAGTAGAGTTTGCTGATCCTCTCTCAATTGCCATTAATGGCAGGAAATCAAAAGGTATAGTGGTGAAGCCCGGAAAGGGTAAGGACGCATGAAAAAGCCGGGAGGGTGGAGTTTATGGTTGCATCCCCGGCGATATGCGGCGTTATGGAATGAACGCGAGGAGGAGCTTGCTCTTCTTCGCGATCTCTTGTTGCGTTCCGAAACTGAAAGGGAGCGTCTTGTCGAAGCTGCGCTTGCTCAGTCGCAGGGGGAGGAGGAGCGGGAGAATATGCGCCGGGAATATGAAAAGGAGATTGCCGGGCTCAATGAGAAGGTGGTCGGGCTGGAGCTTCGTCTGAAAGAATGGGAAGCTACTGAAATCGAACTCAAGGAGATTGAGAAGCAACTGGAGAAATTCACAGAACAGAAAGAGCGATATGAAGCGCGAATAAAGGAACTGAAGGGGAAATTACGTGAGCAATCAGATCTTCTTCGTGAGGCTCGGATATTGAAAGCCCGTAATGAAGAACAGGAATCTGAGGAAGCAGATCTGAAAGAAGGCGAGCGCTTTGACATGCTGAATGTCAAGCCCGTCGTTCCCCGCAAGTCGCGTCGTCCCGCGCGCCCTGCCGACGACACCGACTGGCTCATGGAACTCGACCTGTAAGATACTTGACCCGGAGTGGAGTCTAAGTGGAGAAGGGGGGTATATAAACGCGGAAAGGGCGTGTCTACAGACAGGCCCATTCCAAGTCACACTCATTAAATAGCTTTTATAAGGCGGCTTTCGCCACCCCGTTTACACACCTTCACAGGCATTAAACGCTTTTGCTCTGTTGTCAAAATAAACAACTAACCAATCATTAGCTCTATTGCACTGCAAAGTTAAGAATTATTTTTGCAATTCGCAAGACTTTTTTAGAAAAAATTAATAAAAAATTTCACTTCTTTTGTTACTCTCTCATTCTGAGCATTTTGCAAACACGATCTACAGTCGATTTTATTTGTTCCGCAGACTCAAGTTGCTCCGAATCCATCCTTAGTTGAGCCTGCGAGTAGAAAGGTTCGCGTTCCAATTTATGAGATTCAATAAAAGCGGGCAGTTCTTCCTCAGCCACTTTCTCCAAAATCGGGCGCCGGGTTTTAGCTTCCTTAAGCCGCCGGATAGTACACTCCGTCGAAGCATCCAGAAGGAGAGTAACCCCATGAGAGTTCATGAATTCCATGTTTGAATGAAAACATGGTGTGCCCCCTCCGCAACTGATGATCACATCGCAGAACTCTCCGACTTCGCGCAGCATTTCCGATTCAATTCTCCGGAATTCCTCCTCACCCATCTCGGCAAATATCTCAGGGATAGACTTGCGATAGCGCTGGGTTATGTAGAAATCCAGGTCAATGAACTGATAGCCTGTGGTGCGTCCGAGGGCACGCCCGAGAGTGGTCTTGCCACTTGCCATGTATCCGATCAGAAAGAGTGTCATTACGTTGCTTATTTATTGAGTTATTGCGGAGTTTATAAGGTCGCAGCCGAATAGACCTTGCGAAGGGAGTCTATGTAAGGGATCATACGCGATTTGCGCATATTCTTCGGAGTTAATACATTGCGATAGCGTCGCGGAAGAGCATTGCGATAATCCTGCCATTGCTTATGGCGGAGATATTCGCGTTCCAGAAGTGCGCGTCCCTCGCGGAACGCAGATGTGTCCCGAGGAGAAAGACGGCGCGAGGATTCCATCAGAAGACGCGCCAGGTCGATACCCTCATAACAAGTCGAATCAGACTCAGTAAATATCTGAAACTCCCATGCTGAATGAGGGAAAAGACGTTGGGTCAGCCGCGCTATTTCCAAGGCATCCCCCGGACGATCGGCTTTCAGGAGTCGTCCGCCCAGGCGAAGCAGAGCCTGACGTTGTGAGGTAATCATCGGACCGAAAGTGGCGTCCGCATAAATCTCCTCCGGGCTAAAGCCGGGTGCCACTCCCGCACGGGTTGTGCGAGCCATCCTTAGGTCGTGATCAAGCAGTCTTCTCATAGAATCAGGCGAAGAAAGATATGTCAGTCTGCGTGTGTGCAGGGTCCGCGAGGTGAAAGGATAGAGTCCTGCGAAATCCGTAGCCGAAAGACTTGACTGCCAGTAGACCGGTCTCGGTGAATCCGACGCAGCGTTAGAAGCCAATATGTCGAGAGTTGCGAGTCGCCGCAGGTTGATATGTGAAGAAGCGGAAGCGATAGCTGACGTCCTTAGATATATAGAATCATTCGACCCCGGCACGGCAATACGCAACATTGCCGGCAACTTATAATCCTTCCCTGAAGAATACCTGAACTTAAGAGCCTCGGTAGCATCCACTGCCGCTAAGGAATCGGCCTTAATCGGAATCAAGGGGGAGGAAAGGTAATAACTAACGTTCAGATCGCCGTAGGGGAGCAACCGGGCAGGCATCTGCATATTAAGCGCGGGATGCCCCTCACCCGGAATCATCAACTGGCTGACATACCAGGGAGTGGAGAGATAAGCCGTGTTGATGATTGTGACATCACGTCGGACTCCGCAGACCTCCTGAGCCCACCATAGCGGGAAAGTGAAGTTATCTCCGTTAGTGAAGAGAATGGCATCAGGCTCAAGAGATTCCAGAAAATTAGCAGAGAAATCCGACACACCCTGTCTGCCCGAGCGGTCGTGATCGTCAAAATTCTCATAAAGCATCCATGCCGGGATGAGAAGGGCGATGAGGGGAGCCGCAGCCTTGACAGTATGAATAACTATCTTATTGCCCGACTTCAGATATTTCTCAGGCATAAAGGTCAGCATTGCATAGAGTCCCGCGCCAATCCAGAGAGCGTAAGCCCAAAAAGAACCGAGGAAGGAATAATCTCGTTCACGCGGTTCGCGGGGTGATTGGTTGAGATAGACCACGATTGCCACGCCCGTCATAAGGAACAGCATGAGGATAATCGTGTTGGCACGCTCGCCGGCTCTGCCGCGGCTTTGAAGGAAGAACATACCCAGAATCCCGAAAAGAAGAAGGAGGAGGAAATAGCGGTTGCGCCCGCGATTACCCTTCCCGATTTCATCCGGAAGCATCTTCTGATCGCCGAGCATGGCGTTGTCGGCGAGAGGAATACCCGTGATGAAATTAGCATGTTCCACTTCCCCCGTGCCGAACCGATCATTCTGCTTTCCGGCGAAGTTCCACATCAGATAGCGCAGATACATATAAGAGATCTGATAGCCGAGGAGATAGCGCAGATTCTGCATATAAGTGGGACGCATCTCCATTTCGCGGGCGCGTGTCCCGTCAGAGTTCAATTTTCCAACGGCATTACCCAACGAGTCAAGAGCGTAGGAAATTTCCACACTCTTCATTGAAGAAGGAGTCATCCCTGCCCAATCGGCATAGCAGGAAATGTCGGAGGGGTCGGAACTTGTCAGTCGAGGAAAGAGCATATTGAGTTCCGGCGTATATATGATTTCCGAAGCATGGTCATAGAGATGATATCGGCGCGATCCGGATGTCGTGTCAGGGGTAAAAAGAGGGGATTTATACTTTCTGGCAATTGCAGAATAAGATGGTGTGGAATCCGCGTTAAAACTTTCGACACGCATCGGGCGTGAATAGGGGGTCCTGCCGTAAAAAAGAGGGGTACTTCCATATTGGTCGCGTCCCAGATAGGAGGCGAGCGCGAATATATTGGTCGGTGCTCCCTCATTCATCGGAGGGTTGGCGGCTCCACGGACGAGGAGTATCATATAAGAAGAATATCCGGTCAGAAGCAGGGCGGGAATCCAGGACATGACTACGATGGAATGACGCAAATCCCTCCGGGTTTGCAACCATATCGGCACTCCCCAGCAAATCACTCCCGCAAGAATCCAGAAGAGGATTACTCCCGAATGGAAGGGTAGCCGGCATACGTTGACGCAAAAGAGTTCAAGGCGAGAAGCGAGATATATGACCCCCGGCATCATTCCGAGAAGGATGACGCCTACTATTCCCATAGATACAAGGAGAGTAAGTGTCAGTGGTTTCCACCCGGCAGTACGTCCGCGATAGCGCCGGAAGAGCCATATCAGTGCCAGAGCCGGGATGACGAGCAGATTAAGCTGATGCACTCCGATGGATAAGCCTGTCAGATAGACTATCAGCAGCAATTGGCGGGTAGCCGCTCTCCGATTGCGCATCAACGCCCAGCCCAGCATCAGGCGAAAGCATAGGGCAGTGAGGAAGAGCGAAAAAGCATAGACCTCAGCCTCAACAGCGGAAAACCAGGGAGAATCACTCCAGGCAAATATCAATCCCGCGGAGAGGGAGGCAATAAAAGCTCCCGGGCGTGAGAATCTGCCCGGCAGGAAGCGGAGCAGGATAAAGAGGGAAGAAGAGAGCAGAGCGCAGGCGAGGGCAGTGAAGAGAGCCGATGAGAAATTCACAGCCAAAGCTATAGACTGCGGGTCAGACCCACCGAAGAGAGAGAAAATCCGGGCGGTCAGCGACCAGAAAGGATTGCCCGGAGGGTGTCCGATTTCCATGCGTACGGCTGTGACGAGATATTCCGGGCAATCCCAGAAAGAAGCATCCGGTTCGAGCGTCAGAATGTAGACTAAGAGTGCTCCGAAGAAAGTCAGAAAAGAAGCCGACAGTCGAAGCGCTCTGCCATTATTGCAGAACCGGGAAAACTTTTGGAAAAAAACAGATCTCATCATGCAGTATAATCCAATTATCACCGCAAAGATAGAAAAAATCTCCCAAATCGACCAATCACGCCCCATCTAACCATGTATGAATAGTTATGGGGATAAAGAAAATTTTGGGTAATTGGGGAATAATTGTTACTTTTGCAGTGAAATGCAACCCTTTGAAGAGATACAAAAGCGCCTCAGACCTGAGTTGGACCGGATGAACGAAATTATCCGGCAGACACTCTCCACCCCTAACGAACTGATGAATCAGATTGTGAGTCAATATCTCACTGTAAAAGGGAAGCAGATTCGCCCTGTGCTCGTCATCCTCAGTGCCAGCTTCTTCGGGAGGGTCACAGAGGACACTCTATATGCCGGAGCCTCCCTGGAAATGCTTCATAACGCCTCGCTTATTCATGACGACGTAGTGGATGAGACATCACTTCGGCGCGGCAATCCGACGATCAATTCCGAATGGGGGAATCATCTCGCAGTGCTTGTCGGCGATTTCTTCGTCTCCAATGCGCTCGCAGCCGGAATCCGCACCGGGCATCTGGGCATCATCTCAGCCCTATCCGATCTCGGCAAGGAACTCTCACTCGGCGAAGTCGATCAGATATGCAATGTGCGCGATCATAACTTCGATGAAGAGAGCTACATCAATATGATTCGCAAAAAGACCGCCTCACTCTTTATGAATTGCGTCAGGATGGGGGGCGAGACGGCAGGCGCGACTCCGGAGCAGACAGCTCCTATCGTAGAATTTGCGGAGCATCTCGGGTTATGTTTCCAGATACGCGATGATATCTTCGACTACTTCGATGATGCTCGTATCGGCAAGCCGACGGGTAATGACCTCCGCGAAGGGAAGGTGACTCTTCCGCTCCTGTATGCTTTGGCAAATGCCTCGGATCGTCGGCAAGCGGAGGAATATAAAAAGCTGATAAGCCGCGGCAATCTTTCCAACGAAGAGATAGAAAACCTTGTAGAATTTGCAAAAGCCAACGGCGGCATAGAATACGCCTACGACTATATGCTGCGGCGCCGCGACAAAGCCATAACCCTTCTTGAGCAATATCCTCCCTCGGAATGGCGCGACTCCTTCCGCGATCTATTCGACTTCATCATCGAACGCGACCGTTAATCCACGGAGAATAAGAGGGTAGCCAAAAGGAAATCTACAGACATCAAAAAGGAGGGCTTCATTAATAACTTAATACGGACTGAAAGTGGGACTACTGCCATATATGAAGGAAGGGATAATAGAAGCCGGCTGCGATGAGGCAGGAAGAGGTTGTCTGTGCGGTCCGGTGGCGTGTGCAGCCGTAATCCTTCCCCCCGATTTCGAATGTCCGGAACTCAATGACTCCAAGCAACTGACAGAGAAGACCCGCGACTCCCTACGCCCTTTTATTGAGAACGAAGCGCTCGCCTGGAGCGTTGTAATGGTGGAGGCGGAAGAAATCGACCGAATAAATATTCTTCAGGCTTCCATCACCGGGATGCAGCGTGCGCTCGATCGCCTTAAATGGCTCCGTATCTACCCCGGCTCCGTGTTTGCCGGCTCACCCGAAATCACCGGGGGAGAACGTGCCGTCCCGGGACACATCCTCGTTGACGGCAACAAATGGAGAGCCTACAAGAAGATTCCGGCAACGACCGTTGTGCATGGCGATGCTACGTATATGAGCATAGCCGCAGCTTCCATTCTGGCAAAGACCTATCGGGATGCGTATATGCGCCGGCTTGCAGAAGAATACCCCGGCTATGGCTGGGAACGCAATATGGGTTATCCGACCCGTGAACACAAGGAAGCCATCCTGCGCCTTGGCATTACCCCTCATCACAGAAAGAGCTACAAACCCTGTCAGCCCTCCCTCTTTGATAATCTTTAGACGAATAAACGAAAATACTTCGAAAGTTAATCAAATCCTTCTCCGGATTCTCTTATCATATAATACGTTATGGAAGAAAAACGCTTGTTTCTGCTCGATGCATACGCATTGATATTCCGCGCCTACTACGCTCTGATCAAGATGCCGCGTATCACTCACGATGGTTTTAATACATCGGCAATCTTCGGTTTTGTGAATACTCTGGAGGAGGTGTTGCGCCGCGAGGATCCCACTCATATCGCAGTATGCTTCGATCCGCAGGGACCGACCTTCCGTTCGCGTGCTTTCACGGAATATAAAGGGGAGCGTGAGGCTACTCCGGAAGATATAAAACTCTCCATTCCCATAATCAAAGACATCATACGCGCCTACAATATCCCCATTCTCGAAGTCGAGGACTTCGAGGCTGACGACGTCATAGGCACAATGGCAAAACGCGCCGAAAAGGAGGATTTCACGACATATATGATGACCCCGGATAAAGATTTCGGTCAGTTGGTTAGTCCCAAGATCCTTCAGTATAAGCCGGCGTATCGCGGACAGGATTTCGAGCTCCGCGGAGAAGAGGAGGTATGTACACGATATGGGATAGAGAATACGAAGCAGGTGATCGACCTTCTCGCTCTCATGGGGGATAAAATCGATAATATTCCCGGATGTCCCGGAGTGGGAGAGAAGACTGCCGTTAAACTTATCGCCGATTTCGGTTCGGTGGAGAATCTTCTCGAACACACTTCCGACCTCAAGGGAGCATTAAAAAAGAAAGTTGAGGAGAATGCGGAGCAGATCCGCTTCTCAAAATATCTTGCTACTATCCGTACCGACGTCCCCCTCGAAGCCACTCCCGACTCTCTGGAGCGTCGCCGACCGGACACTGAGAAACTCATGGAACTCTTCAAGAATTTGGAATTCAAGACTCTCGGGGAGAGAGTGATGCGCCGAATTCGCAGTGAGGAGGGGAACGAAAGCGTCCTGAAAGAATCTCAAGTGGCTAATGCTGCCAACCCCTCCACGGCAGCCGGATTTGTCGGGTCGCTATTCGATTTTGCGGATGAAAATGACTCCGCGGCGGCTCCGGTAGCGGCTCCGGCGGATATTCCGAATCCGGAGAATATTATGATTATAGACAGTCAGGAGGCGCTGTCGGCTATGCAGGAAGCATTGCTTCCGGAGAAAGAGGCAGGGCTATACATGGCGGTGAGAGGGGATAATGATATGACTTGCGAACTGATCGGTGTCGGCGTGGCTATCAGTTCGGGAAAGATGTTTGTGATAGACCCGGGTTTTGCCGATGGCTATGCTGCATTGCTTGATATGATGGCGCGTCCGGATATATGCAAGGTGACGGATGCGGCTAAATTAAATTGGGTGGTTGCTGCGCGTGAACGCCGGGATGGGAGGGAGGCGCTGGCGAATTTCTATGATGTCACATTAGCCCATTATCTTCTCCAGCCTGATATGCGGCATAATATAGAGATGCTTGCATCCTCATATCTCGGGATCACCCTTCCCCCGGCTGCCGAAACACTCATGCCGAAGGCGGGTAAGGGGAAGAAATCTCAGCCCGCGCCGGATATCAGAACGATGGCGGAATCCATAGGCTCAAGAGCATTGGCATCGTTGCGCTTGCGCGCTCCGTTGGAGCAACTCCTGAAAGATGAAAAACTTGATTCGCTCTATCGGGATATAGAATCGCCTCTTGTAGAAGTCCTGGCTGCAATGGAACTGACGGGTGTATGTATTGATGTCCCTGCGCTTAATGAGGCTGCCTCTGCAATCGAAGAGCGCTTGCAGACTCTTGAGCATGAGATATATGGACTTGCCGGAGAGGAATTCAATGTGGGGAGTCCGTCGAAGGTCGGAGAGATACTTTTCGACAAATTAGGGTTGGATGATAAGGCAAAAAAGACAAAGACGGGACAATATTCCACATCGGAGGATGTGCTGGAGAAGGTGGCTCACAAGAATCCCATTGTTGGTAAGATTCTTGAGTACCGACAGTTGAAAAAACTTCTTTCCACCTATCTTACGGCGCTCCCTGCCGCCATCAATCCTCAGACCGGGCGAGTGCATACGAACTACAATCAGACCGTGACGGCTACGGGGCGTATATCCTCCTCAAATCCGAATCTTCAGAACATTCCTGTGCGCGAGGATGTCGGCAGGGAGATTCGCCGGGCATTTATCCCCTCGGAGGGTAATCTGTTCCTGTCGGCTGATTATTCGCAGATTGAGTTGCGACTGGTTGCTGATTTTGCGGATGATGAGACTATGATAGATGCGTTTGCCAACGGAAAGGATATACATGCCATAACTGCTGCGAAAATATATCACAAGGATTCTCCGGAGGAGGTCACTGCTGACGAGCGACGCCACGCCAAGACGGCAAATTTCGGAATTCTTTACGGCATTTCTGCTTTCGGATTGGCATCGCGGTTAGGTATTCCGCGTGCTGAGGCAAAGGAATTGATTGACAATTACTTCAAGAGTTTCTATACGATAAAGAAATACATGGCGGACTCTGTAGAGTATGCGCGTGAGCATGGGTATGTAATGACTCGCATGGGTCGTATACGTCGGTTGCCTGATATCAATAGTAAGAATCCCGTGGTTCGCGGATATGCAGAGCGCAATGCGATTAATGCCCCGATTCAAGGTTCGGCGGCAGACATCATCAAGCGCGCGATGATTGACATATATAGGGAGATGAAAGAGCGCGGAATGAAGTCGAAGATGATAATGCAGGTTCATGATGAATTGAACTTCGATGTAGTTCCTGAAGAATTGGCTACACTCCAAGAGATAGTAGAGCGTTGCATGGAAGGTGCCTTCAGAGGCAAAGTCCCTCTGACCGCCTCCTCCGGCGTAGCCGGCAACTGGCTCGACGCCCACTAATCCCCCTCTATCTCCCCGCGGATAACAATAGCAAGAGCGCAGCCCGGCGGGCTGCGCTCTTGTTATTGTCATCCGCAGGGGGATACTCAAACCTTACACCAACCAATTATTCGTTGAGAATAAGAGATTGAAGATATTTATTTAGATTCATTGAATTCGGACGATCATACAAACCCAGTTTTTTTCTGATTTCAGCGCTAATATTATAATGACTCTTTATGCCTATTATATTTCCCGCCTCCTTACCACGTAGTCCGAGTGCATATAAACAAGCCAGATTTATCTCGGTGTCTGTCAACCCGCATCCTTCCAGATAGCGCACGAAATAAGGATGTGATAATTCAAAAGATTTACGAGTACTCTCTACAAACTCTTTACAATCCTGATTGATAAGAGCATTTAATTTTTTCCATGAGCGATTCTCATACTTCACGTCTCGTATATGCTCTGTTATAAAAGTGTTTAAAATGTCTAATCGTTTACGTAATATACTCTTTGCGTCATCAGAAATAGTATTATCATTTATTCTCTTTTCCAGTTGATGGACTTCCGTATTCAAGCGCTCGATTTCTTTAGTAAAACGCTTCTTCATTTTTTGTTTTCTCCAATAGAAGTAGAATGAAAATATCAAAGAGATAAGGATGATTGACAATATTCCGATTGCCAACCTATAAATCTTTATTTGCCTTGCATCTAACTCTTTTTGAAGATTATATTTCTTTTCTGTAAACGATAGTCCGCTTGTTCTTAATCTCCATTCCTCCTCCATTGCCTTATCAAGAAATTGTTTATATATTTCTTCACTCTCCCGATATCTTCCTAAAGAATCAAGAACTTCACTTTTCATAGCAAGATATTTAAGAGAGTCGTGAATAGGGAGAGTTTCTGCCTTACAGATATATTTCCAACTTTTTTCCTTCTCTCCAAATAAACAATAAACCCATGCAAGATCTAAGATGTGAGATGGGGTTTCCAGCGAAGTCACATCAATGGAATCCATGAATGCTTTAAGTTCGCGACGAGGCTTAAATATTATAAGGCTCGTTATTCTTAATCCGGCGAGACGAGGATATAAAACATGATCCGGAGTGATTTTATTCCTGGAAACATTATAAACAGAATCTGCCAACGCGGGATATGAGCAATCATTGGCACCCTCAATTAGTTTTAAATAACATAATAATAAGTTATAATGTTGAGGAGCAAATGCTTCATATATTTTTGCGGCTTTTTTACTGCTCTCTATAAATTCATCAATTTTATATTGCTTATAATACATTGTAGCCTGTCCGATGTATACTAAAGCAAGCCCCAACGAATCTTTATATTCATGAGAAGACTCATCAACTGCATCAAGAAAGCAATTAAATGCCGCATCATATTGTTTTTTTTCGTAATAAATAACTCCTTGATAATATTTAGTACGCATGTACTCATCGGGGGTTCCATGCTTTAAGTAATAATCTTCTGCCGGTTTTAAAATTGAATCATTGAAATCTATTGAATTCTTATCCAATGCCATAGCCATAAGCAATGAATATTTTGCCTTATCTTTCGGACCATGGAGATCATTAACGACAACAGAGTCTAAGATCGCTAATGCGCCCTCGGGATTACTCTCCATAATCTCTGAAGCATGCTCCATTAAAGCTTGATTGTATTCGGACGTATGCTGACTACATGCCTCAATTAGTAGTCCTAATATGAGTGACGATATTAAGCCAATGATGTTAAAGATGTATTTATATTTCAACATTAGAATGATATTGTCTGTTAGAAGTTAAAGATAAATTTGCGTAACTTGGCAATTAGCCGAAAGGATATTATGAATTTAAAAATAATCCTCGCAGGCGATTCCACCACCTGCGAGGAAATACTCTAAGAGAATATATGATTATTTGAGAGGGAGTTTATCTGCGGGATAATCGGATAGGGTTCCGAACAAATAGTAATCTACATCCGATGACCAAGCAAATTTTTCTTTCCCGTTGCTGAGATAATTACCTATTTCTTGAAGATACTTGTTCTCTTCAGGATTCGTTGATGCAGTAAAGAGCTCGTTGTTGGAAAGTATGGGAGAAAGTCCCTTAAGATATTCTACTTCCTCGGAACTCCATGGCAATTCAATAACCTGCTGAAGCTTATCAAGCCAAAGCGCTTGCTGCATTTCAGGTGCAAGCATAGTCCATTCTTTCACCATTTCCTCTTGAGGGAGACCGGCTAATTTCAAACGCAAAGCATGCGCATCCTCGCAACAAACAAGATTAGTCTCCTGACTCTTGCAACAATCTTCCGCGGCAGAAGCTCGCAACCCGAGAACCGCCATCACCAGAATCAGTGCAATACGCGAAATTCTAAATACATTCATAATCACATTTTTTTATATTAATAACTCAGTTTAATTTTAATAAAGATGAAGATGACTTGGCATCTTGGACGGATTCATACCCGTTGCATTTCATTCGTTATTTCTACAACGAAATTTTAAGTGCAAAAGTATATTAAAATCGATGAAAATACAAATGTTAAAGTTTAATATTGTCTTTGCAATAGATTGATTTTTAGATGATAAAAATTTAACGTTTACAAGAAGTCTAATATCATATATCAGATGAGGTTCTGCCCTGACAAGAGAGTTTTGAGGGGACTCCGGATTGGAGGGATATATGTAAAGAGCGCATCCGGGTGGGTGCGCTCTTTATGTTGGGGAGGTTTTTTTCGAATTGGGATGCCCGGGGAGGGCAGAGGGGAGGGATTATTTGCAGAAGCGGCCGAGGTCTGCCTGAAGCATGTCGCCGGTTTCCATAAATGCCTGGTGAAGGGCATAGCATGCGTAGAGATTGTTGGGGGTGTGTCCGCCATTCTTCTCTGCAAGCTTCACGTAATCCCAAAGGAGTTCGCGATATGCGGGGTGAGCGCAGTTCTCGATGATGGTCTCCGCACGCTGACGGGGATCCTTGCCGCGGAGGTCGGCTACACCCTGCTCTGTCACGAGGACTTTGACTGAGTGTTCGCTATGGTCAACGTGGCTCACCATCGGCACGATTGCTGAAATCTTGCCATCTTTCTGTACAGAGGGGCAAGAGAAGATGGAGAGATAAGCGTTGCGGCAGAAGTCAGCCGAACCGCCGATGCCGTTCATCATCTTCGAACCCATTACGTGAGTTGAGTTCACGTTGCCGAAGATGTCCGCCTCAAGAGCCGTATTCATTGCGATCAGACCGAGTCGGCGCACAACTTCCGGGCTGTTCGAAATCTCACCGGGACGCATAAGAATCTTATCGCGGAAGAAATCGATATTGTCCATGAAGTGAAGCATAGCGTCATCAGAGAAAGTCAGCGCACAAGTGGAAGCAAACTTACACTTGCCCTGCTCCATAAGATCCATCACTGCATCCTGAATCACCTCAGTGTACATTTCGAACTGAGGAATTTCCGGATTCTCACCCAGACCATAAAGCACTGCATTCGCCACATTGCCTACACCTGACTGGATGGGGAGGAATTCCTTCGGCATCTTGCCGGTCTTGAGCTGTTCGGCGAGGAAGCCGCAGACATTCGCGCCGATACGCGCAGTGATCTCATCACTTGCAGTAAAGGGCTTGATGCTCTCGGAATCATTGGAGGGCACGATGCCGATGATCTTCTTGGGATCGATCTTAAGGACTGTGCTTCCGATACGGTCGGAAGGCTTATATATAGGAATCTCGCGACGATGAGGGGGATCCAGAGGGACGTAATTGTCGTGGAATCCGCGGAAAGATGTGCGATAATAAGATGAATATTCGATAATCACCTTTTTCGCCATCATTGCCAGAGTAGGCGACATGCCGAGACCGGCTCCGAGGATAAACTCGCCGTTGGGACTCATCTCAGTCACTTCGATAATGGCTACGTCAATATCGCCGTAGAAACCATAGCGAAGATCCTGCGATACATGACTGAGGTGGGTATCAAAATAATGCATCCCGCCTCTGTTTGCCAATTTTCTGGAATCAGGGTGGCCTTGATAGGGTGTGCGGATGCCGATTGCGTCTGCTCGTGCGAGCTCGCCGTCAACATGGTCGTTGGTTGAGGCGCCGGTGAACAGGTTGATTTTAAACGGCTCTCCTTTTTCATGGAGCTCTTTGGCACGTTTTGCCAGAGCGACAGTTACAACCTTGGGTGTGCCGGATGCTGTGAATCCGGAAAATCCCACATTGTCTCCATTTTTAATATGGCTGGCAGCTTCTTCTGCCGAAATAAAAGGGATACTCATTTGTAACGTTTAGATTTTAATGGTATTTTTGCAAAAGTAATACAATTTTTGAATATTCTCATAATGAATGAACCCTTTTTTTTACCGAAAAACGATAAAAATTGCACTGAATCAAAGAAAGTGCGCATCGAGACCTATGGTTGCCAGATGAATGTGGCTGATTCGGAGGTCGTAGCTTCCATGATGCAGATGGCAGGTTACGACCTTACGGAGGATGATCATCAGGCTGCCGCAGTGCTTCTGAATACATGTTCCATCCGCGACAATGCGGAGCAGAAAATCATTTCGCGTCTCGCTTATTGGAATGCCCTGCGCCGCAAGTCGGGCAAGAATGTCATCATCGGAGTTATCGGATGTATGGCAGAGCGTATGAAGGAGCGTCTGATTGAGGATTACGGAGTTGACCTCGTAGCGGGTCCGGACGCTTATCTGGATATCCCGAACCTCATTGCTGCCGCCGAGACGGGGCAGCCGGCTATCAATACGATTCTCTCCACTACGGAGACCTATCGCGATGTGATGCCTCTTCGCATTTCCGGGAGTCGCACGTCGGGCTTTATTTCCATCATGCGCGGCTGTAATAATTTCTGCAGCTACTGCATCGTGCCTTATACCCGCGGCAGGGAGCGTTCGCGCCATCCCGAAAGCATCCTGCGCGAACTCGCCGACCTGCGGGCGCGCGGCTTCAAGGAAGCGACTCTTTTAGGACAGAATGTCGACAGCTATCACTTTACGGATCCCGAATCGGGCGACGTGACTGATTTCCCGGCTTTGTTGCATCTCGTCGCCGAGGCTGCGCCGGATATGCGCATCCGCTTTACGACTTCTCACCCGAAGGATATGAGCGACGCCACTCTGGAGGCTATGGCTGCCCACGACAATATAGCACGTCATGTGCATCTGCCTGTCCAGAGCGGCAGCAACGAAGTGTTGAAACTGATGAATCGTAAATACACCCGCGAATGGTATCTTGACCGCGTGGCGGCAATCCGCCGCATCCTTCCTGATGCCGGAATATCTACCGATCTCTTCACCGGTTTCCATAACGAAACGGAAGAGGACTTCCTTCAGACACTTAGCCTGATGGAGGAGGTAGGGTTTGATTCCGCTTTCATGTTCAAATACTCTGAGCGTCCCGGCACATTCGCTTCCAAGCATCTCCCTGATAACATCCCGGAGGATGTGAAGATCGAGCGTCTCAACCGCATGATCGCGCTCCAGAATGAATTATCACTCAAGAGTAATCAGCAGGATGTCGGCAAGGAATTTACGGTGTTTGTCGAAGGGAGGTCGAAACGCAATCCGGAAGATCTTTTCGGCAGAACATCGCAGAACAAGGTGGCTGTCTTCCCGGCAGGAAATGCCAAACCCGGAGATTTTGTAAAAGTAAAAGTAGATTCAGCTACATCAGCCACACTCCTTTCTCATCTCATCTGAAGACTCATCAATAATTTATAAGACAAAAGCACAAAAAGACAAAAGCACATAAGGCCATAAACAGATGCCTTATGTGCTTTTTCTATTATGGTATTCTCTAAACGCGCCAACGGCCGCCTTCGCAGGTGGCCGCTGTCATGTTTTTCATAATTTTCATCTAACTAACCTAACATCATGAAACGATTTATCTTTCTTTCGATATTATAACATCGCATGAAAGTAAAAAGTTCGCGAGGTTAGAATAAATTTTTTCTGAGAGTGATAAATTTTAATATGATGTCCGTTGCCGGATTAGGAATCCCGAGGATACGACGGGGGTATTAACGCGGAGTGATGGTGAAAGTGATAGTGCCGCGGGCAGTCTTCCCTTCTGAGTTATGGAGGGGTTGCCAGCGCGCCTGGCGCGCGGCGCGTTCGCAGGCATCGTGCAGAGCCGGATCGCCGCCCGTAGCGCGGGCTGACGTGACGACACCCTGCGCATTGACAGTCACAGCTACAGTCACAGTCTTCTTACTGCTCAGTGTCACTTTCGGCGATGGGCATCCGAGGAACTTCCAGCCGTTGGCATTGCCGCTGACTCCGACACCTGCACCTCCCGAGCCGGAGGCATTGTTTTTGCCGTTCTGCTTCCCGGGATCCTTGAATGCGTTAGCCACTTTAGCTTCGGCATTGCGTTTTTCCTTCTCCGTAGCCGAGGGGGTAGTGGTCTTCACCGGGGATTCCTCCTTTTGGCTTACGAGTTTCTCTTTCGGTGGCGCCGGCTTCGGATTATCATCCTTAACGATGGGACGTGCCGTCTCATCCGGCTGATCCTTTACCTCAGGTGAGCCTTGTGCTTCAGGGGCGGCGGTCTGCTCGACGGGACTTTGATCCTCGCCGGGATCAATCAACATGGGATCCAGAAATAACTCTTCCTCCTCTTCGCCGATTTCCGGAATTGAAGCTTCAGCCATACGGGCGCGGTCGAATCCGATACTTCCGAAGAACAGGAAGAGAAACAGGAGCAGAGCGAACAGGAAGGTGATTCCTGCCGCGATAAGCCGAGTGCGATTGCTCCCCATGGACTCTGAGGAATCAGTATGTCCGGGGGCGGGGCTATTATGTCGGGAGATATTTTTCACTGCTTCAAATTATTCTGCGGGCACCGAACGGCTCTTTGTTGCGAGCACCATACGAAGTTTGCTCCTTGCAGCCATATCGAGAATGTCGACTACTTTTCCATAGGGGACACGCTCATCGGCGTAGAGGGCAACCGGGCGCAGGGAATCCTGCGCCTGAATTGCAGTGAGGCGTTCGGTCAGCTGCTCTTTGGATATCTGATGGGGGATGGAAAGGACGCCGGTGGAGTCATTGCGATCCTCCACAAGATAGATGGAGCATACGCTGTCGACGTAGACTTCCGTGGTCGGCTTGCTGTTCGACTGCTCGCCGCTTTGTGGAAGATTCACGTCGATCGCCGCCGGGTGAATAAGCGTTGAGGTCACCATGAAAAAGATTAACAGAAGGAAAATCACGTCTGTCATCGATGACATGGAGAATGTATCAAGTGTCGGGAATTGACGTTTGAGTGCCATAATCAGTTATCGGAGTGGGGGTTCAGGCGGGTTCGTTGAGAAGATCCATGAATTCGATGCTGCGGGCTTCAAGGCGGTTCATCACTCTGCCGATGCGTGCTACGAGGTAGTTATAGGCGAAGAGGGCGATGATGCCGACTACGAGACCTGCCACTGTAGTGACGAGCGCCTGATATATACCCCCTGAGAGGAGTGAGATATTGGACGCTGAGCCTGCCTTGGCAAGGGTGAAGAAAGCCTGAATCATACCGACGACAGTGCCCAGGAAACCGAGCATCGGAGCGCCGGCGGCAGTCGTGGAGAGCCAGGGGAGACCCTTCCCGAGATTGGCAACCTCCAGATTACCCGTATTTTCGATTGCCGCAAGGACATCCTGAGTGGGACGCCCGATGCGTTGGATACCCTTAAAGATAAGTCGGGCATAGGGGGTATCGGTCTTCTTGCAGAGCGTTTCAGCGCTTTCGAGATCAGCGTCAAGCACATAATCGCGGATCCGCTTCATGAAAGTGGGATCCTCACGCAATGCCTTATTAATGGCGATGGTGCGCTCGGTGAATACGTAGACTGTCAGCAGCAGAAGGATTGCCAGCGGAATCATGATATAGCCGCCATCCATTACGAGCGACCAGAAAGAAAGAGTTTCCATTGCTTATCGGGGGGAAGTGTATGTATATAGAAAATGTAATGTCTGTAAGATAGGGGAGGCGGGATGAGCCTTAGCCGATACTTGCGGAATCAGGGATTAATCGGCGAGCGCTGCGAGGTAGCGTCGGATTGTCTCATCAATGCCGAGATAGAGAGCGTCGCAGATAAGCGCGTGGCCGATGCTGACTTCATCAAGATGAGGGATATTTTTGTGGAAATATTCCAGATTTTCAAGGCTGAGGTCATGTCCGGCATTCATCCCTATGCCGGCTTCCATTGCAGCCTTGGAGGCTGCGATGAAAGGAGCGATAGCCGCTTCGCGGTCGGCGGCATAGCCGTCGGCGTAAGGTTTGGTGTATAGTTCCACCCGGTCGGCTCCTATTGCTGCGGCGGCTTTCACCTGCTCCGGGTCGGCAGCCACGAAGAGAGATACGCGGACTCCGGCATCTTTCAGCCGGCTGACTATCGGGCGGAGGAAATCTGCATTGGCAATGACATCCCAGCCGGAGGAAGATGTCAGTTGATCCGGGCGGTCGGGCACGAGAGTAGCCTGTGCCGGATGGTTTTCCTCCACGAGAGTCAGAAAATCCTCCGAGGGATAACCCTCCATATTAAACTCAGTCGTCAGAGCCTTGCTGAGTTCGCGGACGTCGCTCTTGCGTATGTGGCGCTCATCGGGGCGGGGATGGACAGTGATGCCCTGAGCGCCGATTTCCTCGCAGTGGCGGGCAAATGCAAGCACATCCGGGTTATTTTCGCCGCGTGCGTTACGCAATGTCGCGACTTTATTTACGTTAACACTAAGGCGTGTCATAATCTTATTGTAAGTATATAGATTCGTTGATGAGGGATATTACTCCCCGGGTGCGGATCGGAAAATCGGCACGATATTTGTTATTTAATTACAAAGTAAACAAAAAAAATCGAGATTCTTCTTGAAAGGAATAAAGAAATGACAGCAAAAGACGCAATATCTCTTCATAATAATTCCGACACACTCCCTGCGCTGAAGAGTGTGGATGCCGGGATGCCGCTTCTTGAAGTGCTTCCGCATCTGCTTGATGCGCCGGGGAGAGTTCTGAGTGTGGACGAAGAGGGGAAGACTATCGGCTTGATTGACGAAAGCTCGCTCCTGGAGGGGATGTCGCGTCTGATAGCCACGCGCGATGACAGCAGCGTGCTGACGATTGAATGCTCTCCGGAGCAATATTCCGCCTCTGCTATCGCTCATGCCGTAGAAGATGCGGATGTCCATCTTGTCGACCTTCTTTCGCGTGCTGCGGAAGGGGGAAAGTTACGTGTCAATCTGCGGGTGCGGGTCGCTGATCCAGAGGGAGTGGCACGCAGTCTGGAAAGATACGGCTATCGGGTCATCGACCGCAGTGGCGGCACATCAGCCGGCGATGCAATCCTTGCGGAGCGCCTCGCCTCCCTTCAAGCCCTTCTCAATGTCTGAGCAGGAGCAATCTTACATTATTATTATTAGAAAAATAATCGCCGGATATTCAGCTGAATATCCGGCGATTATCTTTTTTTATTCGGCGATATTGATTATTTATCGAGCTTGATGGACTGAATGTAGTCCTGATGCTTAAGCATTCGGGAAGCTTTGGCATTCTCCACATATTGATTCAGTAGCTCTACGCCGCGTTCCTGAGAGCAATGCTTGCGCGCTTCGCGGATTTCGGAGTAGCTTCCTCGGGGAGCCTCCACGAATCCTACGAGTTCCTCCTTCCAGCCCTCGGGGACATCTACCCCTGTCATTGAGCTGTCGGCAATCTTCTTGTAGGGCCAGAAGGTGTAGCCGATATTATTTTCCACAAGTGTGTTGGCGAAAGAAGATTGCCATTCCATGCTGTTATGACCCAATTCTCCCATATACATCGGCAAGTTGGTCTTGTCACGGAAATCGATGTAGGATTTAATAGCCTCCGAAGTCGGTTCGCCGCCGTAACGATGGCATGTGTACATGATGTTGTCGTCGAATGTCCAGTTCGTAAAATTTCCGAACTCGGAATTCCATTGCGGTCCGCCGAGCAGGATGATATGATTAGGATCGACCGTGCGTATGGCTTCCACTGTGCGGATATAGAGGGGTTCAAGAGCGGCGTTAAGCTTTTCGCGTTCCTCACCCTCCCAATATGTCGCTACGGGTTCATTCGCAAGTTCGTAACCGAGAATGACCTCCTCGTCGGCATAGCGGGTGGCGATCTGCTTCCAGATGTTGATGAATTGCTCCTGCGATTCAGCATCCGTCATAAGCCAGGGATAGCCGTAACTGTCGTCGATATTGTCGCCGGTCTGTCCGCCGGGACAGTCATGCATGTCGAGGATAAGACGCATATCGTGGCGCTTTGCCCAGGTGATGCAGTCATCCAATCGGCGGAATCCTTCCGTAGGATCGTTGAGACCCATATAATCTTCGGACGTGAAAAGTTTGTAGTTGAAGGGGACACGTATTGTGTTGGCACCTGTGGAGGCGATAAATTCGAAGTCTTCCTCAGTGATATAATTATCCTTGAAATTCTGCCAGAACCGGCGAGCCTCCGTGGGTCCGACGAGTTCGCGGAAGGCGAGATCGATTGAATGGGGAGCATTCACTTTTGAGAAACCGAACATGTAGCCCTCAGGATTAAGCCAATTGCCTAAATTTGTGCCCTTTATGAAGAATTTTTCTCCCTTGGCATCTACGATGTCATGTGCCTTTACGCGTAAGAAACCTTCGGGAGCAGCTGCCGCGGGTAAAGCCGAGGTCAGCGCCGTGAGCATCAAAGCCATTCCCAAGGAATGACGAAAATAATAGAGATTCATAAGAATAAAATATGTGACTCACTCCGAGAATGAGTCATCGGGTTAGGTTTGTGAAAAATATTAATTTCCGCAAAATTACAAAATTCTTTCATCTTTCCATCTCTCCCCCCCAAATATATAGCTATTTTTCAAGGTCTTTAATGACATGTCGAAAGAATCCGGAAATTTATTTTAAAAAATATGCTAAAAATTTTGGTGTAATTTAAAAAATTGTTAATTTTGGAAGTGCAATCAAATTTATTTAATTAACCCGAAAAACTCAATCTTAAGTGACTAAAAATTTTTGTAAGTAAAAAAACGTAATGTCTATGGGATTTGACATAGGCAAAAAGTCAGATTGCTTACATAGGATTTCTTTAGCTTAAGGAGTCGATTCAATTTATGACTTCAAAATTTAAGACGATTTTAGCGTTATCTCTCCTTATTCCCGTATTATCAGTTTTAATGATTTCATGTGGCGATGATGAGGAAGACACTCCTGTCAATCCGGTTGGAAATGTCAGCGTCTCCGTATCGGAAGATGCTCTTCACGCAGGTCCGGACGCCGCGCAGTTAACTCTGAATGTCAAGGCAGATGCCGATTGGTCAGTGTCGTCGGATGCAGATTGGCTGACACTCCGTCCTTCAGGAGGAGTTAAGAATGTAGCAGTCGATGTGCAGATATCAGTAAAAGCAAACTCCGGCATGGAGGAGCGCACTGCCGACATACGAATCGTCTCAGGAGGTAAGACCGTGAAAAGCGTGCCGTTGACACAAGGTTATGTCATGACGGCTATCCCTTCACTTAAAACCCTGACTATGAGTGGGGCTGCTTCAACTGCCAAGCTTACGATCACTGCCAACGGCGATTGGACGCTCTCTAATTCAGAATCCTGGCTCACGCTGTCACCTTCTAAGGGCGGGAGCGGAGAGACCGTCGTTGAACTCAAAGCATCTGCAAATAATGAATCAGCAGATCGCAATGCAGCGCTCAAACTTGCGTGCGGAGATTCTGAAACTGAAATTTCAGTCACTCAGCTCAGCGATGCAATCGTAATTCCCGACGGATATACACTCGTCTGGAGCGATGAATTCAACGGAGGTCCGACACTTGGCAGAGACTGGGTGGCAGAGAACTGGCCCGCAGGCTATGTCAACAACGAACTTCAGATCTATACATCCAAGCAGATTGATGGAAAATCTACTCTTGTCGTAGAGAATGGCATGCTCAATATCAATTGCTTCAAGGCATCCGATGGCAAGATTTATTCAGGGCGTGTAAATGCATGTCCCAATACGGGATGGACCTACGGCTACTTCGAAGCCCGCATGAATCTCCCCGCCGGGAAGGGAACATGGCCCGCTTTCTGGATGATGCCCTGCAATGTGGATTGGAGCACCAACGGCTGGCCCCGTTGCGGCGAAATCGATATCATGGAAGAGGTCGGCGCAAATCCCAATTATGTCTCTTCATCCCTCCACACGGAGAACTACAATCATACGAAGGGGACTCAGAAAACTCACGAAATGTATTGCGCCGGCGCAGAGGGTTCTTTCCATGTCTATGCGCTTGAATGGACGGAAGATGAGATAATCACCTACGTCGACGGCAAAGTGCAGCTCCGTGCGACTCGCGCTTCTATGGGAACCGACCATGCATCCTGGCCCTTCCACTATGCCTTCTATCCCATCCTCAACCTCGCATGGGGTGGCGATTGGGGTGGCTATAAAGGTGTCGACGACAGTGTGCTTCCCGTCACTTTGAAAATAGATTATGTCAGAATCTTCCAAAAGAAATAACTCCAACATATCTTATTTCTCCCATTACTCCTAAAATTACTACAACCTAAGCTACAACCTTACATAATTTTCTAATAACTTAACCCAATTCCAGATGAAAAAGCTAACCTTGTTTCTCATCGCGGTGTTGACATGTCTCGGGGTCTACGCCCAGAATGTCAATGTCTCCGGTCTGGTGACATCTTCACTCGACGGAGAGCCCCTGCTGGGAGTGACGGTAATGGTGAAAGGGACTTCGACCGGTACGGCTACCGATCTCGATGGACGCTACTCCATTAACGCCCCCGTGGGCTCAACCCTTATGTTCTCGTATATCGGCTATACTCCTCAGGAGGCAAAAGTCGATGGAAAAACTAAGGAACTTAACATCAGTCTCATTGAGGATTCACAGATTCTTAATGATGTGGTCGTAGTCGGCTATGGCACACAGAAGAAGAGTGTCGTGACTGCTGCCATCTCGCAGGTCGGTGAGGAAACTCTCGCGCAGACATTGCCTACCAATGTGCAGAATGCACTTAAGGGTGTGACTGCCGGTGTGACTGCCACTACTCCGAGCGGCGAACCGGGCAGCTCTGCCCAGATTCGTGTGCGCGGTGTCGGCACAATCAATGACTCCAACCCCCTGTATATCGTCGACGGTATGCCGATCGAGGGTGGAATCGATTATCTTAACCCCTCGGATATCAAGAGTATCGAGGTGTTGAAGGATGCCGCTTCCGGCGCTGTCTATGGTGCGCGTGCAGCAAACGGTGTGATCCTCGTTACGACCAAGACAGGTGTGCAGGGACGCGCTAAGATTACTTACGACTTCTCCTATGGCTGGCAGTCAAAGCAGAAATCTCTCAAGATGCTCAACGCTACGCAGTATGCCCTGATGAAGAACGAAGCATACCTGAATACAGGTCAGCCCGCTCCTTATGGCGATCCCTACAGCTATGGCAACGGCTATGACTGGCAGGCAGCTATCTTCAACGACAATGCGCCCGTGATGAACCATCAGGTATCAGTATCCGGCGCAAGTGAGAAGGTCAACTACTTCCTTTCTTTCGGCTATTACAAACAGGATGGTATCATCGGCGGCAATTATGATCAGTCTAACTACGACCGTCTGACTCTGCGTGCCAATAATATCTACACTCTCTTCGATGATTCCAAGAAGCGCAATTGGCTCAACAGCTTCACGCTGACCACCAACATCTCTTACGCCCGCATTCACTCAAAGGGCTTCGGAGGTGGCGGCGGCTACTATGGAGGCGCGATCACCAACGCCCTCGGTATGTCTCCGATGCTTACTCCGACACTTGTGCCCGGTTCTCCCGAGTATGAACATCAGCAGGCTTACTATGCCGACAATAAGTCTTATGTCCCCCGTTATGATGCCAACGGAAATCTCTACACTGTGCCCGAGGCATTCGGTGGCGGCTATCAGGAGTTGACTAACCCGTTCTATGGATGGTCGTTCGCGGCTGCCAAAAACTGGAGCCATAAGATCGTCAGCAATATCATCGGCGAACTCCAGATCTGGGACGGCATCAAGTATCGCATCAGCTTCGGCGGCGACTTGGCTTTCTGGGGCACCAACAGCTTCACAGAACCCAACTATTACAGCAATCTGAGTAACACTGATGCTATCCACGCAAGCGCTTACGCAGAATCCAACCGCGGCTGGACATGGCAGCTCGAAAATATCATTTTCTATGATAAGACTTTCGGCGACCATCATATCAACGTAGTGCTCGGCGAATCTGCAAAGCAGAGCACAGGATGGTGGATGAACACTTCAGCCAACAAACTCTATAACTTCAACAAACCGTGGGTAACTGTCGCGCAGGGTGCTCCCGGCGAGGAGGATGGTGGCAACCGCACAGGTAACGCCGGTCCGAACTCGGCATGGCCAAAACTCCTCTCTTACTTCGGCAGAGCTTCTTACGACTATGACTCTCGCTATATGGCGCAGGTGACTGTCCGTCGCGACGGTTCTTCTCGCTTCGGCGCAAATCATCGCTGGGCTACATTCCCTTCATTCTCCGTAGGTTGGAACCTCACCAACGAACCCTTCATGGAAAGACGCCCGACATGGTGGAATAACACCAAACTCCGCGTATCATGGGGTAAGAACGGTAACGAGGCTATCGGCGACTTCCGCTATACAGTCCTCACTGATGGCAACAACAACTATTACTTCGGTCCGGAAGGATCAAGCCAGACTTATGGTTCAAAGGCATCCGGTATCGCAAACCCGGATCTCAAATGGGAGGAATCAACTCAGACAGACATCGGTCTTGACCTCGCTTTCCTCAACAACTCACTGCAGTTCACTTTCGACTGGTATAAAAAGCGCACCAACGGTATGCTTATGACCATGATGGTGCCCACTTATGTCGGTGAGACCGCTCCTATCGGCAACGTCGGCACAATGGATAACACCGGTGTGGAAATGGAACTCCGCTGGGCGCATAACTTCGGTGAATTCGAGGTCAACCTTGCCGGCAACCTTTCATACTTCAAGAATACACTCGTCAACCTCGGCAACTCGGAAGGTTGGAGAAGCGAGGTCAGCAACGGCACTGCCGGCGACATCGCCCGCTCAATGAACGGCGAACCCTTCCCCTTCTTCTATGGCTATAAGACAGCCGGTGTATTCCAGAATCAGGCTGAGGCAGACGCATATAATGAAAAATATGGTCTGACTCCCGGCATGACTTCATGGTATGCCCAGCCCGGCGACGTGATCTTCGTCGACACTAACGGCGACGGCACTATCAACGATAACGACCGCACTAAACTCGGTAAAGGTCTGCCCGACTGGACTTATGGTTTCAATGTCGGCTTCGGATGGAAAGGCTTCCAGCTTTCTGCTTACTTCCAGGGCGTATGGGGCAACCAGATCTACGACGCTTCTCTGCGTAGCGATACTCCCGCGAAGAACCTTCCCGCATGGATGCTCAATCGCTGGACAGGCGAAGGAACCTCCAACAAAATTCCTATCTATCGCCTCGGCGACGCACGCAACTGGCAGAGCTCCGATATCTATATCCACGACGGCGCATATCTGCGTATGTCCAACATCACCCTCTCTTACACTTTCCCCGATCATCTTATCCGCAAGATTGGTCTGAGCAATGCAAGAGTATTCGTAATGGGCGAGAACCTCTTTACCGCTACAAGCTACCACGGCTTTACTCCTGAAATCGGCGATGGCGTAAACATCGGTATCGACTACGGCAACTACCCCGAGGCACGCACATTCACAGTGGGCTTCAATGTGTCATTCTAACCTTTTCTAACTCGAATATCAAAATGAAACATAATAAATTAATCTTATCAGCTGCATTTGTCGGATTCGGATTGGCGTTCGCGTCATGTTCGAGCGACTGGCTTGATATAACCAACAATACTCAGGATCAGGTTGAGGATTACTACAAGACTGAGGATAATATCAAGCAGGCTGTCGTCGCAGCTTACGACCCTCTGCATTGGTTTGACTATGCGAATAACTACACCGGCTTGAATATCTATCCCGAGGTGATGACCGACCAGTGTTATCCCGGTGGCGGCGACGTCGGCGATATGAGCCAGTGGAAAGCGATTTTCAACTTCAGCACTACTGCCGATCAGGTGATGATCGACAACTACAGCAACGCATATTCCGGAGTGAAGCGCTGCAACGATGCTATCCAGTATATGTATGACTACTGGGATGCGCAGACTCCCGAAGAAATCGAGCATCGCGCTTACTATGAATCTCAGGTGATCGCGCTCCGCGCCTTCTTCTATAATCAGCTCTGGCATTGGTGGGGCAATATCGCTTACTACACCGTGAATCTCTCGGGCGATTTCCTGGCTCCGCAGTACACTGCCGACGAGGTCTATGAATTCATTATTCAGGATCTGGAGAAAGTGATCGAGGCTGATAACCTCCCGGAAAAGTGCTCCGGTTCGGATCTTGGTCGCGTCACTAAGCACTTCGTGTATATGCTCTACACTGAGGTCGTGATGTATCAGAACGATGACACCCGCAAGAAGACGGCTCTCAAATACATGGAAGAAATCATCAATTCCGGTCTCTACGACCTTATGCCGAATTTCGCTGATATTTGGGAGACAAGTGGAGAATGGTGTCAGGAATCCATCTGGGAAATCAACTACTCCGACTATCAGGGCTCACGTAACTGGAGCTGGGGTGGCACAGCCGGCGGTACAGTCGTGCCCTGTATGATTCTTCCGCGTGGCTATAATAAGTCAGACGGAATTCATGACGATACAGGCTGGGGCTTCTGCACAGTGCGCAAATCCTGCTATGATTCCTATGATCCCGCCGACACTCGCCGCGACGCTTCTATCTGGCAGCCGGGTGAGGGCAACTATAATCCCGCTTATCAGGACACTGGCTACTTCCTGGCGAAGTATGCAGGTCGCGTAGGTGGCAACAGCGCTCAGCTCGCCGATGCTCTTCTGAACTATAACAATAACCTGCGTCTCTATCGCTTCTCAGAGTGTCTGCTCTATGCTGCCGAACTCGGTTCGCCCAATGCTCAGACATATCTCGACCGCGTCCGCAGACGCGCTGGTCTCCCCTCAGTGCCCGCTACTCTCGACAACATTATCCGCGAGCGTGCATGGGAATTCCTCGGAGAGGGCAAGCGCTATTGGGATCTTATCCGCACAGGTCTCGCTAAGGATTATCTTATCGAAGATAGCGAACTTCCCGACGGCAGAAAGGGTCATTATACCGATAATAAGAAGTATATCCCCTTCCCGCAGAGCGAAATTGATAAATGTCAGGGTCATCTCAAGCAGAACACCCAGTACTTCATGTAATTCATGACCTAAATTAAAAATCCAAATGAAAACTATAAATAAATTCATCGGGTTCGGAGCCATGGCGGGTTTACTCGCCGGCATGGCTTCCTGCTCGCCGGAAGATATCAACTATCCTTCGCAGGCGGGAGTGCCTCAGGCATCCGATTATCAGATAGGGATAAGTGTCGACGAGCTAAATAATGTCGAACTGAATATCCTTGACAAGAACGGCAATAACGCAGTGGGTGTCTATCCGATCTGGTATGTCAACAACAGCGAGCGTCCTTCGACTGCGCTGACTTATCACGACCTTATCACTATCGCGGGTGAATATCCCGTAGAAATGAAGGTCGGCAACGCCAACGGAGTGTCCGAGGGTTCTGTCAACGGCGTTATCACGATCGACCGCACTATCTTCGATTTCACTCCCTATATGCGTGCATTGACCAATGACGCCACTAAAGAGTGGGCTGTCGATGGCACGAAGCAGGGCAATATGGGCTGCGGTCCGGCTGAGAATCCCACTGAATGGTGGAGTGGCGGTCCGGGTGCTAAAGAAGCTGAGGGTGTATATGCAAATACGCTTACTTTCGGTGATACCGGCAAGGAGACAGAAGGCACTTATGTGTTCGATCCCGGCACAGCGGGCACTTTCTATGTCAACACAGGAGTCAACGCCCTCCCCGGATACAAGGTTAACAATCCCGGGAATGGTGAGGACTTCAGAGTTGACTGCGGCGTAGTGAATTCTACATTCTCCCTTGTGCCTCAGGGTGCGAATCTCTATCTCGAACTTCCTGCTGACACCCCCTTCCCCTATGTCCCCTCGGAGGCAGCTTTTGCCAACCCCAGATATAGAATCACGTCTTTCAGCAAGAGTGAGATTATCCTTGTTCAGGATCTCGACGGCATCTCATGGCAGTATATCATTGCTCCGAAGGCTGATGCAGTTCAGGACGTGACAACTACAGGCTTCAAGTATGACTTCGAGCATAACCTCTGGAAGGATGCGGAAGTGAGAGTCGCTTCCACTTGGTTTGCTGATGGAAACTGGGGAGAACTTCCGAATCAGCCCGATGTGACTCTGACTCCGACTAAGGGTATCAAGTTCCATACTCCTGCAGATATGGGTCCTGATCAGTGGCAGGGTCAGGTGCATGTAGAGACTAATATCGAAGTGCATTCCGGCGTGACTTATGATTTCTCTTGCAATGTTAATGTTCCTAAGGCGGGCGCAGTGACTGTCAAGGTTCAGAAACTCGGCGACGATGAGACATTCTTTGTGGCAGATCGCGTTGATGTGGAGGCTGACGGCTCCATCGTATGGTTCACCGATATGGAGGGCTTCGACGGCACTCTGAAGATTGCCTTTGACTTCGGTGGTTATGGCGACTGCGATATTGAGGTCGATAACATCGTATTCAAAGAGCATCAGTATGACGACGGCACAGTCATTCCTGCGGCTGCCGTAGCTCCCCAGATTCCGGAGGCTGACAATATCTTTGCCAATTTCAAGGTAGTGAATTCCTCCACATGGTTTGCTAACTCAAGCTGGGATTCAAGTGCAATTGCTCAGCCGGAGCTCATCTTCTTCGCTGACGGCTATAGCTTCATAGCTCCCGAAGGTATCGGCGGCGATCAGTGGCAGGGTCAGGTGCATATCTGGACTAATGTCAAGACATCCGCTGAAAATAAGTATGACTTCGTGATGACTATTGAGTCTGACAGAGACATCAAGGGTGTGACCGTGAAGGTGCAGAAGGGTGATTCTCTCGGTGCGGATGCGGACGCTGATGATAACACATTCATTGTTCTCGACCGCGTTGATGTAGAAGAAGGCGTGCCCTATCTCTATTTCTTCAAGAACAAGCAGGGCATTGACACCGACAATCTGCAGCTCTGCATGGACTATGCAGGCGCTCCCGGCAAAGCCAACATCACAGTTTCCGGCATCAAGATGCAGGTAGCAAAATAAAACCCATAAGGAGCCGCACCCATAAGGAGTGCGCTTCCCCCCCCAAAGAAGAGCCGCCGCTCCGGATTCAACCCCGGCGCGGCGGCTCCCTTTATACCTTGTAGGGACGCACGGCTCGTGCGTCCGCTCGCAACATATCGAATTCCAGATCAATGTAAGCGGACGCACGAGCGTCCCTACCTTTGCTAAAAGTTGGTGCGTACTAATTACTACTCGCAATGGATAGTCAGGGATTTTTCCAAGCGACTCTCCATGCCTGCTACCTGCATTAACCCGCGGACGCGGGTTACATCACCGTTAACCGCGGGTTGAAGCGCAAAGCGCTGAAACCTGCGGACTTATAACCTGATACAGTATCATCCAACCCGCGGAAGCGGGTTGCCTAACTGCTGTATCAGTGCTCAGTGGTAGTTGGCGTTAAGGCTCCCNGTTAGGCAACCCGCTNCCGCGGGTTGGATGACTNNTGTATNAGGTNNTNAGATCCGNNGGTTTCAGCGCTTTGCGCTTCAACCCCCGGTTTACGGTTAGGCAACCCGCTCCCGCGGGTTGTTAACGCGCCTTTGAATTCAGTGTGTTTATGAATGAATANTTTTGATNAATGNATTGGAATTGTAAAGAATATTNTTCGCGCGGAATCGGCAAGGGGCTTNGCCCCTTATGCCTTAANTCGCCGAATTGGCGGAATTTTCGCGGAANTTTTTCTTNGNNNNTATTTCTANTCNGNANATTTNGGAATATTCTCGGAATCGGGCTGAGCATCGCTTTGCTCGCTCTCGCGGAATCGCCTGCCACAAATCAAGAATGAACCCGAATGGAAGTGCTCCTGCAAATTCCGCAAGAGCAAGCGAAGCGATGCTCAGTCCCCATCCGCAGGCTCTTCCACCATTCCTCTTCCACCCCCCCCCCTTAATAATTCAAAATAAGAATTTAGGATTATATTTTATCACGTCATTATATGCCGGTAAGGTCACTTTATGTATCAAAAATATCGAGATAAAGTGAAGAAACTATCTAAAATTATGCTTTTCGTAAGTAAACCATCCAGTATGCAGGGCGCGGGGGGTTAGCGGATGCCCCAGTGGAGTTTGGCGCGGAGGGTGTTGGCGAAGGAGTCGCGGGGGGAGCGGATCACGAGCGGAGTGAAGTCCGCTTTGCGGATTCTGACGGTCGTGCGATTCTCCATCAGGAAGGAGACTCCGTCGAGGCTGACGCGATAGCGCGGCGCGCGGGAGTCAGTAGTCACCATGATGTCAACCCCTCCGCTGACTACGAGCGGACGGAATGTCAGCGTATGAGGTGCGATCGGGGTCAGCACAATGGCGTCAAGCGTCGGCACGAGTATCGGTCCACCTGCCGACAGGTTATAACCGGTAGAGCCGGTCGGTGTCGAAATCAAAAGTCCGTCGGCGAGATAATCGGCGAGAAAATGATTCTCTATTTCGGCGTGCACGTTGATCATCGATGACGTGTCCTCCTTAAGAATCGCCACTTCATTCAGGGCGTAGGGGAGACTCGGACTTTCGCAGTCTCCGGGCACTTCCACCTGCAATGCTATGCGCTGCTCCACGAGTGCTTCACCTGAGCGCAGAAGCTCCACGAGCTCTTCACTTTCTGCCGGAGTATAACTCGCCAGAAAACCCAAGTGCCCCGTGTTTATGCCCAATACGGGAATCTCAAGTTTCCCGATCCAGCGGGCAACCCTCAGAAATGTGCCGTCACCCCCGAGACTGATGGCAGCCTGCGCCTCCGGATCCGGGGAGTCTATAATCTCAGAAGAGGGAATCCCGATGTCGAGATGCGAGAGCACTCCTGCAAGCTGACGCTCAAGTCTAACTTCAATCCCTGCCTTTCTCAGAAGAAAGAGAAGTCGGCTGATTTCATCGGCATAAGCCTCCTGCCGACTGCTGCCGGCGATAATGACACGCTTCACGGGTGCGAGTGGCTTTATCATTGTTCAGATTCTTTTTAAAGGGGTAGTTAAATCTTTCGGGTACCGGGAGGTTCAGGTCCCGATAAAGAGTAGATCTCATCCAGCTTGCGCGAGAATATACTCCAGTCAAGAGTGGATTTATATTTACGGAATGCAGCTTCATCCATTTTCAGGCGAAGCTCCTTATCGGTAAATAACTTGCGCATTGCATCCGCCAAGGATTCGGCATCTCCGGGTTCAACGGCGAGCGCTTCGACGCCGGGTGTGAGATATTCCCGCTGCGCGCTATTGAATGTGCAGATCTGGACACGTCCGCAAGCCATGTAATCTATATTTGCCATCCCCCCGGCTTCCGGAGATTCGGAGGGGAGGATGCCGAAATGACAATTACCGATCATAGCGGCAGGATCCTCGGCGGAACGCTGCCAATCAATAGAATCCATGACTCCCGATGTGATAGCCTGACTTCGCAGGGAGTCTATGAAATCGGGATCTCCTGTGCCGATAATCTTCAGCCGCAGACGGGTATCCTTAAGCATCGACATGGCTTTTATAATGACGGGAAGTCCTTTCCCTTCGCGCAGGATGCCATGATACATGGCGGTAATAGCGCCGCGTTCCGGTTCGGGCATAAGGGTTGCCTCGATGTTGCGACTGTCGTAAGCGACATGCAGGCGTGTCGGATCAAAGGGTATGCGTCCCCCTTCCCATGTGGATAGAAATCGGCTTCGCGAAAATTCCGACCCGAAGATATTGGCGTCAATACGCCGATAAATAAAGCGGCGGAGGAGATTATTCTTCGCCGGCTCCGAGATATGGCGGGAGATGACTATCTTCACATCGNGGCGCCTTGCCATCCGGCGGGCAAATATGGCAGTCAGCGCATCGCGATAGCGATGGACATGCACCACTACNGGCTTATCCTTCGGCGCCGACTGCAGGAGGGGCTTGAGGGATAAGGAGGAGAAAAAATCAGGATAATCGCGCAAGGGAGCGTGATGAAGAGTGATCCCCTCATTGCGGAAAGGGGAGTCGACAGCGAGTGCGTTGCGGGTGACGGCTATTACTTCATGCCCCCGGGATGAATAATGCCGGCAAATGTCGAGGGCATAGCGCTGAGCGCCTCCCATGGCATTGCCGGCAACTATATGGATGAGTCTCATCTCTATGAGATTGCGCAATATATATACGACGATGGAAATGAGGAATGACGTCAGTTCTTCACCGAGAGCATCATGTCAATGTCGACGGCAGGCATACTGAGGTAAGAGGCAATCAGCTTGTCGACGAGTTTGCCATGATATGTGACGAGTCCGCCCTGCACACCTTTGGCTCCCATTATCATTCCCTCCACTCCATTCTTGATTATCATTTCATCGAAGAAGTTGACGAGGACNTTGCTCAGTGCCATTGCGACAGTGCGGGGCACAGACACCGACGGATGAGAGTCCTTGAAGTTTAAGACAAACGCCGTGTCTTTCATGACGCGGTTGAGTTTGTTGGGAAATTCGAAGGGGCGGGTTGTGTCGCCCATAATNAGGACATCGGCTGTCTTACACTTATTATAGAGNACNCGCGGATGAATGGCGAGTGTCGTCAGCTTGTCGCCACAGAATTGNCGGGCGTGCTGGAGAGTGGAGACATCGTTGTTGAGCAGAGTGACTGTCGCTCCTACTGCAATTGCCGCTTTTGCCGCGTAACATATATCCATGCCTTCCCCGATGAGCANCACTTCGCAGGGGTTGATNCCTGCGACTCCGGCAAGCAGCACNCCCTTTCCGCCTCCGAGGTAGGAAAGATGCTCCTGCGCATAAAGGATGGCTGCGCGTCCGTCGATCTCATTGATGATATTGGCAAAGACGGGTTCGTCGTTGAAGGAATACATGTTGTCGAGACATCCGCATGTGATGCGCTGCTCCAGAAGAGCCTCGATAGTCGGCTTGCGGAAAAGTTCGTCGCCCATCATGCAGAAGAGCGTGGCGCCTTTCTGCATCTTTCTGATGTCGTTGACATTGATGGGAGCGTAGGAGAGCACAACGTCAGCCTTCAGAGCNTTATCCCTGTCGACGATCTCCACCCCGAATTCGGCGTAGGCNTCATCGCTGAAACTTATGTCGATTCCGGCGTCAGTCTCCATGACTATATGNAGCCCGGCGGAGGTCAGCAGCCCGCAAGCCTCCGGAGTGAGGGGGAATCGGGTTTCTTCATTGTCGGCATAGTTAGCGGGCAAGCCGATTGTGAATTTGCCCCCGTTGCCAACCTGACTGACAATCTTCAGTTCGGGCTCAAGGGTCTTGATGTCTTGGGGATTCAGCATGGTCTGATTATTTTGCAGGCGCGGGAGCCGGAGTTGATGCCGGAGCAGGCGCAGGAGTTGTAGTCTGGGGCTTCGTATTGATAGCCGAAGATGTGATAGGAGTCTTGATAGCGAAGGAAGCGCAGATGCTCAGAATGCAGATTGCGATTGCCAGACCCCAGGTCGCNTTTTCAATGAAATCGGTCGTCTTGCGATAACCGAGATACTGATTGCCGCCTGAATAATCGGAAGCCAGACCGCCACCTTTTGATTTCTGAATGAGAACTACGCACACGAGAAGCACGCATGCGAGAACGATAAGGATACTAAGAAAAATATACATAATTGTAAAGTGATTNTTAATCAGTTTGTTANTATATTAATTNCACNATTCTCCAGCCACTCCCCCCTTATCGGGAAGCGCCTGAAGACTTTGATTGAGCGATAATCAGCTTCTTAAGGAAGCGTATTTGATCTGCAAAGTAAATACTTTTTTCGGGATTTTTCAAATTTAAATCCTCAATAATCTCCAAAGCTTTAGTATAGTTGCGGTTTTTTATGAGGATTTTAGCAAAACTTTCGGTCAATCCTTCGGAAGGGGTGGAGGTGGCAGNAGATTTTGAATCGGGCTGCGGGTCGGATTCCGGAGAATGTGGCTGACGGGNTTCCTCAGTGTTGAGGAAGGGNGAATCAGCGGGGAGTCCGAGGTCGGGAAGGNGTTCATCAGCGGGTAGGTCAGCCATGAGGGAGGAGGCNTAGTCGATTGCGGGAGCTACGCCGGGTAGCAGACCGGTCTCTCCGCCGCCGAAGCGGGCGATAAAGGTGTCGATAGTGTCTTCCGTGGATAGAGTCGGGGCAACCCCGGCAGGATAGAAATCTGCAAGAGATTCGGANTTNAGNCCNANNATCTCACGCAGGTCTGTGAGGGAGCCGATATTGGCGCTTATGATAGCCTTTAGCCGCATACGCTCTTCGGNCTCCTCCGTCAGNGGGAGAGCCTTGAGGGCTGCGTAGGCNAAATAGGGGTATTTTTCGAGGAGTTCCTGTGGAGTCATGTCGTCTGTATAAACTGTAAGAATTGATAAGATTGTTTGAGGTCGAGGGGGCAGTCCTTTCCCTTACCAGTTGCCGAGCGTGGCATTGAATATAAGGTCGGTCAGTTCTTCGGATATCTGCTGGCAGAGTTCATCCTGCACNTCNATAAGCAGGAGCTGGGAGGAGAATTGGCGATATGCCGAGAAATTCTGGTCTATATTGTTGGCAGGGTTGACATTGTCGGTGTATTTGACATGGACTGTAATAGTCAGTCGGGTCTCGGTCGCGTAGGCGTTTTCGCCGACCGCCTGGGGGGAGAGNTTNTANCCCGTGATTTCACCCGTCAGTTCGGCGTCGGCGTTCCCGTCGATTATCTGAAGGCGGGTCTGGCGCGTGATAGTATTCATCAGCTGATTCTGAAATTCCTGTTGGAGCGGGGGATAGACCAATGCCGCACGAATCGGAAACTCCGTCACGTTGATAGTCTTATAAATATCATAGTTGATGGCGGAGCCGTTGAGTTTATACGAAGGTATGCACCCCGTCAGCATCAGGGGGAGCATCAGCGATGTCAGGATTTGCAGTATGATTTTGATTTTCATGTCGGGATGAGGAGTGATTAGGAGTCAAGACCGAAATCGCGTATTTTTCGATAAAGTGTCCGGGCAGAGATGCCGAGTTGTTCGGCGGCGCGTTTTTTATCGCCGTCGTTGCGACGCAANGCTTCCGCTACNGCTTCCTTTTCGGCATCCTCCAATGTGCCTCCGGCAACTGCCGGGGAATCCGCCGCGCCGNAATNATCCGGACTGATAAGATCCTTTGCAGATATAGCATCCCGGTTTTCTTTCTTCAGGCTCGGTAGGAGCGCCAGGGGAGTATCCCGCAGGGGAGACTCGCCGTGCAGCTTCAGCCCATGATCTTTAAGCGTGCTTTTAAGGTCGGCGATTTCGGCGCGGAGCGCGAAGATTGATTGCCATAGGAACTCGCGTTCGAGTTCGTAGGAGTGGATGTCGGCGGAGGGGGTCGTCTGCTCCTCGCGTGAAGCGGAGGAGAGGGGAAGATGNTCCAGGAGGTCGTGGCGGCTGATTTCAGTGCCTGCATTGAAGAGGGCGAGTTGCTCCACGACATTCTTCAGCTGACGCACATTGCCGGGCCATTGATAGAGNAGCATGGCGCGCCGCGCATCGTCGGAGAAGGAGATGGGGGGCGTCAGATACTTTTCGGAGAAATCGGATGCAAATTTGCGGGCAAGCAGGAGGATGTCGTCGCCGCGGTCGTGAAGGTTCGGGACGCTGATGAGGATGGTGGAGAGTCTATAATAAAGGTCTTCGCGGAATTTGCCCTTTTTGACTGCCTCACGAAGGTCGACGTTNGTAGCGGCGACGATGCGCACGTTCGTGCGCTGCACACTCGAAGACCCGACTTTCAAGAATTCGCCCGATTCGAGCACTCGAAGCAGTCGCGCCTGAGTGGTCAGGGGAAGTTCGGCGACTTCATCAAGGAAGATTGTGCCTCCGTCGGCTTCCTCGAAATAGCCCTTGCGCGTTGCGACGGCACCCGTNAAGGCGCCCTTTTCATGTCCGAAGAGCTCGGAATCTATGGTGCCTTCGGGGATGGCTCCGCAATTGACNGCGATATATTTCTTATGNTTTCGGNCGCCGGAATTATGGATTATCTGAGGAAAGAATTCCTTGCCCGCGCCGCTTTCGCCGACTACGAGCACAGATAGATCAATCGGCGCAACCTTTACCGCGCGCTCGATCGCATTGATCAGTGAGGGGGAATTGCCNATTATCTTGAAACGCTGCTTCACGCGCTTCACATCTTCCGGGATTATTGCTACTTCGCTTGCCATAACTCAGACACTCTTCTATTTAATATGCAAAGTTAGCAAAAAAATCCGTGAAATCCGTCAGCATCCGAGCAAAAAGATCCGTGTGNGCATAATCCAAAAACAATCCCATAGGTCCGGNTTATTACCTACTTGTCGTAATATTTTTCTTATGGATTGGAATGGATTTATTTACACGGATATTTTTGCTCGGATGCTGACGGATTTCACGGATCTTTTATTTTTATTGATGAGGGCGATAATTTCTTCGGAAGGTGATCACACTGACGCTCGGCTTCGCCTGCGTCTCACTGATTTGTACGGATCCCGCGGATTTTCTGACTGCCCCATGCGTACGGTTGTGACATCCCCGGAACGGCAAATGTGTGAATGAGCTGCTTATCCGTGCGNTCCGGTACACACGAGGCGAAGCCAAGTGTCAGTGTAAATTCAACCACTTCCGGCAAGAAATTATATAAAAAAGATCCGTGAAATCCGTCAGCATCCGAGCAAAAGAATCCGTGTCCTCATAATCTAAAAACAATCCCATAGGTCCGGATTATTACCTACTGGTCGCATTATCTTCTTACAGATTGAAATGGATTTTCTTGCACACGGATTTTTTTTGCTCGGATGCTGACGGATTTCACGGATTTTTTATTTTTTTGATGATGGCGATTATTTCTTCGGCAGGGGATCACACTGACGTTCGGCTTCGCCTGCGTCTCACTGATTTGTACGGATTTCACTGATTTTCTGACTGCCCCTTGCGTACGATAGTGCCGTCCATAGTTTACCACATGTAGGGACACCCACATCATTTCTTGAGGGTTGGGAGCTTACCCCTTTGTCCCGGCATCTGCAGCGGCTTTCGCAAGCAAACCGGGGTTTTTCATTTTGGCATAGTTGGCGAGCATCACTCCGGCAACTATGATGACGAAAGCTACAGGCTGATACCAATGGAATGTATCAATTTTCAAGAGCAGCGAGACGATCGCAGCAATGACCGGGACAAGATATTGATAGAAAGATAGAATCTCACTTCCGATCATGCGGATTGCCGGCGGAGTGACGAGATAGCAATAGACTGTCGGGAAGAGGATGATGAATCCCAACGTCGCTATCGGTTCCCAATGGGGATTGGTGAAGAGTTCGATGTTTCGGGGGAGAGTCAGGATCAGGGGCAGAGAGAGAATGGCTGAGAAAAGGAATATCCATTTCATCAGATTGACAGTGGCATAGCGGCGCGACGGACCCTCGATGATGACGAGATAGCAGGCATAAGATATGGAGCAGACCAGGGCATAGATATTTCCTATGAATTTGCCTCCCCCGATTTTCCCACCTCCGAGAATGGCGAGAAGAGCTCCGCAGAAAGCTATCCCCATTCCGACCCATTCAAGCCTTCCGACCTTTTCATGCTTGAAAATAGCGTGGATGGCTACGACGAGCATCGGCTGGAAGGTCAGGATAATTGCGATGTCGATAGGGGAGGCTGTATTGAATGCCATGGAGAAGACATAGACGAAGCCGAGCATCATTAGAGCCGATGCCCAGAGAAGTTTCCAATCCCCCTTCTGAATTTTCTCGGGTTTTACAAAAAAGGATATAATCCAGATTATTACGGCAGCCCCGAAGATGCGGCTCAGCGCTACTCCCGAAGCGGATATCCAATCCGGGATGAGAATCTTATTTGCGGGTTCGTTGAAGCCCCAGCATATTGCCGCCGACAGGGCGAGAAGATTGCCCAAAATCATAGCCTTGGATCTGCCGGAGGCTGACGTAGTGGTTGAGATATGTGTGTTCATAGCAGAATATTTATTTATACTTATAACATCGTTTATACTTATAACATCGGATGCTCGCGGGTGGTTGAACATCATGGGATATGCAATTGAAGTCATAAAAAATTCATAAAAAAATTCGCGGAGCTGCAAAAAAACACTAAAAATAGTTGATATATAAGAAAATTGTATTAATTTTGGAATTGTGTGGGAAATAATATCTGCCGTAGCTCGTTATGAAGTTACCCAAATAATATTGACTCACTACTATCCAATAAGATAGAAAAAATCACGAGAATGCGTGATGCTCCTCACTGGTAAAGCTCTTATTGCTTCATTTCAAAGAAGTTAGAGTTGTTTACCAAGTCTATTCAACCAACCGAAAATTTAAAACAATCACCATATAACTTAACTTAAAGACATTATGATGCGTAATTCTTCTAAGGCTATTCTATCAGGCGCTGCTTTGGCGCTTGTAATGGCTTCAGGCGTAATGGCTTCCGCTCAGTCACAGTCAGGGTGGAAGGCTATCGGGAGAAGCACTTCATCGACCGTGACCCCTGCGGGTGTCGAGGAGGTATCCCTCAGTCGGATCGTGCGCGGTAAGGGCAAGCCCATCGGCAAGTCTCTTCCGTCGAGCCGCAACGGTGAGTATCGCACTCCCAAAATCAGTCAGCAACCCTCCAACAGACTTGCTTCTCCGGAAGAACCCAGAGCTCAGCTCTATGGTGTCATCAACCGCTATCCGGAAATGGTGGTGAGAGGCGATGCGTTTGTCGCTCAGTTCGATCTGAAGACCGGCAAAATGACCAAGAAATATCAGGGTGCACAGTTCTGTCCGTTCTCCGGCGATGATTATGTATTCCAGACCGACGTATATCGCGATGGAAAAATCTATACTCCGGCGTCTACGTCGAGTGCTAATGGTCCGATATGCTATTGGAATGTTTCTGATTTCTATAGCGGCGAACTGCTTGAGACTGTAAATTCAAACTCCGATCAGGTGCCCTACACTATGTGCTACAACAGCGATGAGGATGTGTTCTACGCTGTCGGTATCGCGCTTACAGGCACTCAGGAAGCGGGTGCGCTTCTCCGAATCGACCCCAACGATAATTTTTCTACAATCGTATTGGGTGACGTCACTAACGACTGGCGTCTTCCCTGGGTGTCTGCAGTGACCTATAATCCCAACGACAAGAAGATGTATTTCTTCTGTTGCGATAATTCTATCTACACACTTGAAGAGAGAAACGGCGACTTCCGCATGATCGAAAACGGCTTCGTTGACACAGACCTCATGCTCTTCGAAGAATATGCTACAGGTCAGTGCGTCTACAGCCCCGCCGATCAGGCGTTTATCGCTGTATATCGCGACAATGTTCTCCAAGCTAACAGAATCTGCTATATCGATCCTGATACATTCGAGCTGACTGAAGGTGTGCTCGTAGCTCAGAGAGAGAAGCCCTATATCGCTTCGCTCCTTATCTCTGACGCGTATGCTGATGCTAATGCTCCGGAAATGATCAATGACGTGAAGACTAACTTCCCCGGCGTGGAACTTTCCGGCTCTGTCAGCTTCACCGCTCCGAAATATACTTATATCGGTGTAGAACTCGGCAATTCTCCTATCCGTGCAGTTGCCACTATCGATGGCAAAGAGGTGTATAATAAGTCTGTTGCTCCCGGTCAGACCGTCACTTTTGATGCAACACTGACTGAGGGCGTTCACGTATTGGAGGTCTGTTCTTTCACAACTGTCAACGGCGAAGAACTCCAGAGCCCGGTGCGTAAGATTGAATTCTATACAGGCTATGATGCTCCCGTGGCTCCCTCCGATCTGACTCTTAAGGGCACTGAGCTCTCTTGGGAAGCTCCCCTCGCTGGTCAGCATGGCGGCGTTGTGGATATGGAAGATATAACTTACAATGTCTATCTGAATGGCGTTAAGCAGAACGAGGAACCCATCAAGGGCACAACCTTCACACTGACTGCTCCTGCCGTGCAGGACGTCTGCGACATCGCTGTTGAAGCTGTGTCACGCACTCATGCATCCGTACTCGGTTCGATCAGTGAAGTGTTCGGTAAGGCTATGGAACTTCCCTTCCTGCAGGAGCCGACAAGAGCTGAGAAAGATATGTATCGCGTGATCAACTCCAATAAGGACGACCGCTCCTTCTACTGGACTGACAGCCGCGATATGTCGGGTGAGGATTCCTATGGCTATTGCATGGTTGTCGGCTACACTAACGATGCTGATGACTGGTTGATCCTTCCCCTCATGAACTTCCCCTCTTCAGAATATCTCTATTCTCTTGATTTCGATCTCGCAGGCGTTATGGACGGTGAGACTCTGGAGAGCTATGAGCTTTATCTTGCAAAGGAACCCACTGTCAGCTCAATGCTCAACGGCCTTTGCATCTATAAGGACAACAACTATCGTACCGATCATTATTTCAAGCATCATTCCTATAACTTTGCAGTTAAGGAAGCCGGCGAATATTATATCGGTATCCGTGTAAATTCACGCAAGGAAACTGATCCTTCCGGTCAGGGTCTCCTCTTCAATGACTTCAACGTGAAGGTCGTGGAAGGCAAGACTACTGCAATCCCGGCTGACCCCACTGACGTGAAGATCATCCCCGATGCAGAGGGTTATGATGAGTTTGAAGTTGTAGCAACGTTGCCGACTCTCGACATAGTAGGCAAGACACTCGATCCTAATAAGGATATCACTCTTACAGTGACTGTTGATGGACGCGCGCAGTCTGCTACAGGTAAGCCCGGTCAGACTGTGACTGTTGAGCAGGGCACAATGGGTCCCGGCTTCGCTAACATCCAGATCGTTCCCTCAAATGAGAATGGAGCCGGCTATACCCGCACTTACCGCTCTTACATCGGTATCGACATTCCCCTTTGTCCGACTGATATCAAGGCTACTGCTTCTGCCGACAACCTGACAATGCACTACACATGGAAGGCTCCCGGCACAATCGGTGAGAACAACGGTGTCGTTCGTCTCGACGAACTTTTCTATAAGTTCTATGTCCGCACAGGTGGCACTTCAATCTCTTACATCGATCAAACTACTGAGACTCACTACGACTACACTCCCTCTAATGACAAGTCGTATACTCAGCATGCTACCCTTGCAGGTCCGTCAGCTAACACTATCGCCGGCGAGTCCAGATCTTCCATATTCTATCAGGACGAAATCGGCGTTCCCTACGAACTCCCCCTCAAGGAGGAATTCAACACTGCGAAGTTTGATTACGAACCCTATCGTTATCTCGTGGATGGTGATTGCTCAGGTTCAGAAGTTGAAAATGTAGGTTCTATGACCGGCGTTGGTATCGGCGACCCGACTATCATTCAGGGTGCTATCATCGCTTATTCTTCAGCTTATCCTTGTGACACTCGCTTCGTTCTTCCGAAGGTGATCACTGAGGGTATCGCACGCACAGTATTCTCAGTGCGCGTATGGGATTATGCTGAAGCTCCCGAGGCTGTACAGATCTATGGTCGTCGTTACGCTGCTGAAGAAGAGGTATTCATTGACGAGTATAAGTTCAATCACCCTGCAAAGGGCGAATGGGTTGACCTTGAATTCAACCTCCCCGAGGAATACAACAACTGTCCCTGGATTCAGGTACGCGTAGGTGCTCCCATGAAGGGCAGTGTGAATTATCCGAACGAATATCTTGTCATCGACAACTATCAGTTCTACCCCGATATCGACTTCGACATGAAGCTTACAACTCTCAACGGCGCTACTACTGCTACTCCCGGTGAGACTGTGAAATATAAAGTGGCTGTAGCCAACTCCGGACGTGAGCGCTCTAACGGTACTCTTATCGTTGAGGCCACTGATGAAAACGGCAAGGTGCTTTCTTCAAGTGAAGTCAAACTCCCGATGCTGACCTCTGCCCAGTATTATGAGCATGAAGTGGAATTCGAACTGACAGGTGAATTTGCAGCCTATAAGTCATTCAATGTAGTGGCTAGGGTTGAAGCTCCCATGGACGATAATCTCCGCAATAACTCCAAGACCCTCACTGTCGAAGTGAAGGATTCTTCTCTCCCCGTTGTGACCGACCTTAAGGGTGAATCAGCTAACGGCGCTGCCGAACTCACTTGGACTCGTCCGACCGGTACTTACGGAGACTATGAGAACTTCGAAAATGAAGAGCCCTTCCAGATCACTGATCAGATCGGACGCCTGAAGATCTACAACCTTGACGATCTCTATCCCATTGGGCTGGAGAACGGCTCCCTCAAGCTTCAATGGCCCGGCTATGAGAAGAAACAGGCTTGGACAGTCCTTGATATGAGCGACCTCAATGGCGTAAGCTTCATGGGCGATCAGCGCCTCGCTCCTCACTCAGGCAAGAATGTCATGATCGCTCGAGCAGGCTGGTATGACGAGGAGAATGATGCTCCCAAGCAGTCAAGCAAGTGGTTCGTACTCCCCGAACTTGAGAGCGGTTCGACAGTATCGTTCTGGTTCACTACTCCTAACGAAGGTTACACTGAGTATATCGAATTGTGGACATCTACTACAGGTGACTACATCGACCCGAACTTCGATGGTTCCACCACGCGTAATGGTAACTTCCGCAGATTCCGTTCATTCTCCAAGTATGGTGCGGATGCATGGGAACCGGTGAAATACACTCTGACAGCAAGTGAAAAGTATGTGGCGTTCCGCTACTGCTCATTCGATGGACTGGCAATGCTTATCGACGACCTCTCTTTCACTCCGGTTGAGAAACTCGAGTACGATGTAGTTTCCTATAACGTATATCGCGTGGAGAACGATGGCGAACCCACCCTCATAGCTGAGAACCTCACTACTCCTTCTTATAAGGATGCTGACTACGACGCTTCGAAGCATGTAATCTACTTCGTACGCGCTAACGCTAACCACAATGGCAAGGTCGTAGAGGGTTCGAAGTCTAATCTGGTTCACCTCGGTGAGACAGGTGTCGACAACGTGGCAGGCGCTGCTTCTATCATCGGAGGCAAGGGCGAGATCAGACTCAATGGCTATGCTGACGAAAGCGTCGTTATCGCAGCTGCAGACGGCAAGGTTGTCGTAAACGGCAAGGTTCGCGCTGATCAGGCTCACTACTCTGTAGCTCCCGGCGTTTACGTCGTGACCTGCGGCAAGGATTCGGTTAAGGTTGTCGTAAGATAATCCTATTCCCGGATAATTAATCTGAAATTCTGACTCAGTAGAGTCTGAATAAATATTTGAAAAAGGCTTCACCCCGTTTATCGGAGGGTGAAGCCTTTTTTATTTGCTTTTATTATTCCAATTCTCAATTGAATTTTGTAACTTTGTGAGGAAGGGACATTGACGCCCACATCAAAGGCTGCCTATATGTCATTCAGAGACTCTCTCTTTTTTTTCACCATCAGGTTTTACTACGATTTATCTGACAACGACATATTCATGTTTTCAACTCCGATATATTATACAGTTATATGCGTGATGATTGTGCTGGCGTGCATAGTCTTTCTCGCTCTTCAGAAGATTACGCCCGGCTATGGAGTGACTTTCGACCGCAAGTGGGGTCCGGCTATCAATAATCGGGCAGGCTGGGTCATAATGGAAGCTCCGGTGTTCGTGGCAATGGTTGTGATGTGGGCGCTCGCTCCGGATACCCGGCGCCTGAATCCTGCTATATGCGTGATGACCTCATTGTTTCTTCTGCATTATTTCCAGCGCTCCTTTATATTCCCGATGCTGATAAAAGGGAAGTCAAAGATGCCGCTGTCGATAATTCTATCGGGGGTCACGTTCAATCTGCTTAACGCATATATGATCGGCGGATGGTTTTTCTATCTTAATCCTCCGGCGGAAGACTATACTCTCAGCTGGCTTTATTCTCCGCTTTTTATTATTGGCACGGTCGTTTTCTTCATCGGAATGGGAATAAATCTCCACTCCGATCATATAATCCGAAATCTGCGCAAACCCGGCGACAACAACCATTATATACCGCGCGGAGGGATGTTCAGGTATGTGACGTCAGCCAATTATCTGGGTGAATTTACGGAATGGCTCGGATTCGCCATACTGACCTGGAGCCTTCCGGGTCTCGTCTTCGCAATCTGGACCTTCGCCAATCTGGCGCCGCGTGCCAAGGCAACCCATAAGAGATATGAGGAGAAATTCGGTAAGGATTACACTTCCCTCAATCGCCGATACATCCTCCCCTTTATTTATTAAAACCTAAATCATAAATCCCGATTCCTTATTAAAGATGAACGATAATATGCTGTTTACTCCGGCTAATATAGGTCCCGTCACTCTGCGCAACCGCACAATCCGTTCGGCTGCTTTCGAGGGGATGGGAAAAGATAATAATCCCACTCCGCAGCTCCGCGATTATCATTTCAGTGTTGCGGAAGGAGGAGTCGGAATGACAACGCTCGCCTATGCCGGAATAACGCGTTCGGCTCTCTCTTTTGACACTCAGCTCTGGCTGCGTCCGGAAATCATACCCTCCCTGCGGGAGATCACCGACGGCATTCATGAGCGCGGAGCAAAAGCATCAATCCAGATAGGGCATTGCGGCAATATGACGCATATCCGTACAGCCGGCGGCATACCCGTAGCTCCCAACACCGGATTCAATCTATATTCCCCGACAATATGTCGCGGACTTAAGAAAGATGAACTCCTGAAGCTCGCTAAAGAATTCGGCGAGGCTGTCAACACTGCCCGCGATGCCGGATTCGACTGCGTGGAGGTCCACGCCGGACATGGCTATCTGATATCTCAGTTCCTTTCTCCTTATACGAATCATCGCCGCGATGAATTCGGCGGTTCGCTGGAGAACAGAATGCACTTCATGCATCTCTGCATGGATGAAGTGATGAAAGCCGCCGGAAATGATATGGGTGTGCTCGTAAAGACAAATATGAGAGATGGATTCAAAGGGGGTCTGGAGATTGATGACTGCCTGACAGTAGCCAAAGCTATCGAACAGCATGGGGTGCACGCTATGGTGCTCTCCGGAGGCTTCGTAAGCAAAGCTCCGATGTACGTTATGCGCGGAGAGATGCCGATTCATACTATGACCCACTACATGAAGCAGCTTTGGCTGAAGTATGGTGTGCGTATGGCAGGCAGATTTATGATTAAACCCGAGAAGTTCACTCCGCTATATTTCCTGGAGGACGCTAAGAAATTCCGTCGGGAACTCTCGTTGCCGCTGGTATATGTCGGGGGAGTGATTGACAGACCGGGGGCAGAAAAGGTGATGAACGAAGGCTTTGAATTTATTCAGATGGGGCGCGCGTTGCTCAACGAACCCGACTTCGTCAACAGAATGAAAGGGGATGAAGCGCATCGCTGCGGATGCGATCATGTCAACTATTGCATAGCCCGCATGTACTCCAAAGAGATGGCATGTCATAAGCATCTTCAGGAACCCCTCCCGAAGGGCATACAGAAAGAGATAGCCGCCATCAAAGCCCGCGGATAAATCAACTCCTAATACCCCACTTAAAAAAGGATGGTCGAAGTAAAAAACAGATTAGCCGTAGTGACCGGCGCCTCCGGCGGAATCGGTCTGGAATACTGCAAGGTTCTTGCCGAGATGGGTGCGGATCTGCTGATGGTGTCCATCGATGAAGAACCTCTCTTGAAAGCGGCGGAAGTGATACGCCAGGTCTATGGAGTAAAGACCTACTCCCTGACCCTCGATCTTTGTTCGGACGATGCGCCCGATCGTATACGGGCATTCATCGAGAACTTCAGGCTTGATCCTTACATTCTCATCAATAACGCCGGCATATTCTCATTTGCCACGGTCGACAGCATTCCTGAGCGCAAGATAGATGCCTTCATTGATCTTCACGTTCGCGCAGCCACTAAATTATCCATCACCTTCGCACGTGAGTTTGCGGCACGCGAGACTCCGAAGGGGAGAAAAGAGAAGAAAGGATATATACTCAACATGAGTAGCATGTCGTGTTGGATGCCCATGCCCGGCATAGCCATGTATGCCGCCACAAAAGCATACATCCGGGTGTTCAGTCGCGCGTTACACTACGAGATGCGCGATAGTGGTGTCAGTGTAATGGTAGCGTGTCCGGGCGGAATAGCGACCGATCTATTCGGACTGCCCCCTCACCTGAAGAAATTAGCCGTCAACATCGGAGCGATAGCGAAGCCCGACGTCTTTGCGGCGAAAGCCATCCGCAAGCTCCTGAAAGGGCGCAAGCAATACATCAACGGGCTCACCAACCGCCTGACGATTCTCCTCATCGGCATTCTCCCCACCCCCCTCCGCATGCAGATCAAGCGCCGCCTCCTCGACCGCGGCATCCGCAAACCCTAAGCCCTCGCCAACCCCGCCCGCAAAGGTCGGAAGCGAAGCGTTGCCGCGCGGGGCTGTGCCCCGACCCCCACCCCTCTTATAACTCCTATCCCCCTCCAACACCCCCACACATAAAAAATAAAATCCAAAAAAATCCCGAAAAACTTGCAAAACTCAAAAAACCGACCTATCTTTGCAAAACCAAACAACAACCGAGCCCAGGTGGCGGAATGGTAGACGCGCTCGTTTCAGGTGCGAGTGCTGCGAGGCGTGCAGGTTCGAGTCCTGTTCTGGGCACCCATAAATCCCGTAAGTGATTGGTAATCAATCCTTACGGGATTTTTTATTCAATTTTTGTCAGCAAATTGTCAGCGAATCCTGAGAAATTTGCGATTTCAACCCAATTCAACCCCACTGAATCGTGTTGAATGAACCGAATTTGAATCTTTTAACATCTATTAATACAGTCTCTCTCTATATATACTCTCTCTATATATACTCTCTCTATATATAAGCTCCTTTTAATCTCAGCTCACAGTGCCTATGGTGTATAGAGTCGGGATTTCTTGTTTCCCGCCGTCTGAATTACTATATCATTACTATCAAATGTTTTTAGCAATTACAAGCTTATAAACTTGTAATGTTATATGAGATATAAATAGTTAAATAACACTTGTGGGGGTGTATCTCTCAATATCTACTTCCGGGAGCTTGCTTCCTTTCGCTATCACGTCTTTTATAAAAGCATCTACCTCACCCCTCGTCATCTTTCCTCTGACAAAAGCATAATAAAGGAAATCAATCGTCGTGAGATAAGTTATCTGATGCTCGCTGCAATATCCTTTTATATCTTTAAGATTGCTGCTGCCAAGCACATCATAATTGTCCCTGCAATATACCATACACGCACTCTCTCCTTTACCCAAAAGCAATTTTGAGCGGAGTCGGGCGTATTCGCGCATTGATTCCCCTTTAGGAGCGAATTTCACATTGACAATACGGCTACTAAAAACTCTTAGGGTATTGTCGATTAGTGTCTTCGTCGTCTTGTTGACAGTCACTTCATCATAAACAACATCAAGAATCAAATACTGATACTCAGGAAAAATATTAAGCAACAGATTGAATTGCCCGGCCTTGACAAAATGAATTATTACATCGGCATCAAGTACTATCTTAGTCTTCGCTGTCATTTATGCCGATTTTGTGTAAAAGTTCCATATAATGTCCCTCTGAAATCTTCTCTTCCTCAAAGAGTTTTCTCGCTTTCTCTCCGAAGTCACCGATTACAAGGTTCTCATTCCCCGGCTCATACAATGCCGTACCGTAGCCGTATTCCTTTGCCGTCTTCTTTACCGGATATTGGAGATAACAATCTCTTTCTTTTCTATCTATAAGTTTTAAATCAAAGATACGATTAAGAACAGCCGCATGTGAAACCGAAAAATAATGCTCTATTCTTAATACCGAGGCCAATGAAACATGTCCCGACAACAGTTCGCTGTCAGGAATCATCTGTCTTACCCCATCAGCAGGCATAAGGAACATTTGTGCAAACGCATCTGCACACTGTTCAACATCATTTTTCTTTCCCTCTGCCGAACAATTATGTGGCATAGGATTCGGATCAATGAAGAGGTGATATAACTCATGGGCTATGGTGAAATGCTGCCTGCACTTAGGCTGATTGGAGTTGATCAGCATAAACCGCTGTTCACCGCTCTTGAGACTCATGCCTGAGAACTTCTCAGACAGTGGTCGATATACAGTGAGTACATTCAGTTTTAGAAGCAGACTTTTCAGATTAACAGCTTCCGTATCACTCAGTCCTGTTTCCTGACGAAAACGAGACACCTGACTTTCAACAAGATTCAATAATGCAGCTTTCATCGTGCCTCAATAGCCTCCATTTTCAGATAAGACTTCACAATATCCTTGAAACGCATGATTTCTACTGCATCTTCAGATGTCATGCCGTCAAGACGGAATGCTGAAGCAAGAATCATAGCATCTACATTTTCATTTTCCTCAAACAACAGCGCCATATCGCACCCGAAGAAGTCACTCGCTTTCTCAATTATATCGTATGGAACTTCTCTATCCCCCGACTCATAATTACTATAAGCCGATCGGGTTATGCCGATAGCCTGAGCCACCTCATCTTGCGTATATCGTGCTGTTTCTCTAAGTTTCTTTATATTGCTTGCAATTATCTTATCCATATAGATCCCGATTAGTGTGGCAAAATTAATAAAATATTTTGATAAGACAACGATTTGCCACAGCTAAATGTTGTGTTGATAGTCGCTTTTATAGTGATTGAATGATTGCGTGAGTTAGAACTGTACCCCCACAAAATGAAGCAACGATATGGGTGGGTTTAAAGTATACCACATGATTCCAAGAGTTTAACATCCCTCATCATCCCCTTGTGGTCAGGTTCTAATTTTATTTACCGTCTGATGCCGGTCACAATCTTTATATCAGGAGTATTCATTACTCCAGATAATTGGCTGAGGTAGTGAGGTCTGTTTATTAGTTTCATGTCGCAATGTGTCCCAAACTTAAAAATAATTCATTTTTGGGACACTACGCAAAGTTACGAAAAGTTCTTCGATTGGAGAAATAGATGGGATCAATATTTAAATTTAAGTATACGGTGAAGCTCGTATTGCGCAATGTGGCAAAATAGCGCGAAGAAGCCCGAACGTTGGGGGATGTTCGGGCTTCTTCGTGCTTCTTCGTGCTATTTTGAGGATGTTTGTAGGCGTTTTGGTCAGTCAGAGACGGGAAGATTCCAAGGTTTGATATCATACCGTTTGGCATATTCATTCGGAAGGAGATCTTCCATGGATTGATCGGTCTTTCTTCGAGAGGGTATCCGGATAAGAACGTGTTCAAGCCACTGTCTTGGATCGACATCTGCGGCTCGGCATGAGGCAATCAGTGAGTAGACTATAGCGGCTCGGTAAGACGAGGCATCGTTGCCACAGGAGAGCCGGTTCTTGCGTTCACTAAAATTTTTAGCGGATAATAATTCAATATCTTTCTTAACTGTTATTGATAATTTCCCAATGGCCGCCTTTCTTTGGACCAATACGCTTTATGAGATGTGACATTTTAACAATCTCAAGATCTATTGTCGGGGCACTAACCCCGATTGCTTTAGCTATTGAATCAAGACTAATTGTTGGATCTTCCTGTATTAATTCGAGAATATTACGCTGACGCTGCGAGATATTTTTAGCATCATTCTAGCATAAGTTTTAGCATCATTTTCAGCATCATTTCCCCGACATTATACTGTCAACTAACCATTCTGTACCATCAGTTTATACTCTTTTTACCCTCATGTTCAATTACATTTAGTTTCCATGTTCCACCTTTATCCGGTCCCTCATGGACTATAACCCCGAGCTCTTGCATGTGCTTGAGATCTCGTTGCATAGTTCTATGGCTGAAACCTAATGATTTAGATAATATAGATGCTGATACTGCAGGATTGTTCTTGATCGCTTCGAGTACTCTATTTTAACGATCATTTAATTTTTCTACGACATCATCTACGACATCATCTACGACATTATCTGCGACATTTTTAGCACCATCTCTTACAGGGACATTGCTGGCTTCTGTCTTTCGCTGGATGGCCGATTTGAGGGGGAAGGAGACGGTGGCGATGGTGCGGTCGCTTTCGATGGTGGGGCGTGTGCCTGTCAGGGTTTCCCAGCTTGCGAGTTTGTTCATGCCGTATCCGGCGTTCTCGGCAATGCCTACGAAACGGAAGAGTTTGGCAATGGTCGGGTTGCGGAGTTTGGAGTATATTTTGCCAAGTATATCCTTTACGGGAAGAGGGAAAGCTCCACCATTCATAAATTCGATATGGTCGGTATAAACGCGGATACAGGAGCGCAACGAATCGAAGTGATCGCAGTGCATGACCATATTGGCGAGGGCTTCACGGAGTACCTTGTATTGGCTCTCGTCTGTTGTGGCAAATCCATCGTCCTTGATATGTATTGGCGCATCAACAAGAGTTCGGAAACGGCGTAGGATAATCTGAACCGCCTCCCAGATGTTGTCTTGTTCCGGAATGCGGTAGGTGTATCTCACTTCTGCCTGCTGGATTGTCGGGCCCGGAATCTCGATATAGTCAACACAGAATGTCGGCACATAGCGAAGGACGTAGGGTGCTTTACCAAACATCAGAAGTCCGGCATACGTAAGCAAGCCATTTCGGGTTATATTGACCTGTTCGCAGAATTCCGCATCATCTACCTCTCGGAGGTTGACAAGATTCTGTGTCTGGCTAAGTGCATACCTGTAACTTTTTAGAGTATTGAGATTAAGCATCTCAATACTGGTGTCGGGTATAGTCTCCTCGGTTTTCTTGCCAAATGACTGGTTGCGGAACATAGCGCGTATCTCTCCCTCAGTTGCCCTTTGGTCGCCGCTACCCATTCGGATGAACGTGTTGATGGGACTGCCGAAATAGACAGGCTTCAAATCAACTTCCGGCACATAAAACGCAAGAAGTTTCTTGCCGTCCTCAACTGACAACTGCAGAGTTATTTGCAGAGTCAAGTAACAAGTACAAATTTACAAAATCCCTTGGAAGAATTCTATTTATAGGGTTGAAATGTCATAATATTTACGACATCAAATATTGATTGTCTCGGAAGCAATAATCAGAGTAATCCAATTTCCTCAGTATTTCCACCTTTTGTCTACATCTTTTTCTCCGTTAAGGATTCTAATATGATGGGTAAAACTTAGATTGCCAAACAATTCTAAATCGTCAATCGTGATTGTCGATTTCGCTGAGAGTAGTGATGTCGTTTCTATTTCGCCAATCATGATTGGCGAAATAGATGAATTAGTATCAGATGATTCCAAAACAGGAGACCACTCTTCATAAAACATTCTCATATTTTTTAGACTACTCTCCGAAAAACCTTTCAGTCCCGGCAATTCCTTGCGTAGTTTCTCTGAGATTGTTCTTATGGCTCCGGTTCCCCAGAAACCCTCCCGAGAGTTCGCTGAAATATAACGTCCGATCCCATAATATAGAGACAGCATTTCCCGATTAACCAGCTTCGCTGCCTGATACTGGCTGCGAAGAATTGCATCTTTTATTGTCTGAACAGCGATGTTGTAATCTCCTGCGTTATGCTGAATAAGTGTTTCCTTTGCCATAGTAATGCAAATTTACTCATTATTTGTCGGTTGGTCAAATGTCAATTCTTATTTTTGGGGGGAGCGGGGGAGGGTGAGGTAGTGGTGGCGGAGGGGGGAGGGGAGTTTTTCGATTGCGTAGCGGAGCATTGTGCGGGGCATGCGGGGTGCGTGGCGGTCGAGGAAGTGCAGGAGGCGGTCGAGATCCCTTTTTCCGACTTCGCGCAGCATCCAGCCTGTCGCTTTGTGGATAAGGTCGTGGGTGTGAGTGAGCATCTTTTCGGCTATCGGAAATATCTCTTCATAGTGCCCCCGGCGTATCAGCATCCAGTTGGTCACTATTCCGACACGCTGATGCCATAATGAGTCCGCGCGGTCGGCAAATTCTTGCAATATCCCTGCCTCTTCAGGATGTCGCAACAGCCATTCGCCGAGAATATGCGGGGCAATGACATCTACAAGATCCCAGTTGTTGCCTCGCGGAATGGATTCGATGTAACATGCCGTCGCAGTCCTCATCCCCTCTTCATCTTTCTTCCGTCGATAGCGATTGAATATCTCAATCATCAGCAGAAATCCGGCGAAGCGTATCTCATGATAGGGTGATTCTATAAGAGTCAGACAATCGGAGAGTTCCGCCTCATCGCGGAAGCGCTTTACAATCTCACGAGTCTGAGGATTGCGCAATCCCAGAAATCTGTCGCCTTCGCCATAATCCCCCTTTCCGCATTTGAAAAATCTCATCAGATGGCGCGCCTGCTCCTCATCCTTCAGGGCAAGCATTGCGGATTGAATATTCTCGGCAGTAGTCATAAGTAAGTGATGTAAGTTTATTCGCGCAGGCGGGAGTCAATGATGATAGTGACGGGTCCGTCGTTGGTCAGCGTTACCTCCATGTCCGCGCCGAAGACGCCACGGCGTGTCGGGCGTCCTGTAAGATTCTCGAGGAGGTTGCAGTATAGGTCATAGAGAGGGATTGCTACATCATGCCGGGCTGCGCGAATATAGCTTGGGCGGTTGCCCTTGCGTGTGGAAGCTGTCAGCGTAAACTGACTGACGGCGAGTATCTCCCCGCCGGCTTGAAGAAGGGATAGATTCATGACTCCCTCCTCATCATTGAAGATGCGCAGTCCGACCGTCTTTGCCGCGAGCCATTCGGCGTCAGCCGGCGTGTCGCCGTCTTCCACGCCGACGAGCACCATCAGTCCTTTCCCGATCGCACCCTTTATCTCGTTATCCACCGCTACCTGCGCTTTGTTGACTCTCTGAATTACTATTCTCATAATCGTATATTACTTAGGATTAAATGCCACGGAATCTTATACGTAAGTAATGAAAATTAAACGATATTATTAAAGTAAGCAATAAAAGAATATCTTGTGTAATAAAACTTAATCTTTTTGGCTAATTTCCAATTGTCAGTCAGTCAGATACTAAAGTATCTTCCTTCCTTCCGCATGGAAATTATCTCAAAAATCTTTA
>JAAVBC010000007.1 GCA_014803765.1 Bacteroides sp. | reverse complement strand
ATAAAACTTAAAGATTTTTGAGATAATTTCCATGCGGAAGAAAGGAAGATACGTTAGTATCTGACTGACTGACAATTGGAAATTAGCCAAAAAGATTAAGTTTTATTACACAAGATATTTCATTCCTACTTACTTATATAATATCGTTTAATTTTCATTACTTACTTAAACCAAGGCGAATCAATCGGAAATCCGATTTCAAGCAATACCTTTTCATATTTTTCAGGTCGCGACCTCCTGGTTGCGACCTTTTTTCATATCCGGTTTATGAAAAGGCGATTCTCTGTCTCTCTGCCAACCCCACAGACGCGGGTTGACTAACCGGAAACGTCAACGCCGACAAGCACCGAGCGTCAAATCCGTCCTCATCCGAGCCCAAAGATCCGTGTGCTCATAATCAAAAAACAATCCCATTGATCTCTATTATTACCTACTTGTCGTATTATCTAAGATTGGAATGGATTGATTTACACATGTAGGACGCGGAACAAGCTGCGGATTGGGGTTGCATCACTTATTTTCTTTTTTGAGGCGAAATGTATTGAGGATTCTTGACGGAAATCTTCTGAAACCTGAGTCGGCAAGTAAGAGAGCGCAGGTAAAGACCACTATGAATATTACGCACCCCTGACAAATATTACTGAAGTTATCTATTTCATCCATAGGTCTGTTCTCTAATATCTTCCACCCCGCCTCAACTGATAAAGCAAAGATCAAAACAAGTAGCTGCTTGGTAAAAGTCATGTAGAATCGAAGGACACTTCCATCCAACCCCTTGTGCAGAAGATAAATCGGTTTCCATATTCCTACAAACAGCACCTGGCTTATCACAACTCCGCCCAACACTCCGTCCAATCCATACCAATAGCCTAATAATAACGATGCCGCTAATGCTATGCCTCCCTCCGCAATCGGAGCCCAAATATCACCGGTCTGTCCTTTGGCAAGCAGAAATGTCTCTACAGCCCCGCGCAGAATATTGAAGAAGAGTATTAAGCCGATCAGCGTAGTCGCCGTCTCACTCAGCAAATATGCTTCCCCTACCCAGACTTTGATAAACGGGGCAGCACATTCTATGAAAATATATGAACACACTGTGGCAAGATAGAATCGCACGGCGAAGTATTCTCTAAATAGTCCGCGCTGCGATGATAAATCTGCAGTATGGGAAATGTGCCCGATAAAGGCTTCCTGCCCTCTGAAGAGAGCTTCTATGAGTCGGTTGACCCCTGTCACTATAAGAATGTAGTTCCCGTAGACAGCTACAACCTCAAGACTTAGATAGGCGTACACTACGAGCGGACTCATCTGCCTGACAAGAAAACCACCGATTTTATGAAACATCAGCCGCTTCACCTGACCTACAACTTCCGGATATCTTCTCCTCAGTGTGCGCGTATCCTCAGCAGAAACCTCCCATCCCGGAAATGTACGACTGACCATCCGGTTCAGCAGCAACGTCGCCACCATCGTACCTGCCACTTCCAATATCAGCCAAAGCTGATAACCATATTGCGGGAATTTCACAATGCAGATTATCTGCAACAGAACCTGAACGCACTTCGGCAACCGATATGCAATCTGCACTTTGTATTCCTGTTGTGAAGCTGAGAGAAGCACCTGACGATAATTCCACACATAACCCGCCAGAGCTGAAAAAAGCATGACCCCGAAAGTAGAGTATGCATACCATAACGGCAGACCGCTCTTGGCATATATAAGCGGGAAAAAGAGACTCAGAATAACCGCTGAGAGAGTGATTATCAGGGCTACCTTTCTATATAGATTCCGATGGATGGCAAGGATTTCGAGAATAGCTGTCTGATTCCCCACAGCAAGAGGGCGATAAATCGAAATGCCGACAGCGGCTCCTATTCCAAGTTCGGCAATATTCAGGAACTCAAGCAGGCTGACCGTCATGGAGTTCATACCCAAAATATCAGCCCCGAGATAATCAATGAATACTTTGCGGCTGACAAACTGCAGAGCCATCATAGCGAAAAAGAATATCAATCCCACTATGGCGTTTCTCAGCGATCTTCGGGTCTTCCCTGCTCCGAGTTCAGGAATATTGCTCATCGCGCCAATGACACATTAACACTCACCCCATAATTGGAGTTGGAGGTCGGGAATGAGGAATTGCTGACGAGCGGCGTGTTGATCTGATGATCAAAGAAGGCATTAAGGGTAATACGCTTGCTCAGGATATAACTTGCCATGAAGTTAATTGAGAAGGTGCTTGAACCCTGCGTTGCCTGAGTATAGGCTGTCTCGATGCGACGGATAAGACTGTTGTTGTTGGCATAAGCGATGTCAAGATTCAGCGAGAGGTCGTTGCTGACATTACCCTGCTTGCTCCCTATCTTCAATATCTTATTGAAGTTGGCAATCTTATAACCGGCTCCGATTGTCAGGTTCTTGCTCGTAGTCTCCACAACCTGTCCTGCCGCCGAGTTGAGGTTGAGTGTACGCGAATCCTTATATTCCGCCTTGATCGAGAGGTCGTTGTGAAGTGTAGCGTTCACGCCGATAAGCGGTGCGAATTTCTCCGTAATCGCCACGCTCGATATGCTGTATGGGGAGGAGGGCACCGGCATATTCGTCTGCGCATCGAGCGTAAATCCGAGGTCGCCCCCGATGCTCTGCCAATCAAGGAATGATGAATAGGACCCGACGGAATATGTACACTGATATGCATGATTGATTGTAAAGGTCTTAAACGCCTTTTTCATGAAGCCCATCTGCTGGAATCCGTCGTAGGTCACTTTCCAGTTCGGCAACATGGAGGCAAGTCCCGGGAAAAGCTGAAGTGTGATGCTGTTGACGTTCTGTCCGCTGTAGGCAGCGATGAACGCGGGAATCAACACGTCGGAACTTGTAGCGCTGACCGAACCTACCTGAGGATTATAGGTAGTGCCGGCAAGCGGATTTCCCTCAAGGAAACCGCCTGAAGGATATTGCTTGCCATGATAGGCAGCCTCATAACGGGAAGCGACACGCGGAATATACTCTAAGAATTTGTTGAACGCCTCGGAGTAATAACCATCCTCTGCTTTCGAACCCTTCAGTGCTGTCAGGATTGCAACATGGGTGCGGGTATAAGACCCTGTGCGGGAGGTCGGCATACCCTCATACATGAACTGCACCTGACGTGTGCGCGAGTCTGTAAGATTTGAAGTAAGAGTAATTTTCAATCCACGTATAGGTTCTAACTGAAGTTCGAAGTTATATTCCTTACTTTCGTTCCAGATAGCCGGACTGACCTGATTGTTATCAGTAATAAGCCAATCGCGATCGAGCGCCTTATTTACGAAGTCTTCGCCATAGAAACCGAAGGCAAAATCCAGACCGGGCGACATCGGACCATACTTTGTAGACTGTCCGAAGATATCGCCGATAGAGGGACCGAACTGCGGGAGATTCAGTGAGTGGCTCTGCTTCATGCGGAAACTTGCACTTCTGGGCATCATCAGGAAGCGGAGTGCATATTCTGCGAAATCTTTGCCGAACTGACTCTTCTTATCCTTTTCCATCTCAGTGACCGTCACCTTGATATTAGTCTTACCTTTGGAAAGAATCTCAATCTTGTTGTCGTCAATGACACGTGTCTTCAGCGTTATCGGTTTTCCGGCTGCAGTAGCCTTAAACCTCACGCGCCGGGTCTTCAGATTATGCTCGATTATGGTCGTTGTGTCGAGCGAGAGGGTGTAAGCCTTCTCGAATTTCTTTAACGTCGGTTTGTTATCTTTCTTCACAGTCCCGACACTCACACCTCGCCTGTTTGAAGAGGATGCGAAACGCTTATTGATTTTCTGAAGATATTTCGACTTGTTGAAGAGAGTTTCGAAGTTGATGCGGGCATCCGTGTTCCATGAGGTTTGGTTGCGGATGCTGTTGCCAATGGATTCTCCATCGATAGTGGCTCCCCTATCCCACTGGTAAGTGGAGGTATAGGTCAGGTTTCCTGTAAGATAATCCAGGAATGCTATCTTATTGAAGGGCGCACGATATGAACCCGTGAATGTCTGATTATAATTCCAGGGAGTTCCGAGACCTCTGATTGATGAGAGGACAGTGTCTTTCCAGTCGCGATATTGATCCGGGAAGAGTTTTTTGTTGACTGCTCCAATTCCCTCCTCAATTCTTGCCATAGTGTTGGAATTGAAGGAGAGATTAAGGCTCGGAAGGAGATTCCATGTGAGCGACAACTGGCGATTCCAATAGAAATTCTTGCTGACCTGCACCGGCAATTGGAAATCGACATCAATTTCACTGCGAGTCTGCTGTTCATAGTAATAACGCGTCATCGAAGTGAGGAATGTCAGATTATTGAAAAGCCAGTTGATCTGCCAGTCCTTGAGGAACTTCGCAGTTTTTCCCTTCCCTTTCACCCATGAGAAGGGCTTGAGAGGTTTGATCATCGGGGAGTAAGAATACTGGAATGATCCGCGATAGTCGTTGGTGTATTCATATTCCGTAGTCGGATCAAAGTTCTTCTGTCGGTTGAAAGAGAAGTTGAGCGTGAAGTTGGAGGGGTCCCACGGCATCGGAGTCTTGCTCGTGATGTTAAAACGCAGACTTGAAATGGAGAAGCTCTCTACCTGCTTGCGGGTTACGGCATAATTCCGGATGGAATCCTTCTCCTGCTTGGTCTGAGCTGCCTCCAACGCGTCTTTCAGGAGGATATCCTGGTCAAGAGGATTATATTTCGGGGTTGTCACCTCATTTGACTTTGAATAGTAGATGGGGGCGGAGAGCTTCGCCTTTTCGGGCAAGAGCTTACCGACATCACCCTGCACGGCTACATTGATCTGCTGATAGTCTTCGAGTCTGCGCGATGCGAGTCCCTGATCCACACCGCCGAAACCTGAGGTCTCTTTATGGAAGGAGAAGTTGACATTTGCCACATCCGACACTGCCAACTGGGCATTGACTTTCGCTGCCCAACCGCCATCTTCATTGAAGTCCGTGACCTTCATTTCATTCACCCACACTGTGCCATCCTTCACGGTGTTCGAACGGTTGCGCACACCTATCAGCATCACTCTCACATCCGAGAGCGACGGATTACCCATCACGCTTATAGTATTGCGTTCGTTCGAGGGGTCTCTGCGACTGAAGAGCTGCGTGTAGCCGACACCCTCCACACCTGCCGAACGGTCGCGGTTACGCTCCGTCTTGAGATCGGTCAGCACGGAGAAGTCGAAGTCCATGCGGTTGTTGAGAGGCCAGACTATAGCGCGGTCGCCCGAGTTATAGTTGTTATAGACACCCGGAGGAGTGACATCCAGCGGCACCTCGTATTCGTAATAGTTATTCTTCACGTCCGATCCGAGACGGATGAAGATAGAAAGGTCGCCGTTCTTGAGATTCGTGCGATCGTCGATCAGCGCTTCCTCATGTATCCACATCTGGAGACGGCGATAGATTCTCAGGTCGAGCTGCGTATTCTTGTAGATGCCGCGTGCGTCGCCGGGCTGAAGATTCGTCAGCTTCAGTGAAAGCGACTGCTCGTTGAGCTGGGTTGCCTGCGACTGACCCGGATCCTGAATTCTGTCGACACCCGGAGGAAGGACATAGTTGACCGGGGTTCTGCCGGCATTCTCCTCGATATTCACTACCGACATATCCAGCTCACCCTCAGCCGGCGAATCATTGCGGCTGTTGAGGTTGAACTGATAGTCGCGCCATTCTCCGCGTACGAGTTCAAGTGTGGCGAAACGCAGGTGGGTCGTCTCCTTAAACCCGGTCATGAAGATTCGCGCGAAGCGGATTGTGGAGAAGTCACTGATTCCTCCTACGACCTCATCGGGCTGCGACAAGGGTATCTTGAACTGATACCATATTGCCTCCTGCTCTCCGGCAGGTGTGTTGACTCTCGACACCTGCTTGTCGGTGATATAGTTCTTGCCTACCTCCAGGTCTTCCGGACGGATAGATACTTTATACTGGAAGTAGCGTTCATATTCGTTAAGTGTGTTATCCTGGTTGATATCCTCTACGTCAGGCACTGTGCGGCTTGACTGATACTGCGGGTTATCACTCTGATCGGGCGACAGGGAGTTACCCTCCACTCCGTTATAATGTTTATAGCGTTCGAGAATGGAAGCGCGAGTATCATCATAATATGCGCTGCGATAGAAATGATAGTTATCTCCCGCAGGGTCATTGAGCGGACTCCAGGGTATCTCCTGAAGTTCGGCAAGACGCTGAGGGGAAAGACGACCGCGCAGCTTATCGAGATATTCTTTATATGAGGAGTAATTATACTCGTCGTCATTGGGAAGTCCGTCGAGACCGACGTCCTGCTTCGGGCGCGCATCGGTAGCGTTCTCGAAGGCGTAGGTCAGTGAATTCTGTCGGCTGACACGCCCCCAGTTTGTCTCTGCGATAAAGTCGTAGTTGCCATCGATGGGTATGCCGTTTTCATAGCTCTTCATCCCATCTTTGAGAATATCTTCCGATACTTCGCCGAAGTTGAAGTAGAGGTCGCCACCTTCCCTATTCGGATTTTCCTCGTCAAGGAAGGGATCGAGCATCCAGAACTGCAGATACTCCACATTGGAATTCTCAAAGTTCGAGTTATCCATCTTCCTCATGATACCGCCCCAGCGCTTTTCGGGCATAAGCAGGTTGCCATCAGAGTCGATGTTGTCGGCATCAAGGTTGTAGGGTCCGCGTTCTTTCGGATAGAAGGAGAGATTCAGACACTGAATAAGGTTCTGCTCGCCATACACTATCTCGCGGTTGGGGAAGATCTCGTTGACCTTCACCTCGCGGACGTATGGATTCGACAACTGCTTTACATCATTCTTCAGGTAGCCTGGAATCATGGAGGAGTTCTTCATTGTGAAGATGCGGTCGACATAATACCATGCAAGGAGGGCGCGGTTCTTGCCGTATGCCACATCGTTGGACAATGCGGCTTCGGGGAAGAGCGCGTTGGCTCCGCTATTGTAGGGAGTGGCAGAAAGAAACCATGAATAGGGTGAGCGAAGGTCGACTCCGGTCTGAGTGGATTCAAAATCATCTATGAAGGATGAACCCTTGTTCGAACCGGATTTCTGCTTGTGAGGCACGAGCTGCGCGAACTCGGCATTGAGTTTCAGCGATGAGGGGGCTACGGCATTAATCGTCGGAACCTTGTTGATAAGGTTCGTAAGCCACATGAAATTCTTGTTGAGCGAGAGATTCAAGCCCCACATCGTGTTGTTGATCACCTCGTCGCCGAGATTAACTTTTTCGGTGAGCGATTTCTCGGAGAAATGCAGAAGGGTTCCTCCGACAGTCAGTTCTTTCGAGAATTTATATTGCGCGTCGAGTCCGAGAAGAGTCTTGCGCTGCATGGAGAACATGGACTGGTTTTCGAGCGTGACGCTGACGTTAGTGCCGGAGTCAATGATACTCTGGTTGGTGATCGTCACTATGCCCATGCTGTAATCGACAGTATAGTCGGAATTTTCCACGAGTGTCGCGCCTCCGGCAGTCACTACGACCGAACCTCTCGGCACATTCATTGCGTTCAGACGAATCTGCGCACCGTTGGAGGCGCTGTATTCGCCGACGAGTGAAAACTTATCCTTATCGGCAAATTGCTTTGCCACTACGAGTGTACTGTCGTAAAGTTCTTTGAATACATATGGAGCGGCAAGCTGCGCATTGCCGATCTTACGCTCCAGATGCGCGCCGAAAGGTTCTGCGACCGGGAAGATGATCCTGCCGTTCTGCGATTGCACGGTGTAGCCCTCCACGAAGTCAAACAGACCGTCGGAGTTGGATTCCTGATTGGAGTCCAGGCGGTCGAGGTTCATGACCTGCAGAAGGGGCTTATTGGAGATATCACCGACAGGGAGATATGTGATTTCCGTGCCGGTAGTGTCCGAGAGATATTTGATATTGAGCTTGAAGTTCTTGCTCTGAAGCTGGTAGGCGCCTAAGTTGTAGACGTTTTTCATCATCAGCTTCCACATCGGAAGCTTCGTGGAGATGGTCGTGCCGCGAAGCATCTTCAGGTAGAGTGACTGATCGGTCTGAGTAATGTCGCTCGAGAACTCTCCGACCTGATAGACCTTACCGTTATAGGTGTATTCGAATGCCACGGCAAGAACCTCATCCGAATTCAATGCCTGCTTGAGCGAAATGTAGCCCAACTGAGGATTCAGCGTATATTCATTTGATTTGAGAAGACGCGCACTTTCCACCTTTTCGAAATCTTTACCACCCATAATTCCGTAAGCCTGCAGGGGTTCGAGAACCTGGGTCACGCGGTTGATGTTGCGGGCATCGGGATAGTCGCGTTTCAGTACTTCAAGCAGGTTGTTGGAGGCATTGGTCGGAATAGGCATGGCGCGGTCCGCAACCCAGTAATCATTGGCAAGCCGGGTATTTTCACCGAGGTCCATGAAGCCGACGAAGTTGCGGCTCTCCTGGTAATTGGAGTTCTTATTGGTGATCCAGACTTCAATACGTGTGATCGATATTCCTGAGGTCACCAAGGGGATGCGCGATGCGAATGCATCGTAGTTATCATAGAAATATTGAGCGAGGAAGAAGTGGCGGTTCGCATCATATTCATTCGCACGCAGATTGAACTGAGTGGTCTGGACGCCGCCGGTCGTATTGATAGTCTTGGATTCTGAATTCTGCTGAGAGAGAAGACCGGTCAGTGTCAGCTTGCCGAACTGCAGCTTGGCTTTTGCACCGAACAGCGCTGTTCCGCCGCGAATGAGCGAAGAGCCCGTAGTCATACTGACATTACCCGCCTCGATGGTCTTTATAATCTCATCCTCTTTCCCTTCGTAGGCGAGTTTAAGATTCTTGGAGTCGAAGTCGAATGTAGCGTCGGTATTATAGGTCATATTGAACTTCAGCTTGTCGCCGACGGACGCACCGATTGTAGCCTGAATCTTCTGGTCGAAGTCGAAGTATGTCTTTCTGCGGGAACGGAGCGAGAGAGCGGGATTGTCGGTCTTATTGCTCTTGATTCCCATTGAAAGCTGAATAGAACCCTGAGTCGTCAGACGCACGCCCCCCGGACCGAAAACCTTTTCCAACGGTCCGAGTGCGAAGTTCATATCCAGAATGTTAAAGGGTTGCTTCTCCGCCTGCTGAGAGACTACGGAGTTCCTCTCCCTGAAATAATCATACATTCCCCGGCGATTGACAATCTGATTGTATTGCTCGGGTGTCATCATATAAGGGGTGATGATGTCATTTTCACCGACACGGGTATGCAGGACATACATCCCTAATTCGGGATCATAGACAGCCTCTGTCTTGATATTCTGCGGATCGGAGAGGTCGGCTGCATATTCCTGCCCCATATAGTCGGCGTATCCGCGCGGGAGCGTTGGGCTGACCGGCGAGGGAAGTATGATGCTATCGGGGATATGCGTTCCGTCAAGATATTCAGTGCGGGGAGCCGGAGGAGGGGGAGCCAGTTCGGATTTCCTGTACTGGGCAAAGGATATGACGAATGCCGGCAGGAGAATCAGCATCCCTGCCGGAAGGAGTTTAAATATGGAGTTCCAAAGTTTCTTTCGTTCCTTTGATGTCATCAGTCAGTCGATAGAGTGATGATGCCGCTGAATCAGAGCATTTTCAAAGCCAGCGCCACTGCCTTCTCCGTCGTCAGCTCCGGATTCTCTCCGAAAAGCTTCTGAAGCACTTTCTGACTCGGTGCCTGCGAAAAGCCGAGCATCACGAGTGCCGAAAGCGCATCCTTATAGGAGTCGTCGTTCATCGGCATACGAGTAGATAACGTTGAGACATCTACATTTATTTTATCTTTGAGGTCGACTATTATGCGCTGCGCTGTCTTCCCTCCGATCCCTTTGACGCTTTTAAGCAGTTTGTCGTTGCCTGAGGCTATTATTTCCGCTAACTGATCGGAAGTCAATGAGGAGAGTATAAGGCGCGCTGTGTTCGGTCCGACACCGCTTACNCCTATCANCAGACGNAAGAATTCCCGTTCGCGCTTCTCCAGNAATCCGAAGAGCACNTGAGCATCCTCGCGTATGGATTCATGGACATAAAGCTTCGCATCGGTCATCGTCTGCAATTTGGCATAGTCAACGAGTGTGATGTTCAGTTCNTACCCNACTCCCGAACAGTCTATGACTGCCACTGCGGGCTGAAGTTCGGCGATTTTACCTGCAATATAATCTATCATTTTTTCGTTTCTTATTTTGGATTCAGCNTTTATAGGCGAATCAACTTCAAAATTAATACTTTTTTCTGACTATATCACTTTTTTTCAGACTATATCAATGAATCGATCATATAATTCTTCTCTTTTGGACACGGCGGTCGACCGCCTTGCCAAACTTCCGGGCATCGGNCGNAAAACCGCNCTGCGGCTNGCCCTCCATCTCCTGCGCGCGGAAGAGGATGAGGCNGTAGGNCTNGGGGAGTCTCTNATTGAGATGCGGAAAAATATACGCTATTGCCGCCGATGCCATAATATCAGTGAGAACGAGGAGTGCGATCTCTGTTCAAGTCCGCGACGCAATCCNGCTATTATCTGCGTAGTGGAAAATGTGAAGGATGTGCTGACTATTGAGGCAACCCATGAGTTTTCNGGTCTCTATCATGTNCTNGGCGGTGTGATATCCCCTCTCGACGGTATTTCTCCTTCGGATCTGGAAATTGATTCTCTCGTCAGTCGGGTTNGGGAGGAGAATGTGGAGGAGGTAATTTTGGCGCTTAACCCTACTATCGAGGGTGACACCACCAATTTCTACATCTTCCGNAAACTTGCTGACACNGGGGTNAAAATNTCTATTCTTGCCCGNGGAATCAGNATCGGCAATGAACTGGAATTCACCGACGAACTGACTCTCGGTCGTTCGCTACTCAATCGCGTACCTTTNACCAATACTTTCACTTCAAAATGAATATTACTCTACGCGCTGTCGAACCNNCGGANGCAGNGTCTCTTTTCGAAATGGAGTCCGACCCCCTTGCCGGCTATGCTTCGGAACATGGCGCACCTCTCTCTCANCATCTTCTCAGGCGATATGCCGANAATTATGATGCCGACCCTTTCCGTTCGGGTCAGTTACGCTTNATTATTGAGNAGGATGGCAAGCCGGCNGGACTATTCGACCTTTTCGATATTTCGGCGCGAAATCTTCACGCNGAAGTGGGTCTCTATATNTTGCCCTCCCTNCGNANTCAGGGGATTGCCACGCAGGCACTTCAAATAGGGATTNAATATTGCAAACGAAATCTGCATCTTCTCAATCTCCTNTCAAAAGTTTCCACCGACAACACCGCATCTCTCCGTCTGTTTAAGAANGTCGGCTTCAAAGAGNTCGGNACCCTCCCCTCCTGGCATTTCAGCCAAGGNTCCTTCCGCGATATCTCCATCCTCATCCTCCCCCTATATTGATCGGTGATGTAGGGACGCACAACGCCCGCGAATGTAGGGACGCACGGCTCGTGCGTCCGCTCCTATTGGATTGTGATTCAATATGTTGATGACGGAAGCAGGAGCCGTGCGTCCCTACATTTGAGGTGTTATTAAGGGAGGGGTTCCTCAACTACGAAATGAAGGTTGTTTGTCTTAAATCCGTGGAATCCCATTAACACGAGGCGAAGCCAAGTGTCAGTGTAAATCCAACAACTTCCAGCAAGATATTATATAAAAAAATCCGTGAAATCCGTTAGCATCCGAGCCAAAAAATCCGTGTACTCATAATCCAAAAACAATCCTATAGATCTCTGTTATTACCTACTTGTCCATGATCTTCTTATGGATTGGAATGGATTTATTTGCACACGGATATTTTTGCTCGGATGCTAACGGATTTCACGGATTTTTTATTTTTTTGATGGTGGCGATTATTTCTTGGAAGGCGATCACACTGACGCTCGGCTTCGCCTCCGTCTCACGGATTTATTCGGATTCCACAGATCTGCTAACTACCCTTTGCGAGCAGTAATTTAGTATTCACCAAGTTTCAGCAAATGTAGGGACGCACGGCTCGTGCGTNCGCTATGATTGGCTTGAAACTCAATATGTTGANGGCGGACGCACGAGCCGTGCGTCCCTACATTCGCGGGGAGANNGTTCTGCCTCTNTAAACTACGATTTGCGAGTCCTAAACGTANTTGCNNAACNTAAATTATATTNCACAAAAAAAACTTTTTCAGAAATATTTGGGAAATTNGGGGAATTATCTNTATCTTTGCATCAGATTCCCGAACAACAATTTAAATTCCGGAATGACTATAACTAACAAATAAATTCCATCTGAACATTTCTAACAATTAAATACTTAATATTCAATCAAATGAAAAAGTTTTTACTTTCTCTCGCCACTGTTGCGCTGGTTGGCTCTGCCTCAGCTGAAACAGTGACTTTTGACTTCNAAAACAACGATTATGGTCTCGAAAGAAGTGCTACAACTTACATTGCCGGCGGCACAATTGTAAAAGAAGGCACTTCCGAAATCACCCTTAATAAAGCCACATCAGGTAATGGCTTCCGTCTTTGGACAGATGGNCTTCGCNTCTATAAAGGAACAACTTCNTTTACAGTATCTGTTCAGGACGCTGAAATTACGGGTATTAATATAGCAGCTGCAAAGACCTTGGGTACTTGCTCAATTAATGGTGATGCGGTTTCCTATGTAAGCAAAGCTTATAATTGGACCGGCAATACTTCCGAAGCAACAGTAACTTTAACTCCCACTGCCAATAATGCGATACAGACTATCACAATTACATACGAGGGAGCATCTACTGACGACAGAAAGCCCGCTGAAATCGCTTTTGACAACACTGAGTATAGCGTAGGTTCNAACCAGCAGTACTTCACAGGTGCAACTCTTTCTAACCCCAACAACCTCCCCGTTACCTACACTTCTTCTGATGAGACTGTAGCTTCTGTAACTGCTCAGGGTATCAAGGTTAACGGNGTAGGCACAACTACTATCACTGCTACTTTCGAAGGTAATGATGAGTATAAGCCCGCCACTGTTTCTTACACTCTTACTGTAGCTAACACNGTTAGCACAATCGCTCAGATGATCAACCTCGCANATAACACAGAGGTNATCGTTGGTTGCGAACTTATGGTCGGTTTCGTTNANNACAGCAATGTATTCGTAACTGATGGCGAAGAGTGGATCCAGATCTACGGCACAAANGAATACAAAACAGGNGACNTCATCCCCGCAGGNTGGGCNGCTAAATATACTCTTTATAGTNNTGTGACNCCCGAGCTGATGCCCGTTGCANNGCTCCCCGCTTCTTCAACTAACATGGCAGCATTCCTTGAGTACCCCACTCTCGGTGTCCCCACTGCAGCTGACGTNAACAAGGTTGCNTATTTCCATGTAACTTTCGATGAAGCTACTCCCTCTANTAAGGANAACTTCNNCGGCGTTATCAACGGCACANAAGTTACTTTCCGCAATAACTACACAATCGAAGGTGTTCCCGCAGGCGAATANACNGACGTTCTTGCNGTAGTAGTTNTTTACNAGGGCNATGCACAGCTCTACGTTGTTTCATACGAAAAGGAAAAAGCNCCTGAGGCTGTATATCCCGAAAGNCTCGAAATCGCAAGCGATGCNNCTCTCAACATCGTTCAGAACGGCACTGATATCACAATCACAGGTGAGTCTGCNACTGATGAGTTTACTGTCACTCTCGGTATTCCCGAAGGTTGGGATGGCTGGTTGATTCAGGGTGATTTCACAANNGCAGAGGTTAGCCCCCTTGCNAAGGTTGCTCCCGCTGAATGGTATCCCGTTGATATGATGACTCAGTATGGCTTCTATAAGGCTAATAGCTTCACAATAGTAGCTGACAATGTGAAGAACTATATCTCTGCTTACCTCTACAAAGATGATCAGGTTGACATGGCTAATGGCTACGACATCTCTGTGAAGGTTGCGAAATCTACAATTGTTGGCGTCGAGGAAATCGAGGCTGCTGAGGCTGCTGCTGAATACTACACTCTTCAGGGTGTGAAGGTCGCTAACCCCGAAAACGGCGTTTACGTTAAGGTTTGCGGCGGCAAGGCTGAAAAGGTTGTCATCAAATAAATCTTATCAGTAAAAAAAATACTTTCCGCAAANGTAGGGACGCACGGCTCGTGCGTCCGNCCCAAGCGGAATCCCAACAATAACAAGGAGGATTTGCNTATNNATNGGCAAATCCTCCTTCCTTTATTACCCCCCATCCCACTTTTTCNGTTCTGAAGCGTTATATAGATATACNCAAATGTAGGGACGCACGGCTCGTGCGTCCGCCANCCGAATAGATTTACGCAAGGCGCGTACNCACCGCTCCTGCGTCCNCCAAAACTCTCCCCTNAGCAAAACCAAAACATTAAAAACTATGAAAAACGAAAATCAAGATACTCCGCCAATTTCCGAACCNCTCAGAGCCGGTTCGATATTAGTTTCCTCCCCCCTATTACGCGACCCGAGCTTCCAACGAAGCGTCATTCTNATCCTTGACAAGGATGAATCCGACGGCTACATCGGTCTTATTCTCAATCGTCGACTCGATCTGACAATCCACGACGTCTGCGAAGTGNCCGGNAAAGTNGGCGATATGCACATCTTTAATGGNGGACCCGTAGATCTTCAGCGCCTCTTCTGGCTACACTCTTTCGGCAACAATATAAGTGGCAGCAAGGAGATAATCCCNGGAATATATGTCGGCGGAGATTATGACGAAATGGTGGAATCCCTTCACAATGACCCCGAACCGAAGGAGGATATCCGCTTCATACTCGGCTACAGCGGCTGGAGCGCCGGGCAACTGGANAAGGAGATCGAAGCGGGAGCATGGAGCGTCGTNAANAATACTCTNGACCCTCACTCTGTCCTTGATTATACGGGGGATGAAATGTGGCATCATTTCGCAAAATCCCTCGATGACCGGCATCGACATTGGCAGATACTCCCGTCTGACCCGAATATGAACTGATTTTTCTTGAATTTATGCGATTTCTTGACTAACTTTGCAATGAATNCGGANGATGGCATCTCCGGGCGGTACTGAATAATTTTATTCTATCCCCTCCCTCGATTGCAAACGTAANNTTTTTTGACCCGCTCTTAGACAATGATAGTTTTAAAGTTCGGAGGCACTTCGGTCGGCACATCGGAGAGCCTGAAAAATGTAAAGAATATAGTAGAGAGCCTGACAGAGGACGCAGTAGTCGTGGTCTCTGCTCTGGGAGGTCTGACCGACCGCCTTATCNCCACTGCNAAGGGAGCTGCCGANTCNTCCTGCGATTTCNTCGCTGANTGGGAGGNGATGGCAGAACGCCATTATCGGATTATNGCCGATATGATTCAGGATCCGGAGAAAANAACTCNGACACGCGAGGCTATCACCCCGCTCCTCGAAGAACTGAAAAATCTATATCAGGGCATCAACCTCATTTCTTATCTCCCCNCTCCTACTCTCGACCGCATTGTGAGTCTTGGAGAAAGAATGTCATCGATCATTGTTGCCAACATTATCAAGGGCGCATCGCATGCCGATTCTCTGAATATAATCAAGACCGAGAAATGGCACGATAAGAATATCGCTTCTACGGAGCTTACTGANAGACTTATACGTGAGAATCTCNCCGGAANACAGTATCCGGTCGTAATGGGNGGATTTATATCTACTGATAAGGANAGCGGAGAAATCACTAATCTCGGAAGAGGAGGATCAGACTATACCGCAGCCCTCGTCGCTGCAGCCCTGGATGCCGATGTGCTGCAGATTTGGACTGACGTCGACGGATTCCTCACTACTGATCCGCGCATCGTCAAGAATGCCCGCGTCATTGAGGAGATGTCGTTCGTAGAGAGTATGGATCTGTGTACATTCGGTGCGAAGGTCATCTATCCTCCGACGATCTACCCCGTATTCCATAAAAATATACCGATTCGCATTCTGAATACTCATCGTCCGCAGGCTCCCGGCACGCTGATTTGTGATCATCCTAAGGGTGAACGCAAGGGAATCGTCGGACTTTCCGCTCTTAAGGATCTTTCCCTTATCACTATGCGGGGATCATTGATTGAGTCCGACAGCTCCATATCTTCGCGTGTACATAATGCAATCTCCAAGAAGGGTATCAAAGGAGGAATCCAGACTCCTGCCGCCCCTGACATATTCGCATTTTCCGTCCCCTCCTCTGAAGCAGCAGCAGCTCATGCTCTTCTGATGGAGGAATTCGCTCCCGAAATGAACTCGGAAATGTTAAATCCGATAGAGATCCGCTCCGGATTGGCGGCAATAGCTGCCGTCGGCGACAATATACGCGAAATTCCGGCTCTCTCCGGTCTCATTCTGAATCTTATAAAAAGCTCCGGAGTGGAGGTGCCGGCATATTCGGACCGAATGTCGGAGACAACCCTTTCTTATCTGATTCCTGAGGATAGGGTTTCCGAAATTCTCAATCTCCTTCATTCCACTCTCCTTCCTCAGGAGTAATCAAACCCCTCTCCCCAACCGACACAAAATTATAGATTAAGTTATGGAAATCAAAAACGCCAAATTTGAAATAAGTAATGCCGACGTTAAGAAATGTCCGGCAACGGATGCACCCGAATATGCATTTATCGGCAGATCGAATGTCGGTAAATCCTCTCTTATAAATATGCTGACGAAGAGTCGACTTGCGAAGACCTCGCAGACCCCGGGCAAGACTTTGCTGATAAATCATTTTAATATCAACACCGGGCAATGGTATCTCGTCGATCTTCCGGGCTACGGCTATGCTGCACGCGGAAAGAGTCAGCGCGATGAAATCCGCAGGATTATCGAAGATTATATCCTGGAGCGACCTCAGATGGCTCTCCTCTTCGTCTTGATTGATATCCGCCACAAACCGCAGAAAATAGATCTTGAGTTTCTCGAATGGCTCGGTGAGAATCAGGTTCCTTTTGCAATAGTCTTTACAAAGGCTGACAAGCTGGGTCCGCAGGCAGGGCAGAAGATGGTGGATGATTACTGCAAAGTGCTCCGAGAGCAATGGGAGGAACTGCCCCCTATATTCGTCACTTCGAGTGAAAAACCGCGCGGCAGAGAGGATATACTCGATTATATCGAGAAAATCAACCGCGAGATAGCAGAAGAGAAAAGCGCAACTGCGGAAGAGAAACACGACAAAGAAGATAACTAAAATATACATGATGGAAACAATTGCAATGGCAAGTGACCATGCAGGCTACACCCTGAAATGCGCACTTAAGGAGTATCTCAACGAAAAGGGTTATAATGTACTTGATTTCGGCACAGACTCGGAGGAATCCTGTGATTATCCGGATTATGCTCACCCTGCCGCTCTGGCAGTCGAGAATGGCGAGGCTGCATTCGGTGTGGCAATGTGCGGCACAGGTAATGGCATTCAGATTACCCTCAATAAGCATCAGGGAATCCGCGCGGCGCTATGCTGGCGCCCGGAGCTGGCAGCTCTCGCAAAGGAACATAACAATGCCAATTTCCTCGTACTCCCGGCACGCTTCGTCAGCTACGATGAAGCAATCGGAATTCTGAACGCTTATCTTGAAGCGAAGTTCGAAGGAGGCAGACATCTGCGCCGCATCGACAAGATCAGTTGTCGTTAAGCTGATCGACGGACTTCTGAAGCTGATTTTTCTCGACTTTTAAATATCCCCGCAATGGAGTGTTTCATCATCTCTCTGAAGGATTGCCGATTTTATGCCTTTCATGGCGTGATGGCTCATGAAAGTGAGGCTGGAAATGAATTTAGCATTAATCTTAGTGTCGAATACCCTGTGATTTCTCCACTTGATGATGAAATGAATAATTCACTTTCCTATGCCGACCTCTATGAAATCGCTGAAAGGGAGATGATGATGTCCCGAAAACTTTTGGAGACCGTAGCCTACCGGATAGCCGACACAATTCGGAACAGGTGGACTTTAGTGAGGAGTATAGAAGTGGAAATCAGCAAAGTAAACCCGCCGATTCCGGGAATCACGGGGAGCAGCACAGTCCGCTATCATTGGAACGCCGAATGAGGAACACAAAAAAAGTTAAGATTTTTTCTATTTTTTTTCGTGAAATATTTGCACAACTCAGAAAAATGTCTTAACTTTGCACTCGCAAAAGAGAAACAAACTCTACGACAAACGAAGCACTCAGCGGAGAAGTCGAAGGGAATGTGACTCAAGCAATGGTTCGTTAGCTCAACTGAATAGAGCATCTGACTACGGATCAGAAGGTTGCAGGTTTGAATCCTGCACGAATCACCGATAATTATTAACAGAAGTTGTCGTGAGACAATGAATTTCATACGGTACACATAGGACTAAAAACATGATACGGTTCGTTAGCTCAACTGAATAGAGCATCTGACTACGGATCAGAAGGTTGCAGGTTTGAATCCTGCACGAATCACAAGAAGACTACCCTGCGAAGGGTGGTCTTTTTGCTTTTCCCCTCCCCCCCCAACCAATTCCTCTCCGCTCCTATCCGCTTCCTATCCGCTCCTATCCACTCCTATCCCTCCTATCCACTCCTATCCCCTCCTATCCACTCCTATCCACTCCTATCCCCTCCTACCCGCTTCCTACACTAACCCCCGGAGGGGGTTACATCACCGTTAACCGCGGGTTGAAGCCCGTAGGGCTGAAACCTGCGGACATGTAACCTGATACAGTATCATCCAACCTGCGGAGCGGGTTGCCTCACCGGGGTATCAGTGTTAAGCACAAGGTTGGCGTTGAGGCTTCCGGTAAGGCAACCCGCTTCCGCGGGTTGGTGACCTTTGATTGGTCCTGAGATCCGGGGGTATCAGCGCTACGCGCTTCAACCCCCTTTATATTTGCAATGTAAAAATCAGATTGTCCTAAAAGGGACTTT
>JAAVBC010000006.1 GCA_014803765.1 Bacteroides sp. | reverse complement strand
CAAATTGAGGAGAAACCTCGAAGCGAATGTTTAGACATTCCTAAAAAAAGCCGGATTTATTCCGGCTTTCTGTTATATTTCTATGAGTTGGCGCCAAAGCGGCTTGGGGACTTCTGTCTAAGAAAGAAGTGCGTATGTCTGGGGATTAGTGGCAGCCGCAGGAGCCTTCGCTGCATCCGCTGCCGCAGTCGCCTTCGTGGCAGCTGCCTTCGGAGCCGCAGCAGCATCCGCCGCCACATCCTCCTGCCGGATGAAGTTCTTCGGGAGTCGCTTCGCGAACCTCAACGACATTGCCGACATATTTCACTGTCTTTCCTGCAAAGGGATGGTTGAAGTCCATGCGGATCCCCTTGTCGTCAATGTCCAGAACGCGTCCGAGGATACGGAAACCTTCCGCAGTCATCATCGGAAGTTCCGCACCGACTTTCACTTCTTCGGCAAGCTCTCCGTCGCGCTCGAAAATCTCACGCTCCAGAGTGACTACATTGTCGTCATATCTGTCGCCGAATGCGGCAGCCGGGGGGAGCACAACCTCAAACTTATCACCCGCACCCAAATCCTTGAGGGCAGCAATAAGCCCGGGCACAACCTCGTGGCTAACGCCATACACCATCTCATCCGGAGCATCCTCCTTAGCTTCAAAAAGGAGTTCGCCATCCGGTTCGCTATAAAGTTTGTAGGCATACTTGACATACTTGCCGGGTCCTACTTTTTCATTCTGTTCCATATCGTTTATTTTTTTAATTTACAATTCAAAATTCCGCCTCCTCACTCCTCACTCTTTAATCACTATTCCTTACTACTTAATCACTACTCCTTACTCCTTAATCACTACTCCTTACTACTTAATCACTACTCCTTACTACTTACTACTTAATCACTACTCCTTACTACTTAATCACTACTCCTTACTACTTAATCACTACTCCTCACTCGCTTCCTGCTCTTCCGGGTGCTTCAGCTCATATTGCTCCGTCAGAGGGATGACATTGAAATAGAATCCCTCTACAGGTTTGCGGATTTTAATGCCGGAATCTGCATCCGGAGTTACCGAGATATAGTCGAATCCCTCTGCCGGGAAATCCACAGCTGTCGGTGAATACCCTAAAAGCTGAATCATATTATACTCATGCATCGGATAGATGACATAGAATGCGTTGTCCATATCCTCGCCTGTGCCGGTCGATTTAATCGCACCTAATATATTCTCAAGGCGATATTCCCATATTTTTGCTTTCATCGCATTTCCCATCTCCTTAGAGGCGCGTACGAGCACCGACATCTGACGCAGATCGAACGGATTATCCTTCAGTGACAGCTCGGTGGCAGTCGAGAGTTCGCGGAGCTGTCGCTTATAGGTGTTGCTCAGGCGCTCCTTCTGTTTTTCAGCTTCATGCCCCGATATGCGATTTGCTTTAATAAGCTTATTGAGGGAATCGGTCATGGCGGTCAGACGCGCTTTAGTAGCGGTGGTGACTTCAAGGAGGGAATCTGTCTGAGCATTATAGGGGGATGTGCGATAGGGGTCGTAATCCTCCTGAAAGAGATATCCGAGGTAGAGATTGCGATATTGCTCCTTGGTCATCGAAGTGTCGTTGCGGTTAAACGTCTTCATCAGATTCGGAAAATAGAATTCGCTTTTCGGGTCGAGAGTAGCTTTGGCAATCTTTTCCAGATCCGGTTTTTCGACTGTGATTTTACGCGCGTTTTTCCCCTTCGCGGCGGTCTGGGCTGCGGCGACGGGGATTGCTGCAAGGAGAAGAGCAGGGAGAATTATCGAGAATATACGCTTTAGTTTCATTTCAAATATATAAATCAAGCCATAAGATGACCTGCTATGAGAATTACTGCTACAATTCCGATCTGGGCTACAGTTATCAGAATCGGAAAACCTTTGGCGAGGAGATACTTAAGGAAATTTCCGGAGGAGGGACTGACGGCTCTGCCGTCGGGGGTATTGGCGAAGAGGAGCATTCCGAGGATGATTCCGCCGGCGGTAGCGAGAATCATGATTGCATAGAGGAGCTGCAGGGAGGTGGAGAATGTGAAGCCGGCGAGTCCGACTGCCATTCCTGCAAGGGCGCCGACAGTCATATATCCGACTCCGCGGCTCTGCTGGCGAATAGCCGGATTCTGGAGCAGGATTATCAGCATCACGACGAGCGATATGGCGAGCCAGGAGATCGTCAGTCCGTTGGAGACAGGCACGATAGGATACCCGCCGCTTTTCGCAAAACTGATGATGAGCATGGCGCAGTAGGAGAGCGCCGGCGCCAGAAGAATGCGTTTCGGAAGCGCCACCAAAGCTCCCAGCCATAGGAGCACACTGACTATAATGAGGAAAATTTCCATATTAAATTTCGGGTTGAGAAGATTAACTCCAATATTACTTATTATTATAACGCCTGAATAAGAAATAATATTGAAGAGTGCTCAACTATTTATTGATAGTCGGGTATGCGATGCGGGTATGATAGATTGTAGCGAGTCGCTTCTTGAAAGTATCCTTGATTGTCTCTACATCCGCGAATGAAAGAGGGGATTCCTTAAAGAGTCCGTCGGCAATCTGAGTGTCGATAATCTTATTGACGAGATTGTCGATGCTTTCGCGAGTATAATCCTTAAGGCTGCGTGATGCCGCCTCCACGCTGTCAGCCATCATCAGGATTGCAGTCTCCTTCGACTGCGGATTGGGTCCGGGGTATTGGAAAAGAGTCGGGTCGACTTCCTCCCCTTCCGGAGCATTATTGACGGCAGTGTTATAGAAATATTTTGCAAGCCCCTTGCCGTGATGCTGAGAGATAAAGTCTTTTATCACCTGCGGGAGCTTGGCTTTGGATGCAAGCGTCAGTCCGTTGGTGACGTGGGATATTATCTTATGTGCGGAAGTTTCGGGATTCAGTCCTGCATGAGGGTTGATGCCGTGTTGATTCTCAGTAAAGAATATGGGGCTTTCGAGTTTCCCTATGTCATGATAGAGGGCGCCCGTACGCACGAGCTGCGTGTTTGCCCCGATAGCGCGGGCAGCCTCGGCAGCGAGAGTGGAGACCTGCATCGAGTGCTGGAATGTGCCGGGCGCTTCCTCGGCAAGTCGGCGGAGGAGGGGATTATTGATGTCGGAAAGTTCTACGAGAGTCACCATTGAAGTGAACCCGAAGCATTTCTCGACGATAAGCACGAGGATATAGGCGAAAGAGAGGATGAGAGAATTAAAGAAGAAGAAAAGGATGAGGCGGGGAGAGAAGTTGTCGAGGTTGCCGTCGGTAGCGATTGTCAATGCTGTATAGGCAAGGCAATAGACAGCCAGCGTGACAATGGCTGTCCGCAGCAACTGGCTGCGCTTTGAGAGATGATTGATGGAGAAAGTGGCAGCCAGTCCTGCCGTCAGTTCGAGGAATACGAACTGGAACTGATATGTAGCAATTAGTCCCATCATCAAGACGCAGACGAGGAGGGAGAATATAGCAGTCCGCGAATCAAAGAACACCATTACAATGACCGGCACCGCGGCGAACGGAATGAGCGACAGCGCCGTCGGATTCCATTCCAGAACGAGGGCTGCCACGACAGTAAAGAAAGTGATGTAGCAGACAAGGAATGTCATCTTACGCAGATTTGCATAAAATTCCTTGCGATATATTGCGAGGAAGATATAGAGTATCAGCCAGCAGATGAGGATATAGAGTCCCTGACCGAGATAGAAATAATAATTCGTGGTAGTCTCGGCGCGTTTGCTCTGCAGGAGTTCCTGATAAGTGTTGAGGTTTGTGAAAATCTGTCGATTGATAATCTCACCGCGGTCTACGATTCTTTGTCCTTTCTTTATGACTCCGAGCGCTCCGCTGACATTTAGGAGTTCCTGATTGCGATATTTGGTGTCATTGACGGAATCGAGGAGAACGTCGGGAGCGATGACGGCGGTCAGGCTGCGAGCCAGCGAAGCCTTCATTTCTCCGCGCTTGATGCCTGTGGCAGCCGAATATGCCGAATCCACATAGTCGAAAGCCTGCTTGGATGTCAGCAGAGAGTTACCCTCCTGAGTGCGAATCACGGGGGGCACATCCTTGCGCTCCTCCGATAAAGTGCGTATTTTGGTGTTATTACCCGTATGAATTTTGGTGTAGAGTCCTTTCTCGGCGATTCCCTGCTGATAGACATTATTCAAAAGGGAGGTCAGTATGTTCTTTTCGGCAGGAGTAATTTCAGCATGTTGCGACGTGGAGAAGCGGCGGATATTTTCGGCGGCTATATCATTTCTTCGGATAGCAAAGGGTATGAAATCAGCCTCGATGCTGTCGCGCATGCGATTGATAGATGCGGAGTCGCGAAGAATTGGGGTGTCGAACTCAGCGGTCAGCAAAGGATATTTCCAGGGTTGATTAAGTTCGTAGGAGAACGACTGATGATCGGCGCGGGGCATAATCAGCATAATGATGATTGTAGCGCCGAGCAGCATGGCGATTCTTATGATATTTAATTTATTAAAGAATTTCTTCATCTTTTCATTACTTTCTTATTTCGCTTTGGTAGCCGGGGAAGCCGGGGGGGGGAGGGGGCAGTGAATACCGGCTCAGGAGTCAAGTCCGGAAGATATTCGGGTCACTTTTGTGATGTCCGGAATTTTCCGCAATCCGCGGCAGAGATATTTAAGGGCATGGACAGATTGGACTTTCAGGGAGATATGACATTCAAAGATTTCTCCATGGGTATCGATATTCAGTCCTTTTACTGCCACACGCTTATTAGCAGAGGTCTTACCCACTATGTCCACGAGCATCCCCTCGCGATCTTTCCCTTCGATGCGAATATCGGCGAAGAATGGTTCGGAAGGAATTTTGGGGAGAGCCGTCGATCCGGAAGAGTGTCCGGTAGATGTTGTCGCATCTGCCGGATTATCTCCGGAGCCGGCGAAGGAGCGTCGCAGGAAGGTTCGCAGCCGATTGTGGGCTTTGGCTGTATGACAGTAATTCAGCCATTCGGCGGCGGGTGTCTGTTTGGTGGATGTGATGATTTCCACCTGATCTCCTGATTCCAGCACATGGCTGAGCGGGACGAGCCGACGGTTGATTTTTCCGGCGACGCAATGATAGCCCAGCTGTGAGTGGATGGCAAAAGCCATATCGAGCACAGTAGATCCCGAAGGGAGAGTAATCAGATCCCCTTTGGGGGTAAAAACATAGATTTCCCGGGAATAGAGGGAGAGTTTTATGGTGTCGAAGAAATCGAGGGCATTCGGTTCGGGATGAGCGAGGATGTCCTTGACGGTGTTCATCCACGAATCGAGGTCCGAATGGTAAGGGTCTGTCTTTTCTCCCGTCTTATACTTCCAATGGGCGGCATAACCGAGTTCGGCAATCTCATCCATCTTGCGTGAACGAATCTGAACCTCGATCCATTTTCCTCCGGGTCCCATAGCCGTCAGATGGAGTGCGCGATAGCCGTTGGCTTTCGGTGTGGAGGTCCAGTCGCGCAGGCGATCGGGATGGACTGTATGTCCCTCGGTGAAGAAGGTATAGATTTCCCAGCACTTCAGTTTTTCGAGCTCATCATTGTCGTTATCGAAAATTACGCGGACGGCATAAATGTCGTAGACCTCCTCGAAAGCGACCCCCTTCTTCTGCATCTTATTGAAGATACTATAAGCCGACTTCACTCTTGCCTTGATTTCATATTTATATCCCGCGGCATCAAGCTTTTTCTTTACGGGATTGATGAAATCCGCCACGATGCGGGAGCGTTCCGCCTCGCTTGCTTCGATTTTCGACTGTATGTCATTATAGATCGCGGGGTGTTTGAAGCGGAATGCGAGTTCCTCGAGTTCGGTCTTGATTTTGAATAGACCGAGTCGATGGGCGAGAGGAGCGTAGACATATAGCGTCTCATCGGCTATCTTGAGTCGCTTTTCCGGGCGGAGAGCCGAAAGGGTACGCATGTTGTGGAGGCGGTCTGCCATCTTTATGAGGACTACACGCACGTCGGTCGACATAGAGAGGAGGAGTTTTCGGAAATTCTCAGCCTGCACTGAAGCATGGGCAGCAAGAATGCCGCCGGAGATTTTAGTGAGTCCTTCTACGATTGATGCGATTTTCTCGCCGAAAGCCTGGAGAATATCCTCGTGGGTATATTCCGTATCCTCCACGACATCATGGAGGAGCGCGGCGCAGATTGAGGTTGACCCGAGTCCGAGTTCCTCGACTACAATTCGTGCAACGGCGATGGGATGGAGCACATAAGGTTCGCCGCTCCGGCGTCTGACACCCTCATGGGCGTTCTTGGCGAAGCGGAAAGCCTTCTCGATGATATCCACCTTCCGGCGATGATTGCTGTTGAGGTAGACATTGAGCATCGATTTATAGGCTTCATTGATGAGAGCCTCATCCTTAATTTCTTCGGCAGAGAGATTCTTATGCATCAATCCGGATAACTTGCGTACTTACTTATGCAAATTTAATCAATAATACCTTGCTATGCAAATCAAAATGAGGGGAGGGAGGCGGGGGCTGGAGTCCTGCAAAAGTTAAAAAAATAATCCGGGCGTCATCGCGACGTCCGGATTACTCCTCCCTCGGGAGGCGGTTGAAGCCGCCGACCGGGGGATAATAGAAATTACTAATGTATATAACCCAAAATTTAGACAATTCATGTTTTCCGGTATTCTTCTGAGAGAGGGTGCTGACCCTCCGGAAAACGCTTTGGAATGTCGGGAGGATTACACACCCTCTCTTGATTCAGGCATTTATTTAACGCTGCCTATTGCGTAAATATTGGTATATAAAAGTTAATTATAAATAATACCTGATGCAACCCCGTTAGAGTCTTACTTTCTTGGCTGCGGCGCCGGAACATACGATGTACATTCCTGCGGGCAAAGCGACGCGCACTTCGGAAGCGTTGGCGTCATTATAGTGGCAGACTCCCTGGAGATCATAGATGCGTATGCCGCTCTGAGCGTTGCTGACGCAAAGTTCTCCTTCGGAAGCATAGACAATCATAGAATCTTCATCCACATCGGGAATCACATTCTCTACTCCTGAAACCTTATTGTTCACAAGGCAGATAAATGAGTTGGGGGCAACCACAATTTCTCCCGCTTCCGCATTGAAGAGAGCCGACATTCCGCGAGAGATAGCCGCTACGCCATAATCAGCATTATTCTTTGATTTGAAATCAACCTTCATTGTGATTTCCTTGTCGACGTTCGGATTAATTGCGCAGATGAGTTCCTTCTCTGCTGTAGACGCCAATATCAATCTGCCGCCTGCCCAGCCGGAAGTGCTGTTGTTGTAAGAAGCATCCTCAGCGAAGAGGTCGGGGTTGGCGAGGCGAGTGCGGATAAGATCGGCATAATTCTCCATAAGAGCCTTATTGTCGGGATCATTGAGAAGATTCCAGTTCACGATCTTCGGATCGACATTATTGCCGCCGTCGCTATTCTTGGTGGACTGAGCATTACCCATTTCAGAGAACTGCCATATCATGTGGGAGCCGGGGACGAGAATCATCTGAGCGGCTGCCGAACCGAGTCGGCGGCAAGCTGCTGCGTGGTCGTTCTTGATAGCTGCGACGCCATAGGTCTGCTGCTCGTAGGCAAGACGCTGCTCATCGTGAGATTCGAGATATGCCACTGTCGAACCCCAAGTGCGGCTGTCCTTGGTGGCAAGCATGCGTGTAAGGCTGGAGTTGGATATAATGCCCTTTGCATACTGGCAACCTGCGTTGTTGATATTAGCCCAGTTGAGCATGCCGGTCTCAGCCATTTCGTTCTCCTCCTTAGAGCCTGCGAGGTTTTCGTTGATGAAGTAAGCGCCGGGCTTCACTTCATTCATAGCTTCCTGAATCGCGCGCATGTTGGCTACGCGGGTAGCATTGTAGGCATTTGTAGCGGCATCGCCGTTGTTGGCATAAGAATCATTGTCGCCCAGACCCTTCACGAGGTCGAAGCGATAGCCGTCGAAGTGATATTCCTCAATCCAGTATTTCACCACATCCTTCCATTGCTGACGGATAAGGGGATGACCCTGATTGATGTCGTTGAGCACGCTGTACGCGTGGGGAGCATCGGCGTTATAGAAGGGGTTGGAGCCGACGGGATACATGCGATACCAGGGATGCTGCCAGTCAGTCTGATTGAAGACAAGGTCAAGAATCACAGCGATGCCGTTTTCATGGCATGTGTTGATGAAATTCTTGTAGTCATCCGGAGTGCCGTAAGCCTTATCGGGAGCGAAGTAGAAGTTGGGATTATAACCCCATGAGATATTACCGTTGAATTCATTGATCGGAAGAACCTCAATGGCATTTACGCCGAGCGCCTTGAGATAGGGGAGCTTTTCAAGCGCAGCATTGACTGTGCCGTTGCCGTTAGCCTTACCCTCAGTGCCGGTGAAGTCGCGGAAAAGGAGCTCGTAGATCACGAGGTCGGTCTGATTCGGAGCTACGAAGTCATCATCAGTCCAATTGAAATCATTGATATTTTCCTGATATACGGCGAGAGATACCTGGGCGGGCACCTTACCTGTCGGATATTCCGGAAGGTTGGGATATACGGAAGCGGGGATATACTTATCGTTAGAGGGGTCGAGTATCAGTTTTGCGTAGGGGTCGCCGACGTTGTAGGCACCCTCATCCACGTTGAAATAATAGAAATACATAGAAGTATTATCCAGACCCTCTACTGCAGTCCAGAAGTAGCGCTGACCCTCATAGTCCTGATAATTCATCTTCTGAGCGTCGGTCATTGCATAATCATTCCAGGAGCCGACAAGCTGAACCGAAAGTTTCTCGGGAGCGGCAAGACAGAAGATTACCGAGCCATCCTCTGCGCGACGCGCACCCATCTTGGGAGTTCCGCCGGGATAATCCTTCTGCGCTGAGGGGTTGACGAAGTTGACGCGTTTTCCCTGAGAAGACTGCTTGCCGTCGATTTTGAGGTTGCCATAGATATTATAGGCGCCCGGCTCAGTGAATGTATAAGTGCAGTCGATATGGTCGGCATTTGTAGCCTCAGCCACGCGGATACCATTGATGGCGATCCAGATTTCATCCGCAATCTTGTTAGCTTTGAAGCTTATCTGAACTTCCGGCGCATCGGAAGAGAATGTAGCCTTGTCGGGATTCATAGAGAATTCCATCTGAAGGGCAGTGGAGAGGACGGGCACTACGATATCCTTATTGCCGGTGTCCTTACCCTCTTTAGAGCCGTTGGCATTGCGGAATACGAACACCATGTCCTTGATCACCTCATTCGCTGACTTCACGCCGAAGAAAGTCTTGATATTGCCGATCTCGAGTTTATAGAGATTAGGTTCGACATAGGTCAGTTTATATTGATCAGCATTATCGAGCCAGTCGGTGGCATACTTCCAGTCGGAAGTATCTTTAGAGCTGCCGGTGATAAGTCCGCAGTGAGCATAGAGAGCTGTGGACTCCGGGAGATTGGCAAGAGCTTTGTTGCCTTGGTCTGCATGGAAGTAGACGACAACATTCTCGCTGTTATCATACAGCGGATCCGGAGAGTAAGTGACAACCTGGGCGGATAAGCCTGCGGCAAAAGCCGCAATCATAGCCCAGACCATAAGAAGTCTTGATTTAATCATGGAATTATATTTTAGTAGTTAAATAATTTGCCGTATAGTAAAATTCGTAAGAAAATTAGCTGGAAGCAATTAGTGTTAATCTTAATTAGTGTTAATCTTCTTGAGGAGGGACGTAAGTGTTGGCGCGCATATCGAGATATTCCTCCCAGTCGGGGTCCTCCGCAGCATCGATTGAAAGGGGGAGCACCGGCAGGTCTGCGAGAGCGCGGTTGAGGATATTGCGGAAGATATGGAGAGATCGGGTGTAGAACACCCAGTCGCGGCGTCCGTCGCCTGTATATACGCCGGTCAGCACGGCTGCCTGATCCTTGCGTGTCTCAGCTTTCAGAGCTTCGTCAGCCTGCTCCATCAGAGCCGCCGTCTCGGCATCCGGAAACCCATCGGGGAGGGGAGTGTAATCCCAGCTGACTGTCAGCCGATAGGGGTACTTGCCGGATTCGCGGACAGCATCCATATCATCGCGCCCTGTCACAATCAGGGTTTTGCCTGATTCAGTCTCAGCGGGATATGTCCAGTAATTCTCGGATAATTTCATATTGATTGATGAAGTAAGGGGGAGTTATTGCGGGCGTTGGAACCGATCTGAATCCAACAGAGGGAATTCAAGCACGGGAGTGTCGAAGAATCTTCCCGGACGGAAACAATGAAGTTTATGGAACTTGGTGAGATCGAGCTTTCTCATCACTGCGATAGGATCCTTCACTTCAAACTCCCTGTCACTCTTAAACGCTATAGCCTGAAATACTATTCTTTCGATTCTTCCCAGAGAGGAATGATCAAACGAAGCGAGGTCGATAAGTTCGTTCGGACCGACATCTCCCTGATATATATTGACCCATTCATTCCCTTCCGGATTTCTTCCGGCAAGGAAGAACTGAAGGGTGTAGTTGGAGTCATTCACGAGGACTGCATTGAAAGTGCTGTCGGAGAGTTTCTTCAGGTTCGAGGGTTCGAAAGCAAGGGAGAGTGTCAGCCGATTGCCGTGGGCAGTCTCTTCTACGGGGGGGAGAGGCGCGGGTTCTGGTTTTACGCTGACCTCCTTGGAGGGCGCTTTCGGTTCGGTCTTCTTCTTGCCGGCATCGAAAGCATCCTGATCAAACATCAGGCGGGCTCCCGACTGCTTTTCATTGGCATGTCCGGCGGGGAGCACGACTACGAGTTCCTTCACCTGAAAGGGGGTTTCGAAACCCTGATCGTCGACGTATGCTATTTTGCCGTCGACACGGGTGACGATCCCTCCGCCGACGGAGTTAAGGTATCTGACTGTATCTCCCGGTTTAATCATTTTTCAGAATTTGATTTGGGTTCGTTTTTTACATGGGGAGGGAGGTTTTCCTCAAATTCCTTGTCTACCTTTGCTTCGCGAGCCTCGTAGGCGTCAACGATACGCTGCACGAGCGGATGGCGGACAATATCCTTCTTTTCATATTCGATAATCCCGATCCCCTTCACTCCGCGCAGAATCTTGAGTGCCTGCATCAGTCCGGACTGTACACTGCGCGGGAGGTCGATCTGAGTGGCGTCGCCAGTGATGATCATCTTGGCGTTCACGCCGAGACGCGTCAGAAACATCTTCATCTGATGCTTCGTAGTGTTCTGTGCTTCATCAAGAATTATGACAGCGTCATTCAGGGTTCTGCCGCGCATGAAAGCGAGAGGCGCTATCTGAATAGTGTCGGTCTCCATATACTCCTTGAGTTTGACAGCCGGGAGCATATCCTCAAGAGCGTCATAGAGGGGACGCAGATAGGGATCGATCTTATCCTTCATGTCGCCGGGGAGAAAACCGAGTTTCTCACCTGCCTCGACAGCGGGGCGCGAAAGAATGATGCGCTTGCACGCCTTATTTTTCAATGCTGCGACGGCGAGGGCGATAGCGATATAAGTCTTACCTGTGCCCGCGGGTCCGAGGGCGAAAGTAAGATCGTTTTCCTCAAAGGATTTCACCATTTTCGCCTGATTGGCGTTGCGCGGCGCTATGGGTCTGCCGCTCTGTCCGAAGATGATGACTCCTTCGGCATTTACGGCTTTCGGGGGCTGACCCTTGATGATATCGATGATAACTTCATCAGTCAGCTTATTATATTTAGCGGCATACGCCTCTATCGCCTTTATTTTGCGTTCGAACTCTGCGGTCTCAGAGTCCTCTCCGATAACCTTGATGACGCTTCCGCGGGCTGCCATTCGCAATTTCGGGAAGAGATTGCGAATGAGATTTATGTTTGAATTGTTGACTCCATAGAAAGTCTGAGGGTCTATGCCGTCAACTATGACTGTTCTTTCAATCATCCGTCGGTCTGGAATTATGAATTGAGAATTTAGAATTGAGGATTGAGAATTGGGGATTGGGTTTAGCCTACCGAACCTTCCAGAGTGATCTGGAGGAGCTTCTGCGCTTCGACGGCAAATTCCATCGGCAGTTTGTTCATCACCTCTTTGGCATATCCGCTGACTATCAGCCCTACGGCTTCTTCCATCGGGATGCCGCGTTGCTGACAATAGAAGAGCTGCTCTTCGTTAATCTTTGACGTAGTAGCTTCATGTTCGGCGACACTCGTCTGATTCCTAACATCGATATAGGGGAATGTATGGGCTCCGCAATCCGCGCCCATAAGGAGGGAGTCACACTGAGTGAAATTGCGGCAGCCGGAAGCGTTCTTGTCGATGCGCACCAATCCGCGATAGGAGTTCTGGGATTTGCCGGCAGATATGCCCTTGCTGACGATGCGGCTGCGGGAGTTGCGTCCGATATGAATCATCTTTGTGCCAGTGTCAGCCTGCTGATGATTGTTGGTGACGGCTACGGAATAGAACTCTCCGACAGATTCATCCCCCTTCAGGATACATGAAGGATATTTCCATGTGATAGCCGAGCCGGTCTCCACCTGCGTCCATGAAAGTTTGGAGCGATGACCGCGACAGAGTCCGCGTTTGGTGACGAAATTATAGATACCTCCGTTGCCATCCTTGTCGCCGGCATACCAGTTCTGGACAGTGCTGTATTTGACTTCCGCACGTTCTTCGACAATGATCTCCACGATTGCGGCATGAAGTTGATTTTCATCGCGCATCGGCGCCGTGCATCCTTCAAGATAGGAGACGTAGGCATCATCGTCGGCAACGATGAGGGTACGCTCGAACTGACCTGTGCCCGAGGCATTGATTCGGAAATAAGTCGATAGCTCCATCGGACAGCGAACCCCCTTCGGGATATAGACGAACGAACCATCGGAAAAGACTGCCGAGTTCAACGCCGCATAGAAGTTATCGCGATAGCTGACTACTGATCCGAGATATTTTCTGACGAGATCCGGATAATCCTTCACAGCCTCCGAGAAGCTGCAGAAGATTACACCCAGTTCGGCGAGTTTCTCGCGATGGGTTGTCTTGACGCTGACTGAATCCATCACGGCGTCTACTGCCACACCCGACAGCTGCTTCTGCTCCTCGAGTGATATGCCGAGTTTATTGAAAGTCTCCAGAAGTTCCGGGTCGACTTCATCAAGACTTTTCTTGAGTTCCTTTTTCTTAGGAGCCGCGTAATAGGATATCGCCTGAAAGTCGATAGGGGGAATATCGAGGTGCGCCCATTCCGGGGGAGTGAGCGTCAGCCAATAGCGATAGGCATCCAGACGGAATTGCAGGAGCCATTCCGGCTCCCCTTTGAGTCTGGAGATAAGTCTGACGGTCTCTTCCGACAAACCTGCCGGAATAGTGTCAGTGTCAATGTCGGATGTGAATCCGTACTTATATTCGGAGTTTGTAGCCCGGTCAAGGATGTTCTCGGACTCGGACTTCTCATTTTGACCTAAAGTATCCATATATATAATTACACAAAATTAGTCAAAATGTTTAAAAATAGAGACATTAATATATATAAAAAATGAAGGATGGCAATTTTGCCATCCTTCATTATGGATTTTAAAGTGTGTATAATCGGAGATGATTATTTAACGACAGCTTTAGTAGCCTTGCCTGCCTTAACGACAACGTAGATGCCGTTAGCGGGGTTAGCAACCTTCACACCCTGAAGAGTGTAGTAGACTGCTTCGCCTTCTTCAACTGCGATTTCAGCTACAGCTGTGTCTTCGCCACCTTCATACCAATCGGGAACGAAAGTCTTGTCGTTGGAGATGATGAGGTAGTTGGAACCTGAACCTTCGAGGTCAAGAACGAGCCATGCTACGCCATTGAAAGTGTCCTCAAGAGTGATGTTAGCGGGGTTGCCGCCGTTGAATACTTCAGTGTCAACACCGAAGAGGATTGCAGCGCCGTCGCCACCGATGTTGTAGACATTCCAGTCAGCGTCAGCGATCTTGAATGCGTTGCCTGCTGCGATTTCCTGACCTTCAGCGCAAACGAATTTCCAAACGTTGTTGCCGAGGCTTTCCATCTGCCATTCTTCGCCTGTGCCCCATTCGTTCATGTCGCCACGGAGATAGATGGGAGTCGGACCGTCGGGTTTGGGAGTATTAGTTGTAAGAGTAAGAGATGAGAGGTCGCCTGATACGACGATTTTGTAGTCACCCTTCCAGGGGCACATGATGTTAGCTTCCCAGGGAGTCTCGAGAGCTACAGTTGCTCCGGGTTCTTCGCCGTAGTTACAGCCATAGCAGCCTGCATTGAAAGCGTCCCAGTCACCGCAAGCTGTAGAAAGCTTGAACTGTGTAAGATTGCCTACTTCGAGGACGTAGTTGCCGTCTACCATTTCGAACTCATCGGGAGTTTCTGCGTTCCACTCGCCGTTAGTGAAATCACCTGCGCCGGTGATGTAAAGTACCTGTGCGTTAGCTGCTACTGCCATGAGAGCTGCTGCTGCGAAAGCGTAAAATTTCTTCATTCTGAAGTTAGATTTATTGGTTAAACAAATTATTTAGTTAATTTTTCTTCTGAGTTTTTCGGCTAACCTTCTGCATGTAAGTTTCTCTGTCGCAGGTGAATGTCCATCCCCTTTGAGTTGAAAAAATTGACTTTATTGATCGGTTGACCGGAATTGTCGGCTAAATTAGATATTTTATTTTAATTTCACAAATTTTTCCAAATGTTTTTGGTGAAAAAAGGGGATTCATCCGCAGATGAACCCCCTTTTGGGAAAGTTTATAAGATTTTGTTATTCTTATTTCTTGGTGAGAGTCAGGACATAGGGGAGTGTAGAGAAATCTACCTTCACATCGTATGTGCCCTTTTCTACCGACATGTTGCCACCCTTGAATGAGAGGTTGTAGACATGTTCGCCGTTGATTGTCTCTACTGCTGTGCCGCCGAAGTCATAATCCCATGCGCTGTTGGCATTGATCTTGAATTCGCCGTCGAGCTCAACGCCTGTAGCTGTCCAGGTCTTGAGGTCTCTTGAAGCGGTCAGTGCGATAGATTCCTTTTCATTCCAGCCGTTGTGGTTGCCTACGATACCCAGTGTTGTGAGAGCCTTGAGATCGTAAGTAGCCTGAACGAGGTTGATGTCTACATAGTAGAGGCTGTTCGCCTGTACGGGTGTAGTCAGCTTGGATGTCGAACCTGCGAGGATTGCGCCGGTCTGTTCGAAGCCGTTTTCGCTGACTTCGGGTTCAACTTCATCATCGTTGCCGAATACGACACCTGACTTATCAACCTGAGTGTAGATTGTCCACTGGCGGTTGAGTGCGGTCACACCATAGTAGTTGATGTAGTTGTCAGTGTAGAGCGCCATAGCGTTCTTGGGCTGAGTAGTGCCGGAGACGGGATAGATGTTGTCGAAAGCGTAGCTTACAGTGTAAGAATCAGCTTCCATGTTGACAGTCAGCAATACTGAGCCTGCGATGGGCATTACGCCTGCTTCGTAAGATGTAGCGAGCTTACCTGACATGCCGTCAGTCTCGGGGTTACATCCGAAGAGTTCGTCGGCAGCGTTTGCTGTGATTGCAGACTGGGGAGCGATCTTCCAGAGATAATCGACGCCCTCTGCGACATCAAGCTTGACAGCGAATTCAGGATTGTCGTAGCCTGATACATTGCCTGCTGTGTTGTTCATCTTCACAGCCTTTGAGAGCTGAGCCTTGCCGGCAGCGTCGCAGGGTACGAGATAATAAGCATCCTCGATTACCTTAGTGGCATCCATTGTGCGCACTTTCAGCATCTCTTCGCCATAAGTAGCGTCAATGCCGCCGATGCGGAGGTTGGTAGTGCCGAGAGTAGCATACGCAACGAAGCGTGCGTAGACGTCATATTCACCGGGTTTCTTTGTGATGACTTCCTGAATTGCGCCATTCAGCACGTCGGGAGCGACGATCACGTTGTTGTCGGCGATTGTAGTGGCGATAGTGCTGACCTTAGAATAGGCGGCATCGCCTGCAACCTCCATGTAGAGGTTCAGAGTATACTCTGAGGGGAAGTTCTTGAGCTCCTCGATAGTGGCTACAGTCACATCCTCATTCGCAGCATTTGCCTGAGCGAGGTTAAGGGGAGTTTCGATTGCCCCCAGTTTGAGATCGGAATCAGTAAGGAATCCGTCGGGCTGGGGATATGTCTGGCCGGGAGGATTGGGGAGGTCGAAGTTATCGCAAGCCGTCAGACCCAGACCCATAACCAGAGCTAAAGCTGATAAGAATTTAATTCCTTTCATAATTGTTTGCTATAGTTAATTTCGTGTCGGCGGGAGAAATGGAATCCGCGGGGATTCCATTTCCCACCTGACACTAAATATCAATTGAATTCCGGATCGCGACCTACGAATGTCACTTCGTGGACACCTTCCTTAACATAAATCTTGAGGTTCGGAACGTCGACTACGATAGTCACCGGTTTGTCAGTGTCGCCAACGAAGATACCCCAGTTACCGAGACCCTGGTTGACTACATCGCCGCTGAAGCCTGCTTCCCACTTGTCAGTGATCGGGAGGACATAGAAGTCAGCCTCGTTCGAACCGAGAGATGCTTCGTTAGTCCAGCCGAGAAGTTCGGTGAAGAAGCGGAACTGAGAGCAAGCGTCCGGATTGCCTTCGTTGAAGTTCTCAAGGTTATCAGCGAAATCGGCAGCCTTGTTGGTGATATTGAATGTGCCGACATAAAGCTTCTGACCTATCATGTCTTCCGGCTCATAGAGCGCCCAGCTTTCCTGATAGTCCGCCAGATTGGCAACGCTCGGAGCAGTGAAGCCATTGGCTTTGCCTGTCTCCATATTCTGCACATTACCGCAGATATAGATCCAACCCGGTTTCTTCTCTGCATACTGGATTCTCACCTTATCGTAGCTCACTACGTTGGAGCTGACGATGCGTGAACCCTCGATAGAGGGGATTTCGCAGACAGCGCGGAAATAGCACTTGAACTCCTGTTCGCCCAGACCGCGCTCGTTGAAGTCCTCCTGATCTGCTACTTCGAGCAGATTATTGAGGGCAACGCCGAGATTGAATGTCTGGATTGCCATGTTGGCGCTTGAGGGGGTTGTGTTCTCAAGAGCGATCCACTTATCGAGTTCGGCTTCAGGATCAAGAGATACGAGAGCTGAATATTCGCAGATTGCTGAATATCCGTAATCAGGCTGCGAGCAGAAAAGATTGAATGTCGCGGGATCCGTCATATCATTGGATGTGAGGAAAGCCTGATTCTTGAGTGCAGGTTCATTGACAGTGAACGTTGTGGGCGCGTGATACTGGGGATTATCCTCCTGCTTGCAGGAAGAAAAGCCGAGAGCGACGCCCGCCATTGCACAGATTATAGCTAATTTTTTCATTTTCTTTAGTCAGATTTTTAGTTAGATTAATAACCGCTTGTCTGCTGGAAAGTAGAAGCTGTCATCACGCGGGTCGGGATGGGGAAGCACTTAGTGTAAGCGGGGAGGTTCGAACCGTTCTGGTTGACGCCGCCTTTCCATTCCCAAGTATAACCTGTACACCACTGGTTCCAGCGGATAAGGTCGGTGCGGCGTACATTCTCCTGATAGAGCTCGCGGCAGCGTTCGTCGCGGAGTTCCTGCATTGAGAGTGATGTCCAGTAGTGAGAGTGGTCGCCGGGTGCGTCGCCGTAAGCGCGAGCGCGGATTGCGTTGACATATTCGAGAGCTTCAGCCTGTGTGCCGCCGCCGCCGTTGAGGATAGCCTCAGCTGCAGTCAGGTAGATTTCTGCAAGACGGATAGCAGCGTAGTCGCCTGCTGTCGAACTGATGTTTGTGGGCGAAGCAGCCTTGTTGATTGTGCCGTCCTCGTTGTAAGCCCAGTTTGTATATTTCGGGCAGAGGTAGCCGTTGTTGCCCCAGTCATCGCCGACAAGTGAGATGTTCTCAACGCTGAAGCCATGAGCAGCAGTCTGCCAGTTGGCTACGCGGCGGTCGTCGCTCTGAGTCATAGCCACGTCGTTCCATTCGAACTTGCGGACGAATGACTTGCGGGCTACCATACACTTCCAGCCGTTGCCGGAATTGAACCATTCCTGTGCGATATAACCGGTTTGAGTGGGATCGAAAGAGTAATGAACTCCGTTCACTGTCTCATTGATGATTGCCTGCCATTTTGTCTTGTCGCTGGCGAAGATTTCATCATAAGAAGCCTTTGCAGAAGCGAATGCATCAGCGTCAGCATAGTAAGTGTAGAACTGTTTTGAGCCGTCGCCGTTCTCGATCACGTCGCCATTGAGATTAGCGTCCTGAGTCGGGATACCCATTGTCTGCTGCACGCCGTTGGTGCCGAGCCATGCGGCAGTCAGGAAGTTCGCGCCGCTGAAGCCTGTCAGCTGCACTTCATTGCCGGCGATAGTCCAGATGATCTCGTTGACCTCGCTGCCGGGGTTGCCGAGGCAGTAGATATCGTTGTTAGCGCCGAAGAGAGCGCCGTAAGCGCGGGCGAGACCATTGCCGTAGTAGCCGCCCTTACCGAGACGATTGATGATGTTCTTACAGTGGGTGTAGCATTTCTCCCATGCAGGAGTGCCTGTGAAGACTTCCGCGTTAAGATAGATCTTAGCGAGGATAGCTTCAGCCATGTCAACACCTACAAAGCCATATTCCGGAACCTGGTTAGCACCGAAAGAAGCTACGACATCCTCAAGCTGTTGAGTCACGCGATTGTAGACCTCAGCGCGGGGAAGCTGCTCGGGCATTGCGCCGACGGGAGTTGACTCGTCAGCATAGGGGACATTGTTGTAGAATGAAAGCATGTAGTAATAACATGCGCCCCAGAGAGCCTTTGCCTGAAGCTTATACTGCTCAGCGCGCTTTCTGCCCTCTTCATCAAGATTGAATGTGCCGTCGTTGACACTCTGGATGAACTGGTTGGAAAGAGTGATATTAATCATCAGGCGAGAGTAGAAGCCATAGAGACATCCCTGGTTGGGGTTGAAGAGACCGCCGTTGTATGCCATGCCATAATCTGCGGGGTCCCAGAGCCAGCAAGCTTCATCAGTAGGAATTTCCTCGGCGATGAACATTGCACGCTGGAAAGCTGCCATACCTCCGTCAAAACCGCTTACGGGTGAACTTCCGTTCGCGCCGTAGGTAGCGTACTGGAGATAGAGGTCGGCGAATACACGATCCATGTCGTTGGAGACATCGGTGTAGTCGCTCGGGTTGTTGGGCTGCAGATCAAGATCACCCACGCATGAGGATAATCCGAATGCACTTGCCGCAATTCCGAGGCTAAGGAATAATTTATTTATTGTTTTCATATTGAAAATCGATTCGAATGAAAATGATTAGAATGTAGCCACAAGACCGAGTGAAGTTGTGATAGGTCTGGGATAGGGATCGCTCTGCACACCACCGAATTCCTCAGGATCGATGCCGGAGAATGTAGTGATGACGAAGGGATTCTGCACAGCCGCGAAGAGACGAAGGGTCATCTTGTCGTGGAAGAGATTGCGGAATGTGTAGCCCAGTGTGATGTTGTCGCAACGCAGGAATGATGCATTCTCTACGAAATAGCTTGAAAGCGGGAGAAGCGACGCACTGCTCGGGTTGTAGAAGAGCGGAGTGTTGGCGAGAAGGTTGCCAAGCTGATACTGCGCAGCAGACACGTTGTAGACGCGGGTGTTGGAGTATTTCAGGTTGTTGTAGACATAGTTGCCGAGGTTCGCACGGAGGGAGATGCCGAGATCCCAGCCTTTCCATGAGAAGTTGTTGTTCCATGTCAGAGTCACCTTCGGGTCTCTTGAATGATACATGATGAGGTCGTTGTCGTCGATGATGCCGTCGGCGTTCTGGTCGACATACTGGTTCTCGATCGGGTCGCCGTTCTGGTCGTAGACCTGTTCGTAGACCATGAATGTGAACGCGGGCTGACCTACGATGTGCCATCCGAGGTCGCCACCTGTGCCTGAGGGCAGACCGATTGCTGAGATAGCTGAGTCAGTGCCTTCGCCCTGAAGCTTGGTGATCTTGTTCTTGTTCCAGCTGACGTTGAAGCTTGTGTTCCAAGTGAAGTCGTGGGTAACGACGGGTTTTGCGCCGATAGTCACTTCGACACCGAGGTTCTCCATGTTACCGATGTTACGCCAGCCATAGTTAGCTGTGTTAGTTGTAGCTGTCGGCACGTAAGAGAGGAGGTCGCGGGTCTTGCGCAGATACCAGTCTGCTGCGAGAGTGATGCGGTTGTTGATGAAGCCCATGTCGATGCCGACGTTCCAAGTAGTAGTTGTCTCCCACTTGAGGTCAGCGTTATATGACTGGGGATAGAGGGGGTTGATCCAGTTGTAGCCGCCTTCGGGGTTGATGGGGTTGACGGGGTTGAGATACTGGAACCCGTTCTGATAAGAGTCAGTGTAGATCGGGAGGTAACCGAAGTTCTGACCGATATCCTGCTGACCTGTCTCACCCCAACCGAGGCGGAGTTTGAACTCATCGAGCCAGCCGCGTGTGTGCTCCATGAACGCCATATTGTTGATCTTCCAGCCGAGAGCGAGCGCGGGGAAGAGACCCCAGCGGTTAGCCTTTGAGAAGCGTGAAGAGCCGTCGTCACGAAGAGTGAATGTCAGAAGATAAGTGTCATCGAATACATAGTTGATACGTCCGAAGAATGAGACGAGCTGGTTGATGTTAGCCCAGCGGGTCATAGGAGCGTTCTCGTAAGAATAGCCGATGCGGTCGGCAGTAGCGGGATCCTCAGTGAGGGAGTAGATGCCGCCGACGTAGTCCATATTGTAGCCCAGTGTGTTGAGCAGGGTTTCAGAGCGACCGTGATAGTCGAAGCGCTGCCAGTCATAACCGAGAGTTACGTCAAGGTTAGACTTGATAGCCTCGAAATCCTTCTTATAGTTGATGAAGAAAGAGAGGTTGGTGTTGCGCTGAAGCTCATACCAGTCATACTTAGTGCCTGCGCCATCCTTATAGTTGTTTCTCCAAGCCATGATGGAGTTCTGATCCACGATAGTCTTTGAAGTGTTCTTCGAAACCTGATAACCGAGGTTAAGGTTGAAGTGAAGTTCGGGCAGCCAATGGAGTGAGTAATCGATCTGGATGTTACCGGTAGAGTTGAGAGTCTTGCCGACTGTGCGCTGGTCGTTAAGGAGCTGCACGGGGTTTTCGGAAGCGTTCTCTTCAGGTTTACCTGTAGTCTGAAGGATGTTGAAGTAGCCGTTGTAAGCCTGCGGCATTCCTTCCTCAGCCATTGCGTAGTTCTTATAGACGGGATATACGGGGGCGAGACCTACTGCATTACCCATAACGCCGGCAGCGTTGCCTGTGTGGACATAAGAGCCCTGGGCGTTAAGAGCGATGCTCAAGTGATCGTCGAGGAACTTCGGAGTGAGGTTGAAACCTACAGTCGTACGCTCCATTGAAGAGGTCTTGATGATACCCTGATTGTTGGTGTAAGATGCGTTGACGCGATAGGGGAGCCAGCCTGCTGTGCCGCCGACACTCAGAGAGTAGTCGTGAGAGAATGCTGTGCGGAGCACTTCCTTCTGCCAGTTAGTGTCAAAAAGGTTGAAAGCTGTGCCTGCCTCGTAGCCGAGTTCGGGGTTGACGAGGTTTTCGTAAAGCATCTGGTTGGCGCGGTCGTTGCCATACTGACCGATGAGGTTGACATATTCCGAAGCCTTCATCATCTTGAGGGTCTTGCGCGCTGTGTTCACGTGGAAGTTAGCGGCGAAGTTCACCTGCGGACGTCCGCTTGCGCCTTTCTTGGTTGTGATGAGGATGACACCGTTAGATGCGCGCGAACCATAGATAGCAGTTGCAGACGCGTCCTTAAGGATTGTCATTGACTCGATGTTCTGCGGGTTGAGCATTGTCAGGGCGTTTGTGCCGCCGGCGTTGCTCTGGTTGCTCTGCGGAACGCCGTCGATGACGATCAGCGGGTCATTGGAAGCTGAAAGTGAGGAGCCGCCACGGATACGGATGCTTGCGTTGCCGGAAGGATCACCACCTGAAGTTGTGACTACCACACCGGGGCTTGCGCCGACCAGGAGGTCCTGAGCTGAAGTAGAGATACCGGCATCGACATCATCCGGACGGACGATCGCTACCGAACCGGTCGCATCGGCTTTCTTTACCGTACCGTAACCGATTACGACTGTCTCGCTAAGGAGAGTTGCGTTCTCCTTGAGCACAATCTCAAGTTGTGTCTTGCCATTGACGGCTACGTCCATGGGATCATAACCCACGTAGCTGACTACGAGGGTCGCGTTAGGCTCGACATTCAGCTCAAAGTTGCCGTCGATGTCGGCAGCTGTGCCGTTAGAGGTGCCTTTTTGCATGATTGTGGCGCCGATCATCGGATCGCCATACTCATCAAGCACCGTACCCTTAACGGTGATTTTTTGAGCTAAAGCAGGAAATGCAAGGGCTATCGCCATTACGACTGTCACCCACAATTTCCGATTCAGATGAAAATTGAAATTTTTCATGCAGGAATTGATTTAGTTCTACATTTAGTTAATATAATTGTTTATTCTCTCTTTTCTTTTGGGTCCCTCATTTTTTCGCTAATAATTGTCAGATCAATGGCATCTTACTTCCTGCATCTACAATGTAGTCATTGCCGACCGCTTTTTCGAGCAGCTTCCCTTTCTTGTCAATGCTTTGAGTTTTTCCACTTAATCTTTTGTTTTTCATTTCGTTGGCGAAATGCGGGTATTAGACTTTCCCCGATATGCGCGCATTTCGGGGAATTGTAAGTGCAAATGTAACTAAAAAAAAGAAATTTTAGCAATTTTTTAACAATTAATTGCCATTTCATTCCGGAGTCTTGTTAAATTCTCGGCTTCAGACTCTCCATGCTTCGGTCACTCTGCGCTTTATGGCTATGCCGTTGATGACGATGATGGCAAGTGTCAGCAGGATTATCAGAAGGGCGCTCCAGAGTAAGTTCCCTTCTCCTCCTCCGAGTGCTTCAAGGGGCTTTATCCAGAAGGCGCGCAGACTCAGCATGCAGAGGAAGGAGAGGAGGGCTGCCGCGACTGTGGCGCCTATGGTGAGTCTCCAATAGGGGCGGGCGGCATCTTCAATCCTATAGCCTAACATGAGCAGAGAGTGGAGCTTACGCCGATTCTTTTCCATCAGCAGCGACATTGACAGGATGAGGATGAAGAGTGAGAGAAGAGTGATGAGAGTTCCTATCGCTATGATTATGGCGCTGACTATGCGAAGCATAAAGGCGGCGGAGGAGGCGGAGTTATCGCCTGCCTGCTCCCACCCTTTCGATTGAAGATAATCAGCAATGGCTGAATCGCCGGGGCTGTTGACATCAATGATCAGGCGTGAGGGTGCCTGCGTCTTCTGATTCATGCTTTCCATGAAACTGCCGGGCACGAGGATAGTGTTGAAGCGATTGGAATATCCTGCCACTCTGCCATATAGCTGACGGCGGGTCTTCCCGTCGGCGCTGATGATCGTCAGCTGGAGAGGGAGCCCGCTGAAAAGGGATTCCGACATGCGGGGGAGTCCGGCTGCTCCTGCAAATCCGAAGTTATATAGGGCAAGATAATCTTTCGATATGATAATGGGCACTTCCGGACTGTCAGGAGTCCATGTGAAATCGCCGTTTTTTACGTCAAGAAAATCATCCGGCACTGATTCGAAGAACATGGCGGTAGATAATCTCCTGCCTGCCGATCCGGACTGAGATTCCGGCGAAGGAGTGTCTAAGCCCAGCGATGCATAGACGCGGAAATCTGCGCGTGAGAATGCCCCGACCTTCTTTACCCAGGACTGCGCGGCGATATCGGCAATCTCTTCCTCAGTGAATTCCGGAGAGGAGTTGCCTAAAGTGTAAGAGGCATCGATGATTTTATTGACGGCGATATATTCTGATTTCAGGAAAGAATCCTCCTGATTCCATATCGAAGATGCATCGAGATAAAATTGCAGACCCACAGCCATGATGGTGAGTCCGATAAGATTTGAAAGGATGAACCCTGCGATGCGTGCCGGGGATGTGTTTTTTCTCAATAACTTGCCGATCATTGCTTGTCAGGATTCAGAGTTTGATATTTATTGCCGAGTGGAGGAGGAGGGGATTCCCGACTGAGGTGGATATTACCCCCGCTCCGTTGCGGGCGGCTTCCTCAGCCACAATCTCAGCCACAATCCCATTGTTGGCGGCATCGAGATGACTGACCGGCTCATCGAGAAGAATGAAGTCAAAGGGCATGCAGAGTGTGCGGATGATGGCAAGGCGCTGCTGCTGTCCGATCGACATTTTTCCTGCCGGATAGTCGCGGCGATTGGCTATGCCGAGGCGTTCGAGCCATTCTTCGATACGCTTTTCGCTGACGCAGTCAGTCAGTCGATTTTTAAGTCGGATATTCTCAATGCAGGTCAGCTCGGGGAAGAGGTCGAGTTCCTGCGGAAGGTAGGCGATATGGCGGCGACGCAATTTCTGCCAATCTTCGATACTGAACGAAGCGGAGGATTTGCCGTTGAAAGCGAGAGTCCCCCGGAAGTCATCGCGCGCTCCGTAGATATAAGCCATAAGGGAGGATTTTCCTCCTCCCGACGGGGCTTCTATCAGATAATGGTTGCCGCGTTCAAAGACGCAATGGGTCATCCAGACTCCTGAATGAGGAATATTCTCACCGACAAATACTTTCGGAAGCATCTCGGTCAGTTCAATCTTCTTGATTCCGGAATTCATTTTCTCTTTGGCAAGGGCTTTATTTCCATTCTAATTTCATGCGAAGCTTCAAAGTGTTGTCGGAGGCAACTCCTTTGATGAGCAGAGTATTGATGGAGGGGAGTGAGGAATCCTGAAGTTTGTAAGCCACGCCGAACCATGCATCCTTAAACTCTTCGGCAGTCGACTGCAGGCTGAGAGCGCCGTTGCCGTAGGAACCCTTTGAGACATTGAGCACCTTGCCTTCAATATCGACAGCGCCGAAACCCTGAAGAGTCTGGGCGAGTTGCGCATCCTCTTTGCCATTGGTCGAGATAGTCATCCGGAATCCATCGTTGAGATAGGTAGCCGGGGATGAGGAGGCAGCCTCGGAGGCGATGGCAATAGTGCCGTCGAGCGGGGAAAGGATACTTGAGAACATCGCGGGGAGCGCACCTCCCGCGGAGGATGCCACATCCTGAATCTGCTTTACGAGTTTGCCGGAGACGGCTATCGCTGCAATGCCGTTGGCGTTCCCGCCGAGGGAAGCGACTCTTGCCGGATCAATTTTCGATAGTTCCAGCTCGCATTTGGAGGGCTTTAAAGTATTATCTAAGATGTAGGTCTCCAACTCGACCCCCTTTTTGTCAAAATTGGCATTGCCGACAAGATATTTGGGATTGTTGAAAAGCATTCCGAGTCCGAGCCTTATCTGAGTTTTTACAGCAAAGCCGGCGCTGCTGAAGCTCAGAAGTCGATCGATGTCGCCCCATAGGGTTATATCATCATCGGATTCAGTCATCTTCTCGGAATAATCCACTGAATTGAAACTCTCCACTTCGGAAAGCCCCAGAAGTTTTCCGGCGTAATCGGCGTTTACATTCCTGCCGACGATCAGCTTGTTGCCGCAGACCCCTATCCCGTCTTTTACAAAGATAGAAGATTTTCCGCTTTTCACTTCAGTCCATTCTCCGGGTTCTATCGAGAGATAGCCCTTGCGGAATTTGTCGGCATCCGAAAGATAGGCTTCGACGACAGGAGCTCCCCCCTGAAAGAAACATACGGCAGGCTCCGCGCTTATGCCCGATTCGGGGGAAAGAATCCATTGAAGTCTCTTTTTAAGTGCGGCATCCTTTCCGGCGACTAAAGTGATGATGCGGTCGGCATTCTCAACATTGCCGTCGCTTATCTTTCCTCCGGAATGTTTGATGGATTCAGCTATATTGCATACTGCCACTATTTCGGCATCTGCCGGGACTGTGGCGAAAAGATCCTTAATCTGCTCAGCAGAGTCAGAAGAGCACGATGTAGCAAGAATCAGAAGGCATAAAAATGGAAGCGCTTTAATAAATCGCATGGAATCTTTCGTAAAACTCATATATTACATCTGAAGTTATTGGAACTTCATTTTACAAAATTAAAATATTTTCTTATCTTCGCAAAAAAGAAATATCTCTAATCTGAATCTAATATGAATTTTGTCTCTCAAAGAATTCAAAAGTTATCTCCCTCTGCGACTCTGGCTATGTCGCAGAAGAGTGCGGAATTGAAAGCACAGGGGATCGATGTTATCAATATGTCGGTCGGCGAACCTGATTTTGATACTCCCGATCACATCAAGGAGGCTGCCAAGAAGGCGATCGATGATAATTTCAGCCGTTATACACCCGTAGCCGGCTATATGAGTCTGCGCAAGGCTATCTGTGAAAAACTATCCAAGGAGAACAATATAGAGTTTGCTCCGGAGCAGATCGTGGTGGGCAACGGCGCAAAGCAGGAACTCTGCAATGTCCTTCTGGCGTGTGTCAATCCCGGGGAGGAAGTGATTATTCCGACTCCGGCGTGGGTCAGCTACGTGGAGATGGTGAAGCTTGCAGAGGGAGTATGTGTGGAAGTTCCCGCCGGCATCGAGAGCAATTTCAAAATTACGGCAGCTCAGCTTGAAGCCGCCATTACGCCGCGGACCCGCATGATAATGCTTAATTCCCCTTCGAACCCTACGGGCTCCATCTATAGCTATGATGAGCTGCGGGAACTGGCGGAGGTGCTTGCGAAGTATCCGGGGATTCTGATTCTTGCGGATGAAATATATGAGCATATCAACTTTGTCGAGAGAGTCCACAGCATTTCGGAGTTTGAAAGTGTCAGAGACAGAGTGATAATAGTCAACGGCGTTTCAAAAGCCTACGCGATGACCGGCTGGCGAATCGGTTATGTGGCAGCCCCGCTTGACATTGCAAAAGCCGTCAGCAAACTTCAGGGACAATACACTTCCGGCGCTTCCTCAATCGCCCAAAAGGCGGCAGAAGCGGCTTACACCGGTTCGCAGAAATGTGTCGAGGATATGCGCGTTGCATTCGAACGCCGCCGCGATCTCATCGTGGAGCTGGCAAAGGAGATTCCCGGTTGGGAAGTCAACCGACCCGAAGGCGCGTTCTATCTCTTCCCGAAGGTCGACAGCTATGTAGGCAAGGTGAAGCCTGACGGCAGTGTGATTGAATCTGTCGGTGACTATGTGATGTATCTTCTGGAGGAAGCGCATGTAGCGTGTGTCGACGGCGAAGCGTTCTGTGCTCCCGGATATATGCGCCTCAGCTATGCCACTTCGGATGAGAATATCCGCGAGGCTATCCGCCGAATCTCGGAGGCATCTCTTAAACTCAAGTAATTTTGTTACAAAATCACTACGTACTTACATACTAAGATAATGTTTTCATCATTAGTGTTGTTGGCTGCTTCTGCCGGAATGGGGAACGCTGCCATTGTAGACAAGATTGAGCCGCCGTGCTGGTGGGTCGGTATGCAGAACGACACTCTGCAGCTGATGGTCAGCGGCAAGGATGTTGCCGAAGCGCAGGTCAACGCCGCCTATCCCGGTGTGCAGCTGATAGAGAGCGTCGCAGGCGACAGCAAGGATTATAAATTCCTCTATTTCAAATTGTCGCCGGAGACAAAAGCCGGAGATATGCCGCTGAATTTCACTCTGGGAGATAAGGCGCAGACCGTGAATTATCCCCTGTATAACCGAAATCTTTCAGCCAAGGAGCATCAGGGCTTCTCTGCCTCGGATGTACTTTATCTTCTGATGCCCGACCGCTTTGCCGAAGGGAAGATGCAGGAAGAGGATCCCTATGCTACTCTCGATTATAAAGCTCAGCCCGATCGCAATAACCCCAATGCGCGTCATGGCGGAAATATCGCGGGTATCATCGATAGGCTCGATTATCTTAACGATCTGGGTGTTACAGCTATATGGGTGTGTCCCGTGCTTGAGAACGATATGCCCGGCGGGAGCTATCACGGGTATGCCACTACGGATTATTATCGCATAGACCCCCGCTTCGGCACCAACGAAGAGTGGAACAAGCTTATCGAAGAGGCTCATAAGAGAGGGATGAAAGTAGTGATGGATATGATTTTCAATCACTCCGGCATAGCTCATCCCTGGATTGAAAACAGTCCGACAGAGGATTGGTTTAATCATCCGCAGGCTGACGTCATGACCAACTTCCGCCTTTCGACTATTCATGACCCCTATACGTCGGATTATGATCTGGATGCTACGGTCAATGGTTGGTTCGTCCGCGGAATGCCCGATCTCAATCAGAGAAATCCGCATCTGATGAAATATCTCACGCAGAACAGTATATGGTGGATTGAAAGCAGCGGCATCAACGGCATCCGCATGGACACATATCCCTACGCGGATATGAAGGGGATGGCAAGTTGGATAAAGGATGTGCTTAAGGAATATCCGAATTTCAATATCGTCGGAGAATGTTGGTATGAGAATGAGGGTGGAGCGGCTTATTGGCAGCGTGGCAGTAAGATAAACCCGGAGAATACGGAACTTCCGGCTGTCATGGACTTCAAACTCATCTCTGAGGGAAGAAAATATTTTAATGAACCGACTACCCCTTGGACCGGTCTCAACGGACTTTACGGTCATCTCGCCATGGACTTCCTTTTCCCGGATCCGCAGAATATCCTGACCTTCCTCGACAATCATGACACCGACCGCTGGCTCCTCAGCGAACCCGAGAATCTTGATTCCTGGAAACAGGCTATCGCTTTCCTTCTGACTTCACGCGGCATTCCGCAGCTCTACTATGGAACTGAGATTCTTATGAACGGCAGCAAGGAGGGGAGCGACGGATATGTACGTAAGGATTTCCCCGGCGGTTTCAAGGGTGATGCAGTCAATGCTTTCACTGCCGAAGGGCGTACGCCGATTCAGAATGAAGCATGGGATTATCTTTCCTCTCTTCTGAAATGGCGCCGCGATGTGGCTAACGATGTGATTGCCGAGGGTACGCTCAAGCATTTCATGCCGATCAACTGCGCCTATGTCTATGAGCGTCGTCTGGGCGACAAGCAGGTAGTCGTAATGATCAACGGCACCGACGAATCTCTTGACCTCGACATGGCGCGTTATGCCGAGATTCTTCCCGAAGGTGCGAAGCTCAAGGGCGCGCTGACAGGCAAGGATGTAGTCATCGGAGAGACACTGACACTCTCTCCCCGCGAAACCCTGATTCTCCAAAACTTCTAATCCATTCTCCAATCCCGCTTTCTGTGAACCCCACGGAGTTTGGTTAATTTTTGGACATAGATTTTTCGGTTTAAGGGAATTTTACTAATTTTGTGAGGTGTTAGCACTGAAAGGTGCTGACACCTATATTTTTTTAAGGTAAAAAAGCATATTTTATGGGTGGCATGATGGGCGTTATCGCCCCAGGCGGCAATTGCCGTACAGATCTGTTCTATGGCACAGATTATCATTCCCATCTCGGCACACGCAGAGCCGGAATGGCAACGTATGACGCAGACAACGATAAGTTCTGCAGGTCTATTCACAGTATTGAGAACACTCACTTCCGCACTAAATTCGAGAGTGAACTTCCGAAATTTATCGGGTCTTCGGGCATCGGGGTTATTTCCGACACGGATCCTCAGCCGATAGTAATTAACTCTCATCTCGGCAAATTCGCCATTGTCACAGTAGCTCACATCCACAATCTCTCTAAGCTTGAAAAAGAACTTCTCGATGCCGGAGTCCATTTCGGCGAACTCAGTTCAGGCTCAACTAACCCGACAGAACTCGCAGCGCTTCTTATCAATCAGGGTTCCACATTTAAAGAGGGTATAGAAAATCTTTTCGACAAGATAGAAGGTTCTTGCTCATTATTGATTCTCACCGACAAAGGGGATATCATCGCAGCGCGCGACCGCATGGGCAGAACTCCCATTATCCTGGCAAAGAAGAAGGATGGAGGATATTGTCTGGCTTCCGAATCAACTTCCTTTTCCAATCTCGGGTATGAATATGTGAAGGATCTGGGACCGGGTGAAGTCGTAGAGGTCAGTGCCGACGGGTTCCGGACGATTACCGAACCGGGCGACAAGATGCAAGTCTGCTCCTTCCTCTGGGTCTACTACGGCTTCCCGACCTCAACCTATGAAGGTAAGAATGTGGAGGAATCACGCTTTGAGTCCGGATTCAAGATGGGTCAGACGGATGACACGGAAGTGGATTGCGCATGTGGCATTCCGGATTCAGGTGTCGGTATGGCTCTGGGTTACGCGGCAGGTCATGGTGTCCCTTATCATCGCGCGATTTCCAAATACACTCCGACCTGGCCCCGCAGTTTCACTCCCTCCGAGCAGTCACAGCGAGATCTTGTGGCAAAGATGAAACTCGTCACCAACCGCACGATGCTGAATGGAAAAAGAATCGTATTCTGTGATGATTCAATCGTACGCGGCACTCAGCTCAACGACAATGTAGCCGATTTCTTCAAGGATGGTGCGAAGGAGGTTCACATGCGTATTGCCTGCCCGCCGCTGATCTATGGCTGCCGATATATCGGCTTCACATCCTCCAAGAGCGACATGGAACTCCTGACCCGCCGCATCATCGGCGAATTGGAAGGGGATCCCAATAGGAATCTGGAAGCCTACGCCCGCACGGGAAGTCCAGAATATAATACACTTGTAGAGAAGATTCGCGAGCGTTTCGGACTGACTTCATTGAAATTCAATCCTATCGAAACCCTCGTAGCCTCCATCGGACTCCCCAAAGAGAAGATCTGCACCCACTGCTTCGACGGCACAGGCTGCGATGGCTGCAAACGCCACTAATCCCTAATCTTAGAGTAAAAATAAAATACCCGCGGATGATGCTCGGCATTATTCGCGGGTATTATCTTGAGGGGGCTTAATATCTGTCGGCTGAAGATGATTTTGGGGTAATCAGAAGATTCATGGTCTTAACTCCCATGCGGGGGTCATTGCGGCGGGTCTTGATTATCCACTGATTGAAATCATCAGCCTGAATCGAGGGTGGAGCTCCGGGAACGCGGAATTTCACGGGAGCCGGCGAGAAAGGATCCGGTGAGAAAAGTACGTAGACTTTATTGTACTCCGCATGATCGGGAGCAATCAGGCGCAGTTCATCGACTGTGCCGAAATCATTTCCGCGCTTCGGGTCGAAAAATATATAGTCGTAACCCTTTTTAGTGCGTATTTCCTCCACATCTCCGGTAGAATAGGGAAGGAGGCAATACACCTCTCCCGATTCATCGGCGAGATAGACTGAAAGATAGCCGCTGACCGGGGCTGAAAAATATAGATAGAAGTCATCATTATCCACGAAATTGACGGAGGCATTGCGTTTATCAGTAGAATTACGCAGCACTATTGCCTCAAAATCCACTGCACGGTTGCTGAGCGGCTTCGCGCGTCCTTTGATGTGGCATTTGACTATGAGATTGTCGTTGTTGTCGAGACTTGTAGTGAAGCGTGGTTCCTCCACATCTCCCAGCCATTCCCCTTTCACTTCCGAGGAGGAAAGGGAAAGAAAATGGGATTTCTGATGATCGCCGTGCATGGTTTCCGAAGACAGCACGTCCTGACTGACAATAGTGCCGAAAGCGTTGCGCAGCGCTTCAATACGCGCTCCTTCAGCCGCCAGCCGCTTACACTCTGCCGGCGAGAGACGCCCGTCGCCGATAAAAGTATAATCTGCCTCGAGAGTCCGGATCTCATCCGCAGCGACAGGCAGGCTGACGGCAATAATCAATGCAGTCAGAAATTTTCGTAAGAAAGAGGAGAGCCGAATGTCAGAAACTTTCATATTTAAAATTTGATGTTCATTTACACAATCATTTACACAATCATCTACACAATCATTTACACAATCATTTATCACACCCCAAGAAGATCAAGGCTTAAGCTTTTTCTTCTCCCAAGATGTACGCAGAGTGCCTGAAGTCGTGACAGTCGGGTTCTGTGGCCGTCCGAAAAGATTATCGGCGGCTGAGCGCACATTCGTGATGACATAATTAGAGAGATCCCGCAGATTGGCATTCCCTTTTGATTCCTGCAGTTTTTTGAGCAGGAAGTAAGTGAATATGCCATGATTCTTATCCTTATAGGGCAGGGCTGTTTCCTGAGCGGAGGAAGCAGAGAGGACAAACATATTCCCCTGCGGCGCCACTTCCTTTGTGCGGATTTCGACTCCGCGCGCCTCATTGATTATATCTCCGTTGCGGTCGGCTCCGCTGAAGCAAGCATCGATAAAGACGGATGTACATTCCGAGGGGAGGGCTCCGAGCTGCCCATAAATATCCTTCATCGGAATGAGGGTGGAGATAGTCAGCGGATTCGCGTCAACGGGCATCATATATGCCTCTTTTGACGCATCGTCCGGCAGACCATGCCCGGCATAATAAAAGATGACTTCCGGGGAATTTCCGGAAGCACGAACCCTGCGTCCGAGAGTGTTGAGAGCATCACGGACCTGATTCCCCGTGGCGTTCTCGAGCACTTGCACCTGATTCTCCGGTATGCCCAGAGTGCGGATGCAATATTGACGGAATGTGTCGCCGTCATGCAAAGCGCCGAACACATCCTTGGCTTTCTCATAATGTTCATTAGCTATGATGAGGGCATAGAGGTTGTCGGCTTTGCGTCCCGTGACAGGAATATTCTCATCCACATCCGAATTCTTCCAGATTCTGGCTTGGGTGGTGCTCCCTGACGAATTTGCAGGTGTGCCTGAATTCATTACGTCGGCAAGAATACTATTGATATCCACATAGACATTCGGTGTCTGATAGTTCTTGAAATCATCGGCATCGTAAGAATATTTCTTACCGTTGACTACATAAGTGATGCTTCCCAGTGCCACTTTATTGTCGCGAATGATGAATTTAGGAGTGCGGATTCTGGCAGTCTCCCACCCCGCCTTGAATCCTTCTGCTTCATGATTCTTCGGGGATACTTTTACATAGGTCGCGCCGTAAGGAGTATCGATTCTGAATACTTCGTTGTCGATATCATAATTCGAGCATTTCAGGTCGGTCAGGACGAGTTGCTTGCTGAAATTGCGGATGTATTCCTCCTCAGCTCTCTTGCCAAGTTCAGCGTAGATGGTCTGAGAGGCGCCTCCCGTCAGTCGCTTATTATAATCTTCGACTGTCTCAAACTCTCCTCTTTTCGCCCATTCAGCGAAGTGCTTGCTTATGTAGGGCGCGGCGAATTCCTGAAAATCGGGGACTTTACGCATGGTGGCGACCCCTTTCTTTTCGTTGCCGCTTCCTATCAGGACAGGCATGGAGTTGAACGCGACTTCCTGACCTCCGAAGGCGCGTATCTGGCGATTGGTCTCCTCAAATTTTTCGCGTTCCCCGAGAGCGGCATAGGTAGAAGCAAGAGCCCGGAGATATTTCATATCGGAGGGGGTGTTCGCAAGAATATGCCCGAGAGCGGTCACAGCCGAGGAGAAATAACCTTTCGACTGCCGACGATGACGCGAGGAGGATTTCTCATCTTCATCCATTATGGAGGAGTTATAGTGGGAGGCTCCCAGATTGTAGTAGCATGTCGCTATATGTTGGCGTATGTCCAGACTATTGGGGTGAGCTTCTGCCAGACGAAGGTAGAGATCCACTGCTTGAGCATATTCCTGATTCCTCTCGTAGAGCTGCGCCTGAAGATTAAGGAGCTTCTCATCGTTGGGGTTCAGAGTGATTGCCTTGTCGAGCAGGGGTTGCATCCGATCGGTCATATCTCCGTCGAGACAGGTCTGAATTGCAAGAGTCAGCATCTGCATGTCAGTCGGATAATGCAAGACCCCGGGTTCGAGAACTTCAATCCCTTTCAGATAGTCGTTGGTCGCCAGACATGCCTGTCCGTAATATTTTATGACATTCTGGCGATAGGAGGCATCATCTGTGGATAGATATGCCTCAAAATAACGTTTTGCAGCCTCCGTGTCATTTTCCTGAGATGCCCCGAAAGCCGCGGCATAGGCGAGGGCGGGAAACATCTGCCCGTCGCGTTTCAATCCGGAATCCTCCATGTCCGGATGTATCTGCACATCAATATATGCTCTTGCGAAATCGGATTGCTTTTTAGAATCTTTCTGCCCTGACCAATAGACAGCTCCCTGCTGAATTACGGGATTCAAATCCTGAAGCATACTGACCGCCTGCCCCATTTGCGCGTCATTGATGGCGCTGTCAAGGAGTTGCAAGGCGCGTTTGTTGGCTTCATAAGCCGCAGGGTAGAGATTGGCTTCAAGTTCTCCTTCATAAAGCATGAATTTCACCTCTTTATATTTCTCCGTTGCCGAGTCTTCCAGTCGCTGTGCGTTTATGAGGCGCAAAGAGTCGGTGACTTCCCGGCTTACGGGTGCATCCTGCGGAGTTGTGGAAGCGCCATACTCCGCTCTTTCCGAATCCTGAGCGGGTGCGGAAAGAGCGGGTGCGATTGTGGGTAATGCAGCGATAAATCCGGCTGCCATACCCGATATAAGAGTGATGCCGAGAATACGGCGTTTGAATGTCGTCTGGTTCAGCATATATAAGGTTTATATTCAGAATGCATCGGGGAAGAGGAATTCTGCGGAAATGCGGCGGTGTTCGCTCCCTTTATCCTGACTTACTCCGACAATGAATTCATATTCGGCGTTCATTCCCTCGGGAAGTTGCAGGTTTTTCTGCAGGAAGTCTCTGACGCCGGCAGCCCGCAGGAGTGCAAGCTGAGGGTTAGTAGTGATTCCGGTTTTGGTCGTCACTGTCAGCGGCGCAAGCACTCCGTCGACCCTGATGGGTTCTTCTTCAAAGTTGCCGTAGGAACCATCATAAGAAATACCACGTAGGATCGGAGTGGCATCGGCAGTGCCGGAAAGAGTTATTTTCAGGCGTTTGCCCGGTTTGAGATATTGCTTCATATCTCCCTCGAATGCCTCCTTCACTATTTTGAGCATCGAAGAAGCCGCTCCCGATTCACTGACATGATATTTGCCGGGTCCGAAATCTTCAGTGGCAGAGAATCCCGGTTCGACATCATATTCCACTCTCACGATATAATTGAGGATTCTATTCCCCTCTGCATCATAATCAGGCTGTACGCGTGAATCTATGGCGATGTTTGTATGGTCGGAAATGACATTATTATGTTTGGCGTCCTCCATGACTTTTGTTTTGATTTCCTGAAGGGCAATCTCTTCCATCTGCTGCTGGCGCAGGATATCGAGCGACACGAAGTCTGCATCGGAAGTCATCATTTCCATTGGGCGCCGGTCGATGTTATCGTAAATATAGGTCTTATTGTCGTTCTTGTTGAGGAAGCGGGCATAGATAAGCTCAAAGGAGTCGTCGGGGAGCAGACCGTACTGAGCTTCCTCTACTACGAGGTCTGCGCCTGATGAGAACGAAGCGAGGTCCGTCTCCGCCACGGGGAGCAGGATGGCAGGAAGATTCGTGAACTCGACTGCGAGCAATCCGTTAGTGCGGTCGTAGTTACCGAGAGAAATCTCTGACATCGCCATCATATCGCCGGCGAGCTGAGTGGAAATTTCATCTTCGAAAAGGCGCCGCTGACTAGCAAGTGTCGACTCATTGACACGATTCTGATAATCTTCCATTGTCTCGCCGGGCTGCATTTTGAGCCAGTCGTTAATTTTTCCCTCCACGCTCTCGCTGACCAGCCGGGAATAAAATGGTTCGAGGTCGTGCATGCGACGGGCATTGACGGAGTGATCTGCCGAATAGGCAAGGAGGGTGTTGTTGCCTGCGTCGTTCAGGAATGTCAGGTCGGTCATTCCGGTCTGCGGAAGCCGATACTCCTTACGGTCTGACGTGCGCATCAGGTTTATCACCTCTATCTCTTCAGGATTCACTGCTATGGCTATATATTTCCCGTTGTCGTTAAAAGAGCAAGCAATCCCTTCTCCGAGATCATCGATCATAGTGCGCACATCGAATGTGCGGGTATCATAGATGCTGAGAAGTCCGTCGGAGGTAAGCACTGCCATAAGTTCGGAATTTCCTGAAAATACGAGGTCGTTGACCTTTACCTCAGCGTCAATTCTCTTACGGATGTTTTTGTTCTCAAGGTTATAGACCACTATATCCTTATCTTTTATTAATGCGAGATAGTAGCTGTTAGGGCTCACTGCCATTTTGTCAGGTGTGATCCCGACGGCATCTATCCTGCCGATGAGTTTATATTTACGCGTTTCAAATATGTAAATGCCGGTGTCAGTGGCAAGATAAATCAGTCGGGCATCAGGAGAGAAACATATTGAGGTTGGCATTCCGTATTTACTTGTCTCAAAGTTGTGTAGTACACTTTTTTCTTGAGATAGGGAATATATCTGAGCCTGGCGGTCGCCTTTTTTAAGGTTTTTCTTAATGATGGCGAAAGTATTGCCCGCGGGGCTGACTTCAAAGTCTATGATGGAATTCTTGCTGCCGATGTCGGCAAGGATATGCCCCATAGTTGTGTTGACACTTTGAGAGCCAGATGTATAGATAGCAGTTGAATAGGTTTCAATATGCAGTGGATTCTCCGTATGCGGGAAGGTGTATTCCTTCTCCATAGTGGTTTCGCGGAGGGCGTAGGCTGTCGGGGCAGACATTATGACCGACAGGCAAGTAATCAGTCCGGCTGAAGAAAGTAGGGGATGTCTCATTATTTGTCAGATTGGATGGAAAAGCTTGGTAAGTAATTCGCATTTAATTGGCGGGATTTTTTGGAAGTCCCGGAAAGACTGCATCAATGCGGAGGCATTGATGCAGGTCGGGAATTTTATTTTCTCAGAGGCACGAGGATCGCCTGGTAATTATCGTTGGAGGGTGCCGTCTTTCCTACTCCCGCGAAGAAGTAGGTCGGGTCGCAGACTGTGTAGCGGATGCCGTTGTAGTCGATATAGTCTCCTTGGACATCTCCTTCCGTCAGAGCCACACACGACGACAGATGCCCGGGATAGTAGACGAGGCAGGCGTCAAGTCCTAGAATGTCTCTGACCATGTGGGTGAAATTCACGGCGTGATCCTCGCAGTCGCTGTAGGGATACTGCCATGATTCTTCCATCCAGAAAGTCCTGTCGCGTCCCCATATCTCCTCATCATATTCGTAAGGGAAACTCTGAGCCACTTTCAGCAGAATCTGCAAGGCTTCGACCTGGGATTTCCCTTCGACAGCCTTTCGCAACGCGGGGTAGAGCTGCTCCTCGATCTCGCGGCTGACCGGGGTGTTCCCATGAATCGCCCACAATGAATAGGGGGATGAATCGAGAGTGGCGTCCGGATAGTCGTTGAAGAAGTCGATCAGATTTTTATTCGGGGTCAGCGAGACCTTTACTTCCGGATAGCGCTTTGCAGTTATGTCGCGTTGTGTGCCGGGAGAGTAAGCGAAGAGGGGAGACTTGTCGATTCCCATGCTGACGGATTTCTCCTTGGGCATTCCGAATTTGCAGATGTAGACCTCCGAACCTTCAGGATTCGAATAGGAATAGAACCATTCATCGTCAATGTAATATCGTCGATGATTATACATGATACCCTTCGTATTGAAGAGAAGATGAAGCTTTTTATCCGCGTCGTAGGCAAATCTCACTTTATAGCCTGACTGATTGAGGAGGAAACCCTGCAGGAGCACCTTTTCATTCGTCGCCTCCCCTTTCAGCTCGGAGCTTAGAGAGTCGAGAAATCGGATGTAGCCCCAGTCGGGAAGCTGATATTTTTCGCGCACGGCAAGGCAGTCGGCGATAAGATTGTTGGTCGATTGCTTACTGAGCATCAGCCAGCCGTCGGCGAAGTCGGATTCGGACGCGCCGTTAAGCTTGAATTCGGAAAGATCAGCAGGGCGCATCTCAATGGGAGTGCCATAGAAAGTCAGAGTCATAGGCACCTCCGGAACTTCCACCGGAACTTCAATGATGGGTTCGATAGGTTCGGGCTGAGGCTCGGGCTCGGGAACAGGCACCACCTCTTCGATCACTACCGGCTTCGGATTCTCCACCGGCATCGGTGCCTCCTCTTCCGGCTCTACGTCCGGCTCCGGCTCCTTATTGATCGGAGGGGGGAGAGGTTTCTCAATCTTAGTCGGTGTCCAGGGATGGGCACGCATGAAGTCCGCATACTCCTGATTGACCTTATCGCGGAAGGAGGCGTATTCTTCACGTGCGCTATTGGCGAATTCGGAGTATGATTCATTCATCATTTTCGCGAATTCTTCCATCGGTGTGTCTGCTTTGATAGCCGGGGCAAGACATGTCGCCCCGGCTATCATTACTGACAGAATACTTTTTCTTGAGTTCATAAAAAAAGCTTGAAGTTGCTTCGGAAGAAGGGATTACTTGCCGCCGGCAGCCTTCTCGATGATTTTCTGAATCTCGGCGTTCTGTTTCGCCTGATTGGCGAGAGATTTGACGCGTGCAAGTCCGTTGGCTTCATCGATGACATAGAAGGCGCGGACTGTCAGTGTCTTGCCGTCAGGGTTTGTGCGATAGATGAGGAACGAACGCTTCACGTCGCCGTTAAACTCATTCTGGGATTTGGCTGCAACGCTACCGATGTAAGTGTTCAGTTCGTCGGATCCTGTCGCAGAGTCCTGACCCGTCAGAGTCTGGGCAAGCATTGTGCGGACTTCCTGAGCGTAAGATGACTGAGCGTCAAGCAGAAGGCGCTTCTCTGCCATTGAAATGGTCTTTGCGTCTGACACTGTGTGCTCGATGCCGCGTTTCTCGCCGCCGCAGGTCGGTTCCGTCTCGAGATAGTAGGTGATGAGAGTTGTCTCAAGGTCAGTGGCTCCTGATGATTCCCATTTCCCTTTCTTGAACTCCTTGACTTTCTTTTTAGCAAGATCTTTTGCCACTTTTTCGTTCTTTGCCTGAGTTTTCTTGTACTCCTTCGACTGAGCGGAAGCGACGGCTGTCATGCCGAATACGAGGGCAACAACCAATACCAAAATTTTCTTCATGATGTGATAAATTAATAATTTAATTTGTTGATTTATTCGTTTTTGCGAAGTTTCTGATCAGATGGTCTGTATGAGAATTCCTATCAGATGGGTTATTTTTACTAACAGAATGATAACTATGTGAAGTCGTCGAAACCTGTTAAAAAATCGCAATCGTCTTAATAAGATGATGGGCAAAAGTAATAAATATATTTCTTATTCCCAAATATTCTCATAGTTAATAGCCTGATCGGCTAATCGACCACAGGGTATTACTGGAACGAGCCGACGGAGAAGATGCCGTAGTCGCGGCTCGAGGAGGAGAGTCCGGGCGTAATATTGGGATTGCGCTCCGGCTGCCAGGTGCGCACCCTGATAATCGGATTGTCGACATCATTCAGATCGACAAGCAGGAAGAGATAGCCCTGATCGGAATAAGTCGAGCTGACATATTCCTGCTTGATCTGGATTCCGAATGTGTCTCCTCCGCTCCCCGCGCGCTGCACATCATTGTCCGCAAATCGGATATTGATAAACTCATTTGCGCGGAAACACCTGTTGAGCTGCTGCATATACTCCTTCTTGCTCTTGCGCGCATAGCTGACATCTTCCTTCGTCATCATCGCCATGCCGTCGCCTGATTTCTGATTAGTCAGTTTCTTCACGACATGCCCGACAATGATATAGGCATTGTCGTCAAATATGCTGTTGATATAATCTTCGCGCTCAAGAGCGAAGGCGGTCTTGTAATTCTCCAGAAAGGTGCAGATCGTCAGCTTTGTAGTGTCGCTCCAGGCAGTGCCACCCTGAGAGAATATGTCATTACGCGCCGCGCTCCCCAGACTGAACGCCAGACTCTCGATCTTCCCTTCGGGGTTGAATGTGAAAGTGACGTCCTCCATGAATTTCTTTCCCGCTTTCGGGAAACTGAAACTCATCGGGATGCTGCGACACACGACTCTCCCCGGCATCGGATAAAACGCATATTGAGGATTGCCGACTATCAGCGCCTTGCCATACTTCAGCAGTCGCTCAAACATCTCATAGCCGTCAGGAGTGAAATGATCCTTCACGCTGAGGAAGTTTTTGCTTCTGACAGCCTTTATGACATCCTCCATCACTACTGCCATATCCTTCGCCTCCTTATGATTCAACGAGGTCACTCCCTCCCTCTTCGCGGCGGCGTTGGCGGCTGCGAACTCCTTCTCGGCTTTTTTGTCAATCTTAAGGCGTGAGGGAGCGGCATTGCCGATCGTCAGATACGCGCTGCGGAGCGGCAGTCCTTGGAAGTTGTCGAGCAATGGCATGAGTTCTTTGTCAGACTGAGCCTCATCGCGATATTCATACTCAAGGCGCAATTCCAGACGCTCCGTGTTCGGGAGCACGTCGATCATCCCTCTGCCATCTTTCGCGCTGTAGACCCCGCTCCAGTTTCTGCCGTCGAAATAACGGAAATCAGCCGTAGCGGCAGGCTTGTCCTTGTAGCGGATGGAAAGCAGCGCTCCGTCCCCTTCCTTAGAGGCGATCCCTATGCTGACATTTTCGCAGATTTCCTTCATTGATTCCTCAATGCTGTTGACGAGCAGGCGCTCTTCGCCGTCGAAGTCCATCTTGACCTCGTTGGGATGGCGCAGGGAGTGCAGGAGAATATAGGCGCGATTGTAGAAGCGCAGGGCGTCGTCGACTTTCCCTTTCTCTTCGGCGCGCATTGCCGAGCGAACATAGTCGAACACTCTCTCCTTGCGTCGCTCGAAAATCTTGTCGGCTTCCGAACGCTTCATGTAGCGGAGCACATGGAAGTCCCCCTCCTTCGATTCTCCCAGCGAGAGATATTCGGCATTTGCCAGAGTCGCTCCGGAATAGCTCTTTGCCATCGACCGGAATTCGCTCGATTCCTCAACATTTCCGGCCGCATCCCGCACGGATGTGTCTATGGACTGCGAATTGCCCGTCACCGTCACCGTGATCTTGCTCGCAAGATTCATCAGCGCCGCTTCATCGGCTTTGTCGGGTGTGCTGCCCGAACCCTCGCCCCAGAGATATTCGGGATCCGAGATAATGGAGATATACTGCGATTGCTCTTTCTGCTTCGCGGCGTGCGCCCCGAAGGACGCCCCCGCCGCAAAGAGAAGGGCAAACCCGATCAGTATATTCCGCTTTCTGATTACTCTCTTTCGCATCATATTGTCTGTCGTTATCATGAATATACTGTCGGATTTATCAGATGATCACTTTTATGCCGCCGACGAAGTAGACGCCGTGAGGGAGTGAGTCGATGCGTGTCTCTTCTCCGGGCATCAGTCTCGGGGAAGCTACGACCGCACCCGCCGCGTCCATTACTCTTACGTCTCTTTCCGTCATCGAGGATATGATTATTGCGCCGTTGAGGCTGCGGACTGTCAGTCCGTCGTCTCCAAATACCGGAAGAAGATCTACGTGAGTAAAGTCGTTGAAGATACGTATAGCTCTTTCGGGGGAGTTTGTAGTCATATACGCCTCCAGGGGGCGGACATCCCTCAGTCCGGGTATGAAGACACTGCCGGGACGATAGCCGCCGGTCAGCGTTGCGTCATTCAGATTATAGAGCGCAGTCGATGCTTCCATCGGCATCATTGATGTGCGGAAATGTCGGCTGCCATAGGTCGATTCTCCATTCTGAGTTACGGGCACTTCCACATTCTCGGCGTAGATTCTGACTTTGCCGTTGAGGTTGAATCGGTCGGCGTAGGCTTCATTGTTGGGCATTGAGATAATATAAGGGGTGTTTGCCTCTATCTCTGAAGCCGCCTCCCAGCCTCCGCTGCTGAGTCCGTAGAGCCAGAAGGGTGTGTCTTCCCCTGTGGCAGCGGCGAACGGCGCGATTGAACCTGCCGATTCATGTTCGAATCTGTCGGCAGAGAATGGTAGCGTGATTGTCTCCCATCCCTGAGCCTCACCCATACCGGAGGTCATGCTGAAGTCGCGGGTTATCTCCGCTCTGTTGGCAGTGAACGCCTCGGGGCAATAGAAGGGATAGCCGTCTGTGAGGATAATGCCGTCCGTAGCCTGTCCGGCTACGATCACATTCGGCATTGATGCCGGAGCGTAAGCGCGGGCATCAAGATAGATGAGGAGGTTCTTGTTCTGGAAGCTCTCGGAGAAGTTGGCAGGGACAGCCATCGGGGCAGTCCATTTCACGGCGCAGATATTCGGGCAGGCGCTGACGAGAGCCTGTGCGCCGACAATCGACGTAGCTTCTTTCGGGAGAATTGCATATCGCAGTTTTTTAAGTCCGTCGGTTGCCACTCCCGTCATAGTGCCGGGGGCCACTGTCAGATCCGTCATATCGATAGTCTCCAGCGAACCCAAAGAGCAGATTGCCGGGAAGTCCTCAACTGAAGCCGCCCCCGTAAGAGTCAGTTCGCGAACTGCCCCCTTATCCGCTTCCGTCATCCATTCCATCGAAGCCTCCAGCAGACCCGCCTCAGCAAGCGTCGCCCTCTCCCCGTCAAAGTAATACCCGATTTCAAACTCAACAGTATTAACATTGTAGTTAGCTGCCGTGATTCTAAGCTCAAACTTTCCGACTTCTTTAATTTCTATTTTTTCTCCGGATTGGGGATAAAAATAATTGCCGGATGATTGCGACTTAATGCGTAGCGAACAATCGGTCATAGAAGAAAGTAAAAGATATCTACCATCATATTTCATGTCAGGAACGGGTGCTACGAAATAATCCGGCTTATACTCTACGACATCGGAATCCGCCTGATTTGGAGCCTTTGCATACGCATATATAGTCCTATTGTCTGACACATCGAAACTACTTCCCGAATACACTTTCCAATCTTCTGCAGATCCTATTGCATAATACAATGTCGCAGTGGTGAGAGAGTGAGTCAAAGTTACACTGCCATTGGAAAATATAATTTCGGGAACAGTGGTCTTTGACAAATTAATTGTGGTTGCCACCAAAGATTTTTCTTCAGAGCCCTTATATGCGATAGCCTTTACTGTCTGATTCGAAGTTATACTGAATGGGGTGATATATATTTCAGATTCTTCATTCGGTGTACTTCCGTCAGTTGTATAGCAAATCACAACATCTCTATCCTCATGTGAAATTGTCACCTCATTAGTTAAAGAAACATGAATGTGAGGGGTTGCCAATGTAACTCTACGTTCCTTTACATCTTTTATCGCCATTTCCGATGCTTGATAACCATCCTTGAAAGCAATAGCTTTTATGGTGCAGGGTAGAGCTGTTCTAAATGGATTTGTGTATAACATACTACTTTGTGAAGGCTCCGAACCATCCAATGTATATCGGATCTGAGTGTCTGCAGCATAATTGTAAGTGGGGACAGAGGTCGGTTTAGGAAGCTCTACCTCTACGGGGGGCGCATAAGACTCGTTGAGATCAGAATACCATACGTTGCGGATGTTAAGGCGGGAGTCAGCGGAGCAATTGTTAGCTATAATAGAGAAGATGAACGCTGTGCCCGTGCCTTCGGAATTCTTCCAGCAGTTATTTACGTTCGGGAAGTCTGTAGCGATATCGAAAATGGTCGTGTTCCATCCTTCTGCGGGCGCAGGGAGTGGCTGATCCTGCTCTACGCTGCCACCATTGTTCGCGCCGTTAGCTGTGAGGCGGACGTTGTAGGTAGCGCCTGCTGCGCCTTCGTAGTTCCATTCAATGTGGAGTTTAGCGCCGTTGAGCTTACCGCTGAGCCATTTCTGCTCATTGCCGGTGAGGAAGCCCATCGAACCGGCTGCGCCGCCGTCGGCAGTGCGGAACTGCCATACTTTTTCACCGTTAACCTCGGTAGTTGCCCACGCGTAGTTCCACCAGCCCTGGGTCTCGGAAGTGTTTGTGTTTACTTTTCCATCTTGAATGACGTACAAGTCTGCTGCATCTTCGCATGTAATGGAGAAATACAACCCATCTTGCGTAATTACAGGAGTTGAAGCTATCGGCTTGACCGGAGACGACGGAACATAAGTTACAATTGAAGATTTATCAGAAGTTCCCTTAAAGGCGATAGCTTTAATTGTTTCTCCTTCATTTTGGGTGAAAGACCTGGAATAAATTTCAGACTCTTCATTTGGCGTAGTTCCGTCAGTAGTAAAGCAAATAGTAGCTGAACTATCTTCGTGCGTAATCGTCACTTCATTACTCTCAGAAACTTCAATTTTCGGAGAGGCTAATGTAACTGTACGTTCCTTTACATCTTTTATCGCTATTTCCGACGCTTGATAACCATCCTTGAAAGCAATAGCTTTTATGGTACGTGGGGCTTTAACTCTGATCGGAGTCGTGAATAGCGTACTATCTTCAGTTGGAGTTGATCCATCCGAAGTATAACGGATCTTTGACTCGACATCTTCGCATGTCATATTAATAAACAACCCATCTTGCGTAATTACAGGAGTTGAAGCCACCGGCTCAACGGGAAGTGGAGGAACTTCATTTAACGTATTATAGAAATATATATTTGCCAAAGCTATGTTCCGATCAGGTTCGCAGCCTCCTAAGAATGAAATGATTCTTCCTGAGAAAGAAGAAAGATTCTTATAATCAAACTGTGGATATATTCTCTTAAGATCCGCCATGCTGAGATCTATAGCAAGCCAATCTGATGATAACGGAGCTATTGAAGGATACTCAACCTTATTATCAATAAAAGACTCTCCAACTGCAAATTTAGCAGAAATATCATTTGTAATGTCTTCGCGCTCGTCAAGTACTACAAATGCTATGGACTCAGGCATTTTCCCATCTGGAGAACAGAATGATATATGTAGTCGAGTATTATCGCTGATCATTGACAAGTCAACGGGGTTGGCTATGTCAAAACCGGCTCCAGACCAACCTAAATTCTGAGTTGTCACCGATACAACTCCGCCACTTTTACCATTTGGGCCTACAATGTCATTACCAGCTGCAAATGTTCCATCCCATAACCAAAAATTTACATCCTCAACATTTGGTGATAGATCTTTCACAACTACTCCTTTAGATTCAAGATCACTAAAGGTTTTCTCATCAAGTAATATTCCACATACCCATGCAGCATTTTCAAGACATTCATTTCCGGGATTACTCAGATAAGGCCACGTCGATGAATAATCGGGAATTGGTGGAACTTCACAATCTACCCAATCAGGAATATAGTTTTTATTGTTACTTGCTTCTAATAAACACTCTTCATCTATACGAAGCCACAAGACACCATTAAAGACATCCGAAAAAGTCAAATTTGCAGGGTATCCGCCATTAAAGACTTCAGAGGTATTTTCAAGCGGAATAGCACCTCCATCTCCGCCAATATTAATCTTATACCAATCTGCATCAGCTATTTTAAAGGCCCAATCTTTTGGTATGCTTTGCTCTTCATTGCAAACAAATCTCCAGATGTTGGAAGAAATTGATTCGAGTTCCCACTCCTCAACAGCACCCCAATTGTTCATGTCGCCACGGATGTAGATAGGCGTCGGACCCTCGGGGTTCGGTGTGTCGGTAGTAAGTGTAATTGTAGATAAATCACCTGATACTACTATCTTATAGTTACCCTTCCAAGGACATATAATGTTATTGTCCCAGGGGGTCTCTAAATATACAGTTAATCCGGGCTCATCGCCGTAGTCACAACCATAGGAATTCACATTAAATGAATCCCAGTCTCCGCAATCTATAGAAATCTTGAACTGAGTAAGTTCTTCAACCTCATAAACATATTCTCCATTGATAAATTGAAATTCATCAGGAGTTTCCGGATTCCATTCTCCATTCTTGAAAGCGCCTGCACCTGTTATATAGAGTGTAGGGGGAGCAACATATGATCCAACAGAGGAAAAAGTCCTTATCTTAGACATATCATTCGGGTCATAATGATAGATAATTTTCCCGGTTCCTGAAATCAGGGCTGTCTTTTTATATGTGTTAGTAAGTTCAGCCTGAAATCCGTCAGATAGACCCCATGAAATCTTAGAACCCCGGTAGGGGGATTCGGGAAAATTGTGGCAGTACATGAGAAGCCCGTAGTCATAACTCCAAGTGTCGGAGTTATAACCGCGAGGAACGAAAGAATTGAGATCAGGTATGATTGAAAAGATCTCTTCACTTTCTTCTTTAATTGCACCATAAATATAGACATTATAGACATCCCAAGTTGTTGCCTCAGAGGTGGTGGATTCATAGGATAGAATGATTTGTATTTTCTTCCCATCGAAAGCTTTGAGGGAAGCCGACCCTTCGACACTTTCCCAACTTGACCCTCCGGGCATAGGTTGTACGTCAAGTGCGATAAGAGACCCTCCAATCTCCTGAACATATATCTTACAGTTATCTGGATTGCCGAAGTTAACTATGTTGTTCATAGTTAAGATACAATCGGTGGCGTTAGTAAGATTAATTACTGGAGAAGTGAGAGTGGCGTTAGTCGTATAATTGGTACCATTTACATATCCGGATGCGCTCATCCGATTATAGGTGCTATTCCATTTCCATACATTTGTTATTCCATCCGGCAGTTCACCATCGTTGATCGACCATTCCGAAAAAGTCGATGGTGTCAGTCCTTCAAATAGACGATGGCTAACTCCGGGAGAAACTACATCATCATTATTACCGGTATAAGGGTAAATACAGGTATAGGTATCTCCGGATGGATTCAATGAGGTATTGCGAGCATATTTAGGATCACCAAATAAGTAACCCTCAATAGAATTAGCGTAAGTGTCAACATCAGCCTGAGCTACGTCAACTTCACGAGTGATAGCTTCGGGGTTGAATGCGCCTGCGGAAGTATCAACTTTCCAGATAAGGTGTGCGTCTCCTGCGCAGAGATAGAATGCGGTGAAAGGACCCCATGAACCTGTGAAAGGATTTTCGTTGCCGAAAGCTTCCGAATCCCAAAGACCTACATTAAAGAGATGAATATCTCCAAATTCCGGAAAATTCTCAGTAATAGCTTCGAAACCTTCAATGCGACCCAATCCTTCATAATTTATTCCTTTAGTTATAACCTCATTAGGTGATGAAAGCTTATTATAACTAAGTGAAATATCGCATTTTAAGGTTTTATTAGATTCATTATATTCCTTAAATGTAAATGTTGATCCATTGTTATCTTTAACTGAAGTCATTGCATCTACGCCATCGATCCAACACTTATTACCTCCATCGTTAGACATAGCATTTTCAAGAATAGTCCAGTTCGGGAAGCGCGTTGTACCTGAGATAGGATCTTCACCAATATAGCTACACTCTTTGAATTTATTTGTAAAATCCGGATCGTTGGCGAGACGGGATATGGGTACGGGGGCATTATTGCGATATTGAACGGGTACATTTCCATTTTCAAGTTCCCCCGTATATGTAAAAATCTGCTCATATATATAATAAGATGGCCAGCACGCAGTAAACGAAACATATGTATCATTATTGCCTGTATACTGATTACGCATACTCAATAAGAAGTCGGCTGCGTAATATGGAAGCCTATCGAAGCCATAATGAAAAGTGTTACCCTGATCATCTCCAAATGAGACCATGTCACAAATCTTCTTACTGCTTAGAAGTATTGAGAGTTCCCATATTGCGCCATTATTATCAACGTAACTCATAGTTTCCAATTCTTCTCCCGGAAGAAGTGATTGTGTTAGATGGCGATCAGATAACTCTTTTATGTTATGTCTGCCTTCTTCAGTGATCTTGTATTTCATCTTTTTTGTCTCATTGTTTGCGAAAGATGGTATCGCAAAAATGAGACAAAGGAATGATAATAATATTATTAATGATTTCCTCATTTCTTTCTGTAAGGTTAAGTTATCAAAGTTATTTAATGTAAGGTTGAATTTTTATTGCGGTGTGGGATTATCTCCAGCTTCCGGTCGGTTGAGTTTAAGTGTGGTGAACTCTACTGCATTACTCTCGATTAATCCTGAGTCGGAAGTTAGAATATAGCCTTTCACATAATATTTGGTATTTGGTGTTAATGCGGTTGCATCAACAGATATTTTACCATTAATTTCATTTGTATCGAATATTGTGATAATATTGTCGTAGGCAAAGTTTGAATCCGTGGAAAGTCTTATTCCCTTTTCCACTATATTCATATCGGTGAAGTAATTGCAGGATATGCTCGCTCCTTCAGTCGTGATATTCGTAACCTGTGGAGTTTGAATTATAATGTCATTGCTTCCACCTTGAGTAATGGTTACTGTTATCGGAGTGAATTGTGATGAAGGACTTTCGATAAAGAGACTTGCCGTTCTCTGATTAGTCATAGTGTTCTCATCAACTTTGAGATTGATTACTTCTATCTCGCCTTCTCCGCCACCTTGAAGCTTATCAATGCTGACCCATGATTCAAGGCAAGTTATTTTCCAAGGATAAAATGCTCTCATCGTAAGTTGTGTATTGCCACCTTGCGAACCGATTGTCAACGAAGTCGGAGTAACATAAACCAATGGTAAAGAATTAGACAGCTGACTTATGGATATCTCCATATTTCCTTGTGAACTCTCCAAAAGGATTCTTCCCGTGCGGANTTCAGAAGAATGTGTGTTTGATGTGGCTGTTACATTGATTTTTTCTTCTTCTCCCGTTCCCGAACCGGAAGTNCGATCAAGACTGAGCCAATCATCATAACACTTCAATGTCCACGGCACAGTGCATATCACAGTGAAGGTCTGNTGACCTCCTTCTGCCGAGAATGAAAGTTGGGTAGGAGTNANATACATATCTCCTGCGACTTGCGTAACATTGATTCTCTCTATCTTCGTCGGTCCGGCAACTTCCACGGTAGCCTGTCGAACCTCTTTTGAAGTATTGTTCTCTGCTATTATTTTGAATACACCATTGCCTACGCCTCTTTCTTCTGATTCAAAAGAGAACTTCANCCAACTATTATCATCCGGATCTGAGACGGTCCATTTGGAGTTNCTTTCCACTTCAATCAGCTCGGANGCATCAAATGCCGGAAGCATCACNGTCGTTTGAGAGACTCTTAAACTTAGATTCCCTTCGGACTCAGGATAATATTCCTCCTCCTCAGTTGATTTGCATCCGGATGTGCAAACTAACATCAAAAGAATAAGCAAGCTTAATCCTGATTTTAGATTGGTATGGTTTGAATAATATGAATAAAGCATTGTTTAAGTCTATTTCTTTTTGAATATTATAACTTATAGATTGACTGCGACGCCGGCGGAGATGTAGAAGCCGCCTTTGGTGATTCCGGCTATCGGGGCGATGGCATCGTAGGTGGCGCTCTTCATCATCGGAATGGCNTATTCGGGGGTNACGAAGATGGAGAAGTGCTGGATGGGAGTGAAGCAGAAGCGCGCGCCGACNGATAGATTGCCGCATTTCGCGCCGTTGCCTCTCACTCCCGCTCCCGTCACTCCGTCGACTCCCTGCACTGCGTGNGATTTCAGCATCTGACATTGATAACCGAACTGAGGAGTCAGACCAATACGCTCGATGAAGCGCAACTGATAACCTAATTTCACTCCGAAGCAACTCATGGAGTAGTTGACCGTCTCGTCAAACAGATTGTTGGATTCGGCAAACCAGCTCACATTCTTCGTCTTGCTNAGTCCGAGCATGTAGTTCGCTTCGAGGGAAACGTTGTGGAATGTGCCCCCGAGATAGAAGGAGACGCCGGGGATGGTGCCCCATGTAAAGCCGGCTCCGGCATACACTGTAGAGCTCTTTACATACTGCTTCTTCTTCAGCACGATAGTGTCGAACACTTCCTCGTTGCGCCGGATGCTGAAGCGCCGTGTCAGCGGATTGTAGCCGCGCTTGCGGAAGGTNAGGTCGTAGTTGCCTACCTTCAGCTGCATCGAGGTGTGGTCGGAGAAGATGGTGTCGCCGGCAAGNATCTGCACNCCGTTGTCGGGATGCAGATTAAGACGAAGCCATCCTTTGTAGGGTTCGGGGGCATGAGCATTGACAGTCTGGCGNCCGCCGGGGGTGACGGTGAAGGTGGTGGTGCGGCTTTCATGATCCGCTTTGCGGGTCTCGACGATATACTGACCCTCGCGCAGATGGGNAAGCCAGGAGCCTACACCGACAAGTTTACCTTCAAACCAGATATCGGCATTGTCGGGCACGCTGACAAAGACATCGGCGTATTTCAGATCTTCATCCTCAAGTTTGAGGTCGAATACGTCCGGACCATCTTTCGTCACATTGATCGTGCCTTCATAAAGGAGTGTCCCTTTCGCAGCCTTTACGGGGTGAACGCCGTAGGCAAGATACATCGTCTGCGGGGACGCGCCCGCCTCTTCGCCGTCGACTGTGAGCAACGCGCCGTCGGCGGAGGCTACGAGCGACACATCCTTTCCTTCGAAAATCAACGACATGCTGTAGGTGCGACCGGAGCGGATTTCAGTAGGATAGACAAGATCTACGGCTCCGTGTTCGCGGTGAGTGATGGTGATACGCTGCGATCTGGCGGGGATATAGAGCCAGATCTGCCCCGTGCGCTGTTCGGATGCNACAATACCCAGTGCGGATCCTGAGAAGTCAAGATCCTGAAGCAGCAGGGGAGTGTTGATTTTGATTAGNGCGGCGGTCTGTCCGTTCTTGGGGTCGGTCTTAAGCGTCTCGCGGTTGTTGGCAGTCTGGTCGAGCGGCTGGGATTTGAANTCCCGGACCACAAGGTCGCGCGCCATCATNTCCGCTGAGGGCAGCCANAGCTGAGTTAAAGCAAGTAAAAGTAGCAGCTTAATGCGTTTCATGCGATGGGTGAGTCAGTTAGGTGGGGGAACGCGGAGGNTCCCCGNCGGATGGATGTTAGGAATTATTAAAATTAAGGCTGACTCACCTTGCCTTGGGTAAACAGATAGTATTTTTTTACGGAAACNGACATAAAAAAGACGTGGGAGTCATAACCGTTGCTTATCCCACATCATAGGCCTTCGCATGCCTTTCAACAAGAATAAGCAACGCAAACCGGCCCACGCCATAAGATTGTATGACGGACACTTCGGGAAGTGTCAATGATACTATCTACCCGTGGACGTCTACGTAGCTGATTGTTCCTGTTGAAATACAATGAAGTTGCGAAGTTCATGATGAGAAACAAGCGTCTGGTAAACGCCATTTTACGATTGCCGCTCCCGGCAATCTATGTCGGAGTTCGACCCGCCCCCGGAGCTGGAATGCTCCTTGAGCCGGTTTTTTTACGCCCCAAAATTAATATAAATAACGTTCACATCAAAATCTGCACTTAACTTTATAGCATTTTTTAAGATTTTTATTATCCCATGAAAGTGCTAATTTCGATTTGTTTATATCCAATCAGGGGTGTGAGGCGTTATTAGTTTATACANGNGGATTTCCCGCAGGGGGAAATCGCTTTTCTGACTAAACTTTTGCTTATGCTTTTGAATATTCTTTTTTTGATTGGCGGACTCGTGCTGATTCTTTGGGGCGCGAATATGCTGACTGACGGCGCGGCTGCTCTGGCGCGTAAGTGGGGAATGTCGGATCTCGTGGTCGGACTGACGGTAGTGGCTTTCGGAACGTCGGCTCCGGAACTCGTGATCAGTGTTATGTCGGCTGCGGAGGGGAATGCCGGNATCGCTATCGGCAATATTGTCGGCAGTAATATTTTCAATGTGTTCGTCATTATCGGCATCACGGCTATCGTGCGCCCGATCTTGATCGGGAAGTCGATTCTGACGAAGGATATCCCTCTCGTGATAATCGCTTCGCTGGCTCTGCTGGCAATGGGGAATGCCCCGCTTCTTGAGGGTGCTCCGGCAAGGATTCTTGATCGCGTCGATGGCATNCTGCTTCTGCTTTTNTTCATGATTTTTATGAGGCATACATTCTCCGCCGCTTCCGATGCATCGGATGAGGAGGCTCTCCCCGAGGCTGAGGAGGGGAAAAAGAAGAAGGAGATGGGGNTATGGAAAGCTATTGNGTGGGTACTTATNGGACTTGCGGGATTGATATTCGGGGGNGATGGATTCGTCGACGGTGCGTCGGGAGTAGCNGCAGGACTGGGTGTGTCGGACGCTATAATCGGTTTGACAATCGTAGCTGCCGGCACATCTTTGCCNGAACTCGCCACNTCCGTAGCTGCCGCAGTNAAAGGGAAACCGGGGATTGCNATCGGAAATGTGATNGGGAGTTGCATTTTCAATATTTTCTTCGTGCTTGGTGTTTCAGCCACGGTTCGACCGCTTCCGTTCGGCAGTGTTGACAATNTCGACCTGCTGACGATGACNGTGGCAGCCCTGATGTTCTGGGCTTTNGGATGGTGGATCAAAGAGCGCACAATNACCCGCGGNGAGGGCGTCGTCATGACCCTCTGCTACATCGGCTACATCGCCTACCGCCTCCTGACCCTCCCCGCCTGACCAATCCCACCGGTTGCAAGCTTCAGCTTGCGCTCCAACCCCGCAAAGCNTGGTCNNATNNCCGNTATACCGAAGTTTACACCCCTCANAAATCCCGATTTACCGAAGTTTGTNCCCCTCAAAAATCCCGATATACCGAAGTTTANAGTATATAAATTTGCCGATTTATCGAAGTTTGCTTATCTTTGTGCCACAAATACAAGACTTTAATGGAGGCATTAGTATTACTTGAAATATTGCGTGACCAGCAAGAGGAATTGNTTGCACTTCGTTCGCAAAGTTTTTGCAAACGAAAGGAGGAGGATTTGATAAAACTTGAAAGTAAAAAGGCTCAAGTGGTAGTCGGAGTGCGTCGTAGTGGGAAATCGACATTGTGTTTCAATGTGCTAAATAGGGCGCAGGTGAAATTCGCTTATGTCAATTTCGACGATGAGCGTCTAATTCGTTTGTCGGCAGATGNTTTGAACGATGTGTTAAANTGTTTATATCAGATTTATGGAGACATTACTCACATATTCCTTGACGAGGCNCAAAATATAGAAGGATGGCATTTGTTTGTCAACAGATTGCTACGGAAAGGAATAAAGGTAATAATAACCGGCAGCAACGCAAAACTACTCAGTAGCGAGCTATCTACCTATCTAACCGGACGCTATAATGAAATTGAACTATTGCCCTTCTCGTTCAGCGAATTTTGCGAAATGGAGAAAGTAGAAACGACGAATCTGTCTACGAAAACGGACGCTTTGCTTCGACGGGCATTTGACAAATACATGCTGACAGGCGGTTTCCCTGAAATTATCAGTGGGGAAGAAACTGCCGAAGAATATATTGACACTCTTGTTTCCAATATTCTGGAAAGAGACATAGTGCAGCGTTTTAAGGTAAGATATAGAGATGCNTTTAAGTCATTATCTAATCATCTCATGAATAATGCTCCATGTGAAGTTGTATATGCGGCGTTGCAAAAGATTTTCAATTTTANGAATGATAAGACGGTTGAGAATTATGTCGGATATCTCTATCAGGCTTATCTTTTGAAACAGTTGCGCAAATATTCACCCAAGAGCAGTGAACGAATTCGAAATGCTAAATGCTATCCTATAGATGTATCGTTGATGAATGCAAGGAAGGATGCATTTGCCAAGGATAATTTGGGCTGGAGGCTTGAATCTCTCGTTTATCTTACATTGTGTAGAAGATATGGAGCCGGATATGATATCTATTATCACAAAACTGAATCTTACGAAGTTGATTTCGTAGTGTGCCATCGAGCGACTGTCGTCGAATTAGTTCAGGTTTCCTACGATATATCATCTGAAAAGACATTTACTCGTGAGACTTCTGCTTTGGTGAAAGCCGGAGCATCGCTCAGATGTGATAAACTAACGCTTGTCACAGCCTATGAAGAACGCGAGTTGGATATTTCCGAAAACACCATCAGTGTCGTTCCGGCATACAAATGGCTTCTAATGTAATAACCATCATTTGTAATTCTGTCAGACGCAGAAGGCTATGTGGTCGGGGTAGTCGGGGGTGCCGAGAGGGAGAAGGTCGGGAGTGGAAAGGGTGAGAAGTTCCTCCGGGTCGCTGATGTTCTGTTCGAGGATGGCGCGGAGAAGCAGACCGCGCATCTTCTTGAGTTTTCCTGCATTGGGAGTCGCATAGTCCCCTCCATCCTTCAGCTCTTTGAAGTCCACTTTCCAAATTTTGGTGAAACGCTTTACGAGTTTTCGATCGACACACGCCGCGGCATCCCCGGGCATCAGATCCAATATGGGAGGATAACCCGTCTCTTCCAGACGGCGCACAAGGCAGAGAGTGACATCTTTTTTATGCCAAGTGGATAGGGGTTTGTCTCCCGGCGCGAGTTTCATCTTAAAATCAGTGCGATAGGTTTTGATGATATCGTCTGGTCGCAGCCAACCATAGAGGGAGGATATGATAGCGACGTTGTTATTAAGACGCTCTAGGGCGGCGGGGGAGAGGCTGGCGCAGTCGAGCGATTTGAACACAACTCCCGTGTATGCCCTTATGGCTGCTTCGCCAAGACTTTTGTTGGGAAATTCATACGCCATACGCAGCTCCTTGGCACACATTGCGGCACTCAGTCCGCTGACCTCCCTGAGTTCCTCCGCATTCATGCCCGCAATATGAGCCATCACCTCATCCGCCCCTTCATCACCTGCCGGGCGATGAAGGGAGAGTGAGGTAGCCGACTGCACGACATCACATGCAGTCATTGTCTTCGATTCGGCTATTAAAATTAACATCTCCTGAGGTTGGGGGCTAACAGAGGGTTACTTGCTCCCTTCAAGAATCTGGGAAGCATGAATCTTGGTCTTCACTTCCTTCGGACCGATGACGCGCTCTACGACCCCCTCGGGAGACAGGATGAAGGTGGTGCGGAATGTGCCCATATACTCTCTGCCGGCGAGCTTTTTCTGACCCCATACTCCGAATTCTTCAACGAGATGATGATCTGTGTCTGTGATAAGGGGGAAGGGGAGGGAGTATTTGGCTATAAACTTCTTATGAGAATCTGCCGAGTCAACGCTGACTCCAATCACCTGATAGCCGGCATCAAGCAGGTCCTGATAACCGTCGCGCAGGCTGCACGCCTCGGCGGAGCATCCCGGGGTATTGTCTTTAGGATAGAAATATAGGGCAATCTTCTTGCCCGGGTAGTCGCTAATACGGATTTCCCGTCCTTCCGCATCTTTGCCGAGGAGGTCGGCAACCTTATCTCCAACTTCTTTCATAATTCGATGAGTATAAATTTCGATATGTATAAATATTGTTCGAGCAAGCGATGCAGCGCATCGCTTGCTCGGTAATCCTGACTATATTATTTCTGTTCGCTCTCGGGAGCATGGTCGATCAGGTCAAGGAACTGGTCGAGCTTCGGGGTGATGATAATCTCCGTGCGACGGTTGCGCTGCTTGCCGACTTCCGTGTCATTATCGCTGATGGGATTGAACTCACCCCTGCCGGCAGCGGAGAGGCGTGAGGGATTAATGCCGAAATCATTCTGCAGACACTGCACGACGCTTGATGCACGAAGTGCTGAGAGATCCCAGTTATTGCGTATGTTTGTGCGGGAGATGGGCACATTGTCGGTGTTACCCTCGACGAGCACATCATAATCATCATAATCCTTTATAATCTTGGCAATCTTGCTAAGTGTCTCCATAGCGCGGGATGAAATCTCGTAGGATCCGCTCTTGAACAGCATATTGTCGGCAAGAGAGATATAGACAACCCCTTTCAGAACCTTTACGTCGACATCCTTCAGCTCCTCATTGCTGAGCGAACGGGTGAGCTTGTTGGTCAGCGCGATATTGAGTGAGTCTGATTTGGACTTGGCGTCGACCAACTGCTTGATATATTTATTCGAAGCATTCACTTCGTCAACGAGTTTGGCGATATTCACGCTCCCCTGAAGATTCTGATTCATGCTCTGATCAAGAGTGCTCTTCAGCGATGCAAGACCATTGCGCAACTCGACATTCGATTTCTGTGCCGATTCAAGCTGGCTCTTAAGGTTGCGCCCCTCGGCGTTACACTCGATAAGACTTTCGCGCGTAGTGTTGTAGTCGTTCTGGAGCTGAGCGTACTTCTTATTGCTTACGCAGCTGCCCAAAGAGACCGACAATACGAAAAGGGCGATGAGACAATTACGTGTTTTCATATTTTTCTAATTTATAGTGATGGAATCTAATTTTTAGTGTATTAACGCGAATATTCGGCTTTTAGTTTATCAGATTGAGTATTGACTGATTTATCTACAATCGCACATACGCAGGAATCGGACCATACATTCTCTGCCGTCTCTATCATATCGATGATAGTATAGATCGGAAGAATGATGCCCATCATGGAGATGTTCGCCCCAATGCCCGACATCAGCGAGAGTGTCAGGAAATAGCACCCCATAGGAACGCCCGCATTGCCGAATGCCGCGAAGACACTTATCAGAATCCAAACAAGCATCGTGGCAGGGGAGAGGGGCATGCCGTTGTTTTGCATCACGAAGAGTGAGGTTACAAGGATAAATGCCGCGCAACCGTTCATGTTTACAGTAGTGCAGATCGGCAGCACGAATCGGGCTGTCTTGGGACTGACTTTCATGCGCTGTTCGGCATTCTCCATCGTGACAGGGAGAGTGGCTGCGGAGCTCTTCGTGAAGAGTGCCATCAGGACGGCGGGTGTCATGGCTTTCAAAGCCTTCAGGGGATTGATGCCGCGGGCGAGAAGGAAAATGGGAAGGACGATAAAGAATTGTATGCAGTTGCCTCCGATGATTACTGCTACATATTTACCCAATGAATCCAGCATTACGCCTCCGCCAACTTCTGACGTAAGCTGAGCGGCGAAAGCCACAATGCCGATCGGAAGCACGGCTATCAGCCAGCTGATAAGTTTATACAGCACCTCCTGCAACCCTGTCAGCAATCCCGTCAGAATTCTTTTGGGCTCCGAATCCGGGAGTTTGGCAAGTGCAATCCCGACGGCAAAGCAGAGAAGAAGCAATGCCAATACATTTCCGTCGAGCAGAGGCTTGACAGCGTTATCGGGAATGACCGACAGGAGATGCTCCGTATAAGAAAACCCTGCCGCCTGTTCGCCGGTAGTCTGCGCCACTTTATCCTCAACGCCTATAGCTTCCGGGGGGAGATTGCCCGGGCGAATGGCGAGATAAAGACCAAGACCGACAATGGCAGCCGCGGTAGTCGTAAGAAGAGTATAGACAAGTGTCGTACGAAACATTCTCCCGATTTCCTTACCATTGCCGAGAGACGCCAGTGTAGTCACGACCGCCAGAATAATTGTCGGCACTGCCAGCAATCGAAAAAGGCGCGTAAAGACCGTAGCGATAAAATTCATCGCCACATTCACCCCCGGGATATTCATCAGCCCGACACCCACACCGACGGCAAGAACCCCGAGCCAGATCCAAATCTGAAACTTCTTCATAGCAATCCAAAAATCAAAAAAACAAGTAAAGCATAGTCCTCAAAATCCCCACAAATGCAGGAACGCACGGCTCCCGCCCCATCCCACACCTGTAGGGACGCACGGCTCGTGCGTCCGCCCACACCCCATCCCATACCTGTAATCCGCCCTCACCCCACAAGCGTAGATTCGCGCGGCTTGTGCGTCCGCCCTCGCCCCATCCCACAAAGCGTAAAATCCCCGATAACCCCTGCCATCTCCGCGCGAAGCGTTGACGCGCCGGACTCTGTCCGGAGAATCCACCATCCCAATATAATAACAAATAATCCCCTCAATCATCCCCCAAAACCGGCAGAAAAAACACCAAAATCACCTACAAAACACAAAAAAAACAATCTTCAATCAAAAAAACTCAAAAAATATTTGCAAGAATAAAAAATAATCCCTAACTTTGCACTCGCAAAAGGGAAACAACGACACCCCGAAGCAAAAAAACAGAACATACACGAAAGGTGCCATAGCTCAGTTGGTAGAGCAAAGGACTGAAAATCCTTGTGTCCCCGGTTCGATTCCTGGTGGCACCACAAAAGATCGCTAATTCTCAATGAGTTAGCGGTCTTTCTTTCACCCATACCCCTCCAAGTCACCACATTAGTCACCACACCCACCATAATTCGCTGAATTATTGTGCATAATGCGTGTCATGGGATATGCATATCTATATTGCTAAAATTATAATGTCTTGATTATCAATAAATAATTCATAATCATTCGTGGTCATTCACCTCTACTATCTTATCAAACATGGGCAAACTTTAATATACTTTAACTATAATTGTAAAATGAAAATGTGGTGACCTCACGCAATTTCCCGCCGGAGTACCACGTTAGTTATCAAAAGAAAATAAGTTTTTTCAAAACTCAAATGGAACTACCATGAGGATTCATAGTTCGAGACAACATAACAAACGTTTTCACATAGGAATTATCTGTCGATGTATCCCCGGGGAAGATATTGGTATTATACATGGTGTCAAAAGACATCCTTACAATGGTGTACAAGAAGTATACGAACAGAAATACTTCTATTTTTCAAAAGATATTAACTATGCATTGCCATGCTATGCAATTGTATTTTATTACTCTACTGATTATGATGAGTTTAACGCAAAAGCTGAATATGTAAGCCTATATGAATCTATCAAAATGGAGGAAGACACAAGAGGAAGCTATAGACCATATAACGATTATCAGATAGGTGGAGTCTATCATGATGGAGCCTATCATGATGATGAATGTTGGCAACATATCATTAATGGGATACCATATCTGGACGTTAACCCATATTGTCTAGTTTACCCGGTTATTGAGGAAGAGCGGTTTGGTGAAGGTCAGTATTGTTATTTAATTAAGACTGTATTCTCAAGTTTGGAAGATTACTTTATTAGATGTTGTGTCGGAATTGAAAATTGTAAGTTTGATTATAAAGAACATAGCTATGATAACTTGTCCATGTTTATAGAAAAAACAGTTTCATATATCAATAATCTTGATATTGATAATATTATTTCAGAATATTCCATTGTACGGGAAGAATCGTTATGCAGAAGACCCGGAAAAGATGATCATTACTTCATATATAAATCTTCATATCTAAATAGTGAGGATGAATATTTGAAGTCATTACTTCCAGTTAAAAGAGACTTAATTGATTATGATCTTGATTGGAGTTCTGCTTCTGACGAAGATAATACTGGTATTTATTATTTGCAAGAAGAAACAGAGAGTGTGAGAAATAATGCTAAAACTGCATACTCCAAAGAACGTCATTTAGCCTTCCTTATAGAGAGGTTCCTAAAAAATAAAGAAGAAAATATTCAAAAACTAAGCGAACTGAAAAAGTCTCTTCACAATTTTCTGATTCCAGAAGAAGAAATTGATTTTTACAATTATGAACCAAAATGCTATATAGATTTGATTGAAAAATTCAATCAGAAGGAGAGAAAAATTGAGTTTTAAGTGTGTTATATTTAGAGTTTTACCAGTAGTTTTTCTTTAAACTTCATTTTTAAGAACCTCTATATTATTTTATGAAATCAATTTCTCTATTACTTGGAGCTGGTTTTTCAGCTCCTATGGGATATCCTATTGGCAATCAACTAAACGAAAGATTACAAAATTACCGACATTATTCTGTAAGTATTTCTCCAGATGGGAAACTATACTTTCTTAATGCTAATCAAAAAGATTATACTATGGGCAATCCATATAGTGTATATCTAGAATGTTGTATCAGTTTAATTGAAGAATATTCCAAACGAGCTAAATTTGATTATGAAGTATTCTTTGAGTTTCTCGCGAAAAGAAGCTACTTATCCGAACCAACATATTTAGAGATATGTAACTCTTTTACTACTGATCGGATAACCATTGATAATATCGCTTCCAATATTGAGGCAATCTATAATCAAATGGTGTCTTCGCTTTTGAAGGATGGATATAATAGACTTTGGTATGACAACATACCCAACCATATAGGTAAAATAGATGAATACGATGGCTTCTTAAACTTATTAAGAGAATGGCAGAAGGATTCCATTATACATGTTCATACGCTAAACCATGATATGCTGTTTGAATCATTCAATAGAACCGACTATATCTCTGGTGAAATCTGTGATGGTTTTGAAGAGATAGGATCAGATTACTACGGTGAGTTACGAACGAAGGAAGATCGGACTTATCATGTCAGACTCGAAAGATTTACAGGTGTCTATAATCGAAATATCCGATTATATAAGCTTCATGGAAGTTTGGACTACGTTTTGTATTACAAAACGGCAGAAGATGGTAGAACATTGGTTCCAGACAGATATGTGAAAACGAGATACGGCATTGGATACGATAATCTGCTAAGGGATACCCATACGGGAGATACATACGAGCGGTATCCTTTTGCATATCACGCTAATTATCTGACTGGAACTTCCTCCAAAATTCGCAAATACGAAGATCCACTACTCTTCAAGCCATTATTTGAGTCATTCAAGAATAATCTACAAAATTCAGAATTACTCATTATTATAGGCTATGGATGCAAGGATAAAGGTATTAACGAAATTATAGCCAACAATTTTAAAGGGAAACATATATACATTGTTGATCCATATTGGGATGGAAACGAAACAATCCATGAATTCGCCAAACGAATAGATGCTAAAATTATCAAAACGCAGATTTCGGATTTGAGTATGGATGAATTTAAATGAATAAATACACCTCAGAGAAAGATTCTTGCGTTTCTCTGTGGTATTAGAATCAATGTAGTTTAAGCCCTTTACGTCGCTGTTTAGCCTTCTGTTCGTCTCGGTAACGGTAAAGGGCTTCGTCAATGCTGAGACCGGGATGTCGGCTTAGCCATAGTTTGAAATCATCGGGAAGTGCAGAACCATGAGCAAAACCTTCGTCTGGAATAGGGTTGCCACTGAAAGAAGACGATGACAAATTTATTCCGACTCCTTGTGTATGCGAGGACGATACATTGCCTGATGATTGACTTCGCTTAAATGCGTCCGGGATATAACGGTCAGCAGGAGGTTGTGTCAACTCACATCGAGGTTGGCAGGTCTTAAAGTCATACCATATCCAATGATGCTTGCCGACAATCTCATCGGGATTGCAGATATAGACACATATAGCCTCCCCTCTCTGATAGCGGTCAAGGTCGTGGGGTGCTATCCTTGCTCCCATGAATCCATCGGGTAATGGTGGTATGATAACCGACTTAGATTGTGGCTTTGGTTTTGGGGTATCTGAAGGCGTAGGCATAATGGTTTTTTGCGAAACTGGTTTCTTAACCACTTGTGATGTGCCCTTTTGTTTTTCAGAACGTGCCCTGAACACTTTTTCAAGATTCTCTCGGCTGAGATACGGGTTAAGTTTTTTACCACAAAAAGTCCGACATTCGTCTGACAAATCAGGGTTTATTTCCGTTTATCACCTACAAGAATCAATGCCTAAATTGCAGAATTTTTAACCGACATCGGGGATATCGGTACTCTCAAGCTTCAGAATATGCTCTCGCCTCAACTATCTTGCAAGTTAGTAGATACTATCCTCCTTAAAAGTGCTATAATTCCCTAAATCTATGGTTTTTGACCTATTTTTGGAGGATTATAACATGATTGGGATTCCATGTGTAGTTAAGAACATATCTAATCCGATTTATCAGCGAATTTTACATTTCATTATATGAGTAAGTAATGAAAATTAAACGATATTATGAAAGTAAGCAATAAAAGAATATCTGTGTAATAAAACTTAATCTTTTTGACTAATTTTCAATTGTCAGTCAGTAAGATACTAACGTATCTTACTTTCTTCCGCATGGAAATCATCACAAAAACTTTAAGTTTTTTTGAGTTTTTTGTAAAAAAAAGATGAGTTTTGTTTTAATTTGTGAATGAATTTTTATACTTTTGTGAATAAATCAATTAGAGCATCGGAGGGATGAGGCATTCTTGTGAATTATAGGGTGCTGATACTGCGATCAGAAAACTGGTTTAAAAGAAATACTGATAACCCATTTTTTGACTAACAACTATATCTATGAAAACTGAGTTAGCATCTACCTGTCTTGTTGCTTGTTCATTAAAAGCGATACGCTCGATACGCACCCTGACTTTAAATGTTTCAATCGCTCTGGCTGCTTGTATTGCTCTTTTGCCGACTGAAGCAAGTGCCGATCAATATTTAAGCTTGACCCGTCCAGAACACTATCACGGAGATCTTTCCGGAGAATTTAACAGCTCTGAATCCGTCGCGGATTTCCTATTCTCCGCAGATGAAAGTCCGATGATCAGTAAGGTCAGCATCAACGGCATTTTGCTCGATAATTATAATAATAATCTATTGCGCACAACCGATATACTCGATGCCGGAATAGATATTCCCTATCATCTTCTTGGTCTTAAGAAAAATCTTATCACCAACAATGTCTATAAGTCAATAGATATGTCAGGGGAAATGATAATCGAGCTTACTCCCAATCCGTATCGCGCCGATGGCTGCTGGGACATAAGCGCCATAGAGGTTCAGACACTGAATATCGCCGGATTGACTGACCCGATTCTGACTATCAACGGAGAGGATATCGCTGTAAATCCTGCACTTGAATATGGCTGGAGCGTGCGCACCATTGAGCCGGAAGAGGGTCTGACGCGCACTGTTACTCTCAGCGTAGAGACCGCCAAACCGATAGCCTTCTCCGAGATACGCCTGCAACTGCGCGAGCCTCGGGAATTCCCGGATTGGTTTGAGATGGAGAATCCTGCCACCTGGCGTCCGGACTGTCGTTATTTCTTCCCGGGCATGGATGTGGGAGGACTTCCTGTGGCAGAAGAGTGGATGGAATGTGTTGTCTATCGTCTGGCAGATTTGCAGGAAATTGCTTGCGCCGATTACAATCGTGTCGGTGAATATTACGAAGTTACGATTCAGGAAGCGGGAATGTTCGGAGTCTGCTATCGTCTTACAAATTCTGTTTGCGGGGTGATGCCTAAATCGGAAATTAAGGCAGAACATCTGATCCCGTTCCGCATATCCAACGGCATAGCCGGTTGGGTCAGACTCAACGACTCCTTCCTTGAGGACGGCGTTTCATATATCCATGAAGAAAATCCCGCAGAACCGGGGAGGACATGGAAGAATGCCACTCTCTCCTATATTCCGGAAAACGCCACTGTCTATTGGCGAATGGAGACAACGCTTAAGTATTCCCCGTCAGAGGACGGAGATGCTGCCTCGGCTCCGGCATCGGTTGGAAATACAGCAACCCTCTCTGAGGAAGCAGAAGACATACCGGAAGGATATACGAAATATGACCCTGAAGAGGGCATTGACCTTACGAGCGGCGACACCCTCCACCTTCTTGTCCGCACTCCCGGAGCTCCGGATCAGACACTGACGACGCGCATCATGCAGCACATGGGTCCGACTATGAAAATCGAACTTAACGGTGTAGATGACTTCGAAACTATATGCAGAATGCTTCGCGATGGCACATTGCCGGAAGCACGCTATTATCTGATGGACGGTACGGCAGTCGGCTATGATAGCCTGCAGCCGGGCACTATGGCGATAGGCATCACCCCCACCGGTGAAACACTGAAGTTTATCCGCTGACTCCGGCAAGAATCGGGATGGCACTGATTCTACCGAAGAATGATCTTACCGTCAGTCGGGAGAGGCTCGACAGGATAATGTCGCGCCGTAGGCTATCGTTTAATCCCTACACAGTTTCAGACCGTAAATTGCTACGATTGGCAGACTCCACAAAATGGGGTAATCCATACGATATTGTCCAGCTGACCACAATGACCTTTACCCGACTGAATCCGTCGCCACATGGATATTATGAATACGATCGTATTTACGTACGTATAGGATCAGAGGAGAAAGAGACTTTTATGTCGGTATATGACTTTGTTCATCCGCTTCGATCATATGCCGACCTGAGCCGGATGCGATCAATGATCGGGAGACGGATCATCCGCAATGAAAAGGATTTTATATCGCTACAAGGGAAGAAGGTGTTTGTCAGTCATGGCATACACGGCTACAATACTCGCGGGCAGGACAGGTTGGCATATCGCTTCCATAAACTGACCGGAAATATCGGACGTGATGCGCGGACGATACGCGAAGCCATGATAACAGCGAAATTAGAAATGCTTCAGCTCATGCTGGATCGTCCATGGTCGCCTGATTTACTGCAATGCTCCCGCGGATTTTTCGATTACGAATCTCGCGTTCGCGCTGCCATGGAGCTAATCCGCCACTTCCCCGATCACCCAATCCCGCCGGATACCGAACAAGACTAATCTTCCTCACCTATGTGTAAGTATGCAAGGAATCACTTGCTGCAAAATATCGTTCCACACTATGAGTGCGAAATAAGCCATACTGCCCGACACATAGGTACCACAAATCTGTACCTCAGCCACAAGTTCCCCCTCTTTCGTATGATGCACGTCAGCGGACACAAGACCCAAAAGACTTTCATGGGCTATATCAAGCTATCCTCCGACGACTTTTGATGGGAGAGTTTCCATAATTCACCACAATGACGAGCCAAATAGCCGACGAGATAGACGCAATCGTCAACGGCGCAAAATCGGAAGTATTCTGAATCTCATGTGCCCTGACTTATGCCCTGACTTATGCCCTGACTTATGCCCTGACTTATGCCCTGACTTATGTCTCGACTTATGCCTCGACTTATGCCCTTATGATAGCTTATGCTCAAGTAGACATTATAAATGGTCAAAATCGGATATTCTTCTGACAATTTCAGTGTGTAGATAGCTGACATTCAGGAATTATTTAATAAATTTGTAATATGAACGACTTGACAGTATCAAATATAGAGCGGCAGAACGTTTTGAATAACAATTATGCCCTTCAATCCATTCAAGAAAACTTGGATATTAATGGTCTGCGTTTCCATGGTCAGCTGCTTTTTACCACTAAGATGGTTGCTGAATTTTATGGTGTGGATGAACGCACTATAAAACGATATGTGCAAGAACATGGAGATGAACTTCGTGCTAATGGATATTTTTTAAGTGAGGGTAACTCCCTAAAAGAGCTAAAGTTGCATTTTGTTGGGGACATTAATGTCCCTAAGTTCACACGCCAGTTGGGAGTCTTTCCATTCCGCGCATTCCTGAATATAGGAATGCTTCTTACAGAGAGTGAAAAGGCGAAGCAGCTACGCACCCGTATACTTGATATTGTTATTGCTACTATCAACAGTCGTGCTGGAGGCGGTACCAAATACATTAACTGGCGAGATAGAGATTATCTTCCTACGGCAATCAAGAGTGAAAATTATCGCAAGAATTTCACACAAGCTATAGGAAAGTATGTTGATGGTCACCCCAATTATAAGTACGAACAAATAACAGATTTGATATACAAAGCTGTATTCAAGGAGAATGCAAAAGAGTATCGGGAGGTTTTGCGTTTGCAAAACGAGGAAAATGTGCGTCATACTCTTTATGCAGAAGTGCTACTTTGTATCTCTTCATTTGAGAATGGTGTTGCTCATCAGATAGAGAAACACTATTCCGATAATGGAAAAAAACAGTTGGTGGTAGAGGAAGTCAAGGAGATAATTGATGAATTATCTTCCGCCCCTATGATGGAGCCTTTTATCCAAGATGCCAGAACAAAGATGGCGTCACGTGATGTCGCATTCCGTGACGCTTGGCACGATAATCTCGCAGAGTATCTCAGATCCGTTACGCCAGACGAGTTTGATAAGTTTATCGGGGATACTTCGATTAATTTTGACAATATCCTCGAAGCAAACCGCGAAGTCCTAAAACGCTTAAAGCAAGCCGATGACGATGAGTGATGAATTGAAATACATCAGTTATGATGAGGCTCTGGTGGTCTATGCTAAAACAGTAGCAGCCAGTGGTGGTGGTCTGCAGGGAGTAAAGGATGAAGGCGGTATTCGCAAGGTTCTTGACTTTGTGCAGAATGACCTGTATTATCCCTCCTTCGTTGACAAGTTAACATATCTGGTTTTCGGTCTATGCACAGGGCATTATTTCGAGGACTCCAACAAACGAGTAGCATTGACTATCGGTGTCTGGTTCCTCGTCCATAACGGCTACTACTGGCACGCCTACAACTTCATGCAGTGTATGGAAGCAATCATATACCACGTCGCCGCCGGACGCATTGACAAAGATTTGCTTCAACGCATCATCTCCTGCTACATGGCAAACGAGGACTATCCCGAAGACCTCAAACTCGAAATCATCCACTCAATAGACAATCAAACAACAGGATTTAGCGAATAAACTTATTAGATTATGCAGAATGTTATTGCTGTAATTTGGGACTTTGATAAAACCTTAGTCAATGGATATATGCAAGACCCCATCTTCAGAGAATGCTTTATAGGACTTACAGTCGCAGTGGTTTGGTATATAAGATTACCCAAAAACAGGAGACAACAACTGCAAGAGCGCATAAAAGCGAGGATCAGTTATATAGGTCAAAAACTTGGTATGGATTAAAAAATGGAGCTGTCGTTAAGACAGCTCTGTTTTTTTCTTAGCCAGAAGTTTTTGATATGATCAAGCTATATATATGCCCATATAAAAGACTACAACGTAAGTGCAAAATCACTCATGGGTTTGATTTTCCTTGGCGGTTAAACTCTCGTCTTTAAAAATTTTATTAACTTTGCCATCGGAAAGGTTATGTTTGGTCCACGATATTTTAGTAAAACAATAAGCGTTGTGCTTATCTTGAGCTTGAAAACCTGAGAAATTTTAACGCCTACTTAACGATATTAACTGAGAGCTTTCCTCGAATAGCGTGGGTTGCAGTCAATCCCTTCGGATTACAAGGATGTCTCAAGACCATCAAGTTAAGACGTGGCGTAGATGACTGAGAACAACTTTAATAAAAATAACTAAATATATGAACAAACGCATTATGGGAATAATACTTATAATTGCTGGTGCGATACTTCTTATTTGCGGTATTGTTATGGTATCTACTAATCATCATAATGCTGTCGAACCTTCCAATACGCCATCTCAGGTCGTAGTTGTAGAAAAGCATATACACGACACGATCACTACATCGTCACCTTCAACTACCCCGACCGTTGTGGAGAATAGCGTATCTCGACCCATCGACTCTGAGAAATCAACCGTCGACGAGTCCAAGGCAAAAGGGAATGCATTTGAAGATTTCGTCGTAAATCTTCTCGCCGACTGGAGATTGAAGCTTCTCGACCGCACACAGGACGCTGTCTCGTCTGCAGGTGTAGTAGCCGAGTCATGTAAAAATCCAGACTTACATGTTCAGCAGAAACGCGGTAAGAGCGAGATTGACTATTATCTTGAATGTAAATATCGCTCTCAGTGGAAAGACGGAGCTGTAACCTTCGAGGATTGGCAGCTTGACCGCTACCGTCAGTTTCAAAGAAACAAGCATCGTAAGGTTCTGTTTGCTCTCGGCGTAGGGGGAACCCCTTCCGCTCCGGCTGTGTTTATGCTTGTTCCTCTTGATTCTGTCAAGAGTAACTCTATTAAAAAAATCAGAACTGAGTTTGCGATAGATCCTTCATCTTCTGCTCTCGTCGACTACATGAATAATTACTTCACAAAAGTATTCTCTAAGTCTAAACAAAAATCAAATTGACCGATTTTGACAATTGAGCTACATACGCCGTAGCTCCCAAGCATTATATCATGGTGGTTTCACCCGTCACGCACAAATCGTTTAAAAACAGGTTTGAATCAGTGCAGCTTCGTTTTTAATAATATCTAATAAAAAAATTCCGCGAAAATTCCGCCATTTCCGCGACCCGAAGGCTACGGGGCGACAGCCCCGAGCCGTTTCCGCGCGAACAAAAAATCCTTATCCCGAACTCGCGTTATGATATAAATGATAGAGTAATTAAGCGTGCCCTTGAAATTCAAATCAAAATTGTTTGGCAGTCTAAAATGTGCCTATAATCTCCCAAATCTCTCTCTTTTTACCCACTTTTGGGGGATTATAACGAAGTTTTCTCAAATCTTTGACAATTTTACCCTGTCGTGATAGTCGCAATGTATCAATCTTTATGGCTCACTTATTGGCTCATTGCTCAAATTATATCCTCCGTTTTAAGGCATCTTAATCTATCAGTTATTCTATCATTTAATCTATCACGGCTTATATAAAACTCGAAGACCTCCCCGTGTGCGCTAATCTTACGGGAAGCGTGAGAGGGCATATCATTTGCAAAATTAGTTTATTTCTTTGGAATTACAACATCTTTGATTTAAGAAATATCTGATATTGTTCGGTATTTTCAGATAAAGCTGTAATAACCTCACAATCCAAATCGGGAAAGACGTTCCTCGCTCTCGGCTGGACTTTCCTTAATTGTACCGATAATCAACTCAACGTCGTACTCGTCAATTTCTCCCAAGTAGTTCCACTCATTGAACTTTTGAGGAAAGGCCGCCTTCAACCTGACGCAGTCAACAAAAGAATCATACCTGAGAAATGGATACTTTGACTGCTTTATGGGCATATGATACATTTTGAGATGTGCCGGAAGATTTCTGTTTATTTGAGAATTGATTATCACACCACCATAGGCTAAACCATTAGAGTCAAAACCAAGCACTATGAAATATTTGTCTCTTGAAGAGTCACCTGCTTTGGGCTTGATTCCATTTGCCTCAGTCATAGTCATCTCCAATCTTGACAGTATGAGATGCTAGTCGTGAAAGCTCTTCCTCATTGAGAGCATCAGAAAATTTCATCATTTCAAAGCTGATTCAATTTGCATTTGCTCTTCAATATATTCAAGCATGGCATCATCGGCATTTAGAACTCTTGCCATAGAGACAGGAGAAATGACATTTGTTCCATTAGTGCGACGGTTTGCTTCTTCCCAAGCTTCATCATGTGACTTTCTCATGAGCTGTCCGAAAGTCAACGATTCGTTTTCCTCGATTGACTGTTCTAATGCTTCAATCCCTGACTTGGAAATATACTTCAAATTTGCCTCTCGTTTAGGAAGAAGAACATTCGTAGCATCTTCCCCGGCAAACTGGATAACCTCGGATAATTCTTCCGAAAGAATCATACGCGGGTGATTTAGTTCCTTAACCGCATCATACAATTGAGTAGGAACCGGACCATATTTCAATGCGCAAAACTCGTCAGGCACAATACCACTGCCCCATTTCGCCAGATGCTTCATCTCAGCGAAATAGAGAATCTTGAAAGCATGGTAGAAATCAACACCACCAGTCTTGCCAAGTATAAACAGAACTAACTCTGTGAGTTTCTTGCTGTCGTAATTCGTCATGGGCTTATGTCCTTATGCTTATCTAACGCAGAATGCGCAATTGCAGTTTAT
>JAAVBC010000005.1 GCA_014803765.1 Bacteroides sp. | reverse complement strand
TGATAGAGTTGGTCGCGTGTGAGCGAGTATTTCTCCATAGCTTCTGCCACTGAAATAAACTCAACATCTTCGGCAGATTTGGCTCCTTTCGCCACGTCAAAGTGATATTTGGAGTAATAAACTTTTGACCCCTCTTTCCGTTTCGGAATACCGACTTTCGACACAAGGCAGTAGATGGCAGATAGTGTCATTCCATATTTTGCCTGAATATCCTCCACAGAGTACCATTCGGTTATTTCCGGATTTTCCTTTCTCATCGAGAAAAGACGGTCAATATGCGGCTTACTGAAATATGCCTTACCCCTGATGATAGTCTTCGGCACATTATTCTCTGCCACTACCTTGTAAATCCACGAATCCTTCACGCCGTATTTCTCCCGGATGTCAGCGCGGGTATAGAGTTCGGTGATTACAGTCTGCTCCTTTGGTTGTCTCTTTGTATATGGCGAATCATCAAGCATAGCCTCTATGCTCGTCCTTTTTATCAAAGTAAGACGGGAGCTGAGTTTTGACGCCGTTAAGGAACCTCGGTGTATCAACTTGTACACACCTTGTCTTGTCATGCCGAGAATCTGTCCAGCTTCGGCTACGGTCAGATAATCCTTCTCTTTAAGTTCTGAGTTCTTAGGAGTGGGTATAGCCTTAGCCATTTGAATCTTCTGTTGTCTCAGTCTTTCCTTATAAGCGTGTTCTGAGCACCGCTTTGAACAGAAGCGGGTAACGATGGTCTGAGCGGTAAATTGTTTTCCGCACCACTCACAAATTTTCTCAATTCTAATGTTGCTACTCATTTCTTTTTGTGGAGATTTCTCCGTTGTTTGTAAATGTTCGTAACCCATTGACAACTATTGTCAACTTTCTCCACCACCTTGCTGACGCGAGGGGTGAAATGAGTCGCTGTCGTACAAAATCCGTACAAAATGGTGCATAAAAACGCCTAACACTGACAGTTATCAGCATTAGGCGTTCTTGAATGTATTAAGTTTTATCGCTCAGTAACAGTCAATTGCTATCAATATAAATCATTGATAATCAGCTAATTACTTGCCGATGCAGAAGGTGGAGAATATGGAGTGGAGGAGGGTGTCGGTGGTGATGGCGCCGGTGATGGCGCCGAGGTGGTGGATGGCTTCGCGGAGGTCTTGGGCGATGAAGTCGCCGCTGATGCCTTCGGTAAGGGAGGTTTTGACCCTTTCGAGGGCGGCAGCGGTGCGCTCTAAGGATTCGTAGTGCCGAAGGTTGGTGATTAATAGGGTTTCGCCGTCAGTGTCTCCGCCGGAGGCTTCAGTGAGGGCTTGTTCTAATCGCGTGATGCCTTCGCCGGTCTTTGCGGAAATGACAATCGGCGACATCGCCTGCACGGGGAGCTGCGGGAGAGTTATCTCCGGGACAATGTCGGATTTGGTGATTACCGGAATTAGGATTGGGTCGGAGGAGGATCTGGTCGGACTCTCTTCGGCATTTGAGGAGGATGAGAGAGTATGCGCGACGCTTGAACCCTCGCATTGGGAGAGGGGAGTGTCCTGAAGGAGGGAGAGTTGGGGGAGGAGTGTTTCCTGAATGAGGGAGAGTTGGGGTTCGAGGGGAGATGTTGGGTCGATGAGCCAGAGGATGATGCGGGCTTTGCTGAGTTGGGCGTGGGCGCGTTCAATGCCTATTCGCTCGATGGTGTCGTCGGAGTCGCGGAGTCCGGCAGTGTCGATGAAGCGGTAGAGAACTCCGTTGATTTCTGCGGTGTCCTCGATTGTGTCGCGGGTAGTGCCCGGAATGTCGCTTACTATCGCTTTTTCATCCCCTATGAGATGATTGAGAAGTGTGGATTTTCCGGCGTTCGGTATTCCTGCGATTACGGTCGGCACACCCTCTTTCAGCGCTTTGCCTGTACGGAATGTTGAACTCAATCGGCGAATCTGTGAGAGTGTCGATTCGGTGAGATCCAGTAGTTGCCTACGATCGGCAAATTCTACCTCTTCTTCCGAGAAATCGAGTTCGAGTTCCAGAAGAGAGGCGAGCTTTATCATGTCGTCGCGGATGGCGTTCAGGCGCCGGGAGAATTGTCCTTTTATTTGAGAGGCAGCGATTCTATGGGCTGCCTTGGATTCAGATGCTATGAGATCGGCTACGGCTTCTGCCTGCGCCAGGTCAAGTCTCCCGTTGAGGAATGCCCGTTGGGTAAATTCACCTCTGTCGGCTGCTCGTGCGCCTGCCTGAATCAGCCGGGCTATGACTTCGCGTTGAATCCATTTCGAACCGTGGACGGAAAATTCCACTGTGTTTTCTCCCGTGAAGCTTCTTCCTTCGCGGAATACTGTGGCAACGGCGCTATCAATCATCTCTCCCTCGGCATCAAGAATTTCTCCGAGATGGGCGGTGTGCGAATCTACTTCGGAAAGTCTTTTCCCTTTCCAGACCCTATCGGCTATCTCGAGTGCATCTTTGCCCGAGAGTCTGATTACTGCGATGCCTCCGACCCCTGCCGGAGTTGATATGGCGGTTATTGATTCCATTCCTTGAAGCGTTTATGACTTTCTACGAAGTTTTCCAGTGAGTCGGGGAGATTGGAGAAGAAGTCGAGTCCAGTCAGTTCTTCGACTTCATCCACAGTGCAGGCGTAATTTTCCATATTGCCCGTGCATTTCATATTGGGATAAATGAAACCGATTGCACGGGGAGAGTCGGTGTAAGGCGCGAGCAGCACTTTATAGAAAGCCGAAGGCACGCGTATACCGGTGCTTCCGATACGCTGTCGGTCGTCGTCGCGATACACGGGACCTGCCACGATAACTATTGCAGAATCTCTCTTAGCCCAAAGGCGCTCCTTCTTTTCGAGGGTTGACCAAGCTCCGGAGTTGAGGGCGTGATCCTGCGGGGCGATATTGGTCAGCACGAAGCAATCCTGCATTGCTTCCGGGCTCCATTTCTGGTCGGCTGCCGGGCAGAGATGTCCGCGATCAAATCCTGCATTGCGATAGTCCTCAGTAAACCCGCATCCACGGACTTCATCGTCGTGCCAGAACTTATTGGAGCGCGAGGATTCTCCATCGGTCTCATTTCCGAGAAGTTCCCAGCCTACCCAGTCGGGGGTATGATTGTCGGGATTGAACATCACCGTGAAGCCCTCATAACTTTTCATTATGGAATTAGGGCGTTGAGAGGGATCGATTTCCTTAGCAATCTCCAGTTGGGAATAATGCCCGGGAGAAGCGATATCCTGCTTAAGGGAGGAGGAGCGTGAGCAAGATCCCGCAGAGAATTTTGCTATTGCAAGAATCGCCAGAATGACGAGTGCGCTGAAGAGATATTTCGTTGATTTAGTCATTACTTACTTAATTTTTTCTCAAAATTACAAAAAAGACGGCAAAAATTATTAACTTTGGAGTAACTTTTAAATCCACCATAGAAAAAGGAACATGAACGTAACTGAACGCTTCTTACGCTACGTCAAGTTTGACACACAGAGCGATGACCTGACGAATATGACTCCGTCTACCCCGGGTCAGATGGAATTTGCCATTTTCCTGAAAGGGGAATTGGAGGCGATGGGTCTTGAAGAGATTTCATTAGATGAGAATGGCTATCTAATGGCGACTCTCCCTTCAAATGTTGAGAAGGAGGTGCCCGTAGTTGGTTTTATAGCGCATCTTGATACAGCTCCGGACATGAGCGGCAAGCATGTGAATCCGCGCATTGTCGAGAAATACGACGGCAGAGACATTGTGCTCAATCAGGAGCAGAACATAGTGTTGAGTCCCAAGGAATTCCCCGAGATTCTCAACTACATGGGCGAAGACCTTATCGTGACTGACGGCACTACTCTCTTAGGCGCCGACGACAAAGCCGGCATTGCGGAGATTATCTCAGCTATAGCACATCTGCAGGCGCATCCCGAGATCAAGCATGGCAAGATTCGCATAGCGTTCAATCCTGACGAAGAGATCGGCAAGGGTGCGCATAAATTCGACGTAGAGCGTTTCGGAGCGGAATTCGGTTTTACGATGGACGGCGGCGCTGTCGGCGAGCTTGAATATGAGAACTTCAATGCGGCAGGTGCTAAAGTCACTATAAAGGGCAGAAATGTGCATCCCGGCACAGCGAAGCATAAGATGGTCAACTCCATCAGAGTTGCCAACCAGTTCGCTCAGATGCTTCCCCGCTGGGAAACACCCGAACATACGGAGGGTTATGAAGGCTTCTATCACCTGGTAGCCATCAACGGCACAGTTGAGGAAACAACTCTGACCTATATCATCCGCGATCATGACCGCGCACGCTTCGAGAGCCGCAAGAAGGAACTCGAGCACCTCGTCAGAAAGACAAATGAGGAATATCCCGGTTGCTGCACAGTGGAGATCAACGATCAGTATTACAACATGCGCGAGAAGATCGAACCCGTGATGCACATCATTGAGCTTGCCGAGCAGGCTATGCGTGAGGCAGGAATAGAACCTCATGTCCAGCCCATTCGTGGCGGCACAGACGGTGCGCAGCTCTCATTCAAGGGATTGCCCTGTCCGAACATCTTTGCCGGCGGCGAGAACTTCCACGGCAGATATGAATATGTGCCCATTTCCTCTATGGAAAAAGCAAAAGATGTAATTGTTAATATCTGCAAGATACTTGCAGAGAAATAATCTTTCCCTCAATTCGCCATAAGTGAATAAAGGCAGAGTTATAGTAATAACGGGGCCGACTGCCAGTGGTAAGTCGGCCCTTGCTTTAGAACTTGCCGCGCAGCGCGGGCTTGAGATCATTTCCGCCGACAGCCGACAGGTCTTTACCGGCATACCCATTGTGACCGCGATGCCTACTCCGGAAGAGTTGGCAAGTGTGAAGCATCATCTGATTGATATGCTCCCGCTGGATGCCTACTACAGCGCCTCCAGATTCGAGGAGGACGCATTGCGGATTGCGCGTGAGCAATTGGAAGAGAAAGGGGAGGTGATTGTCTGCGGCGGTTCGATGATGTATATAGATGCTTTCTGCAACGGCATTGATGATCTGCCGACAGTCTCTGACGCAATCCGGACAGCTACTTACCGAGAATTTGAGGAAGCGGGATTGGAAGCGGCGTTAGTGACTCTGCGTGAGATTGATCCGGAATATTACGAAATTGTAGATAAGAAAAATTTCAAGCGGGTTATTCACGCCATTGAGATAATGCGTGCTTCCGGCGTCACCTATACATCCCTTCGCCGAGGGGAGAAGAAAAAGCGTGATTTCGAAATAGATTTCCGATATATAGATCTTCCGAGGGATGTATTGTTCGACAGAATAAATCGCCGGGTAGACAAGATGGTGGAAGCAGGATTGGAAGAGGAAGCTGCCCGAGTTTATCCTTTGCGGGGCTTGAATTCGCTTAACACTGTGGGGCTTAAAGAGATGTTTGCGTGGATGGACGGGGAGATGGATCGCACTACAGCGATAGAGCGGATAAAGAAGAATACGCGGGTCTATGCCAAAAAGCAGGAGACCTGGCATAAGAGGAGAGGTCGGAGAGGTTAGAAGTTATAAGTTATAAGTTGGGTGTTCAGAATTCAGAATAAGAATTAGCAATGAAGGCATTGTTTCTTAGTCATATACTCCCCTTTCCGGAGATCGGCGGCGACAGGTTGCGGATAGGGCAGAGTCTGCGTCTGCTAAGCGAGCTTTATGACGTGGATGTCTATTCGCTTACAAACGATCCCTCTGCAGCTCCCATGAAGGAATTTCTACCTTCAATCAGAGAGGAGCGCCGCTACTTTGCTCCGAAATTATGCAGAATCGCTCGCGCCTTGAAGAGTCTGATAAATGGTAAGACTCTTGAGGAAAATCTCTATATGGATACGCGGTTGATGGTGGATTTGAAGCGGATTGTAGGGGAATATGATTTGATATATTGCGCTTCAGCTGTGATGGCGCAATATGCTATGGAAGCGGGGGCAAGGAATGTAGCGTTAGACATGACGGATTCTCTGTCTATGAATTTCCGTAATGCCGCGCGTAATGCCAAGGGATTGAAACGCTTGCTTCTGAAAGAGAATGCGCGGAGGATGGAGAAGTATGAGAGGGATTGCCGGAATCGGATTCCTTCTATTGCTTATATTTCTCGGATAGACAGGGATTATCTTGGGGAGGCTAAAGCCTCTCTCAGTATTGTACATAATGGGGTTAATCGGACTGATATGCGTGATGGGGCTGATGGGTCTAAAGGGGCTGATGGGACTGATGGGGCTAAAGGGGCAGAAGGAGCGGACGCACGGGCCGTGCGTCCCTACATTTGCGGGGGATTGAGAGACCGGGGTCGGGAATTAGTTTTTGTCGGGAAGATGGATTATGAACCGAATGTGACGGCTGTCAGATTCTTTGCGAGGGACGTGATGCCAAGGTTGAGGGAGCGTTATCCTGATGTGAAATTCACTATTGTCGGGATTCGCCCGAAAGCGGAGGTGATTGAATTAGGGAGATTGCCCGGAGTCGAGGTGACCGGATTTGTGGAATCGTTGGCGCCGTATTTTGAACGGGCTACGGCTGTAGTGGCGCCGATGTTGTCGGGGTCAGGGGTGCAGAATAAGATATTGGAGGCGTTGGGTCACGGGTGTTATGTGCTGACGACGCCTATAGGTTTTGAGGGGATCGAAAGTCTGGGGGATGTGGTTGATGTGATAGATCCTGATGCGGAAGCATGGGTGGATGCTATATCCGGGCTTTTTGAGAATCCGGCTGAAGCGCAGAAGAAGGCGGGGAAAGCTGCCGCGAGGGTGGAAGAGGAGTTCGGGATTGCCAACGTGAGGGCACAGTTCCGCAGATTCCTCAGCTTTGCTTCGGAACCGGGCAAAGCCCGGCGGTAATTCCTCAGCTTTGCTTCGGAACCGGGCAGAGCCCGGCGCGACAACGCTTCGCTTCCGACGGGGGAAGGAATTTTGGCATCGCGCATAAGAGGGAATGGAAATTTTGGATTTTTGAGGGGATGAAAATATAATTTTGATATTTATAATTTTGATATTTAATTGGAAGATTATGAATTTGGAATGTCCGCATTGTCACACTACATTTGAGGTAGATGAAAAATATACGGCGGCGCTTGTGCAGCAGGTGCGTAATGCCGAATTTGAAAAAGAATTGGAGCGTCGAATTGCGGAGATAGAGGAGCGTCGGAAAGCTGAGGAGAAAGTAGGTGCAGTAGAGGCGCAAAGGATAGCCGATAGACAGATTTCGGATAAAAATGAAGAAATATTGACGCTGAAGCAGGAGATTGAGAAACTTAAAGGGGAAGTCAGAAATTCCGATGTTGACAAGAAAGCAGCCCTCGCTGAGGCTGCGACTGAATCCCTGCGTAAAATTAACGAACTTGCCTCAGCGAAAGATAAGGAAATAACAGAACTGACGTTGGCAAAAAATCGGGAATTTAATGAGCTGAGCAATGCGAAAGAGCGGGAAATCAACGAACTAAACCTATCAAAGGATCGGGAAATCAACGAACTCAAGAGCGCTCGCCTTCAGGAACTAAATGAACTGCGTGAGGCTAAGGATAAGGAGATTAATGATTTGAAAGGGGAAATGGCAGAGATCAATGCGCAGCTTAAGGCAGGGGATCTGGCATCGAAGAACAAAGAACTTGAATTGCGCGAACATTATAATCTGTTGCTCACTGCGAAAGATGAGGAGATTGAGCGATATAAAGACATGAAGGTGCGCCTTTCCACAAAGATGCTCGGCGAGACACTCGAGCAGCACTGCCGCAATGCTTTCAATCAGGCTCGCAGCTACGGCCAATTCCCTAACGCATATTTTGAGAAAGATAACGATGCGAGCGGTGGCACAAAAGGTGATTTTATCTTCCGCGACTACATAGAGGGACAGGAGTGCATTTCCATAATGTTCGAGATGAAGAATGAAGCTGACACGACTGCCACAAAGCACCGCAATGAGGACTTCTTCCAAAAGCTTGATAAAGATCGCCGGGAGAAGAGTTGCGAATATGCAGTGTTGGTGTCGATGCTTGAAGCGGATAATGATCTGTATAATCAGGGGATTGTAGATGTATCTTATCGGTATGACAAGATGTTCGTGGTTCGCCCGCAATTTTTCATGCCCATCATCTCCCTGCTCAGCAGGGCTTCAATGAGAGGAGCGCATACGATCCTGACATTGCGCAGAGAATTGGATATTGCCAAGGCTCAGAGTATTGATGTCACAAACTTCGAAGCGCGTCGCGACAAATTCGTCGCAGAGTTCGGAAAGCTCGTGGAGCAGCACCTGAAGAAGCAGGACTCAGCCTTAGAGGGTATTGACAAAGCGATAGAAGCAGCGGAGAAGCAGGCGGAGAATCTGCGTAAGATAAAACAACTCTTCGAGACTTCCCGCCAGAAGCTGATAAAAGCTAACGAAGTAGCTGAAAATGACTTTACTATCAAGAAGCTGACTCGTGGTAATCCGACAATGAAAAAGAAATTCGACGATGCCCGCAGAGCGGCAGAATCCGCTGAAGAATTGGGGATATAAGTAATATGCAGGAGTAAATCTGCCCCCATAGCTGCATGCTTATTGAAAATTAACCCCGGCTGCCACATTGCGGGAGCCGGGGTTCGGAGTGTGTGTGATTGTTTCCGCGTGCCGGTGGGCAAGCTGAAGCTTGCTCCCGGTATGAGAGGGAGAGTGGGTATGGGCAGGATCCGCAAGCGAAAGCTTGCTCCCGGGATTATTTCCTGATTTCTTGCTGATGCTCGCTGTAGGCAGCATCCTTTTGCTTCTTTTTCAGTTTAATCTTGATGGCATCAAATCCTTTTCCGTAGACACCGTTGACATTGCCTTGTGTGATGAACGCTTCGGGATCAATTGATTTTACGATCCGGAAAATAGTGACGGATTCAATCTTACGACACCATACCATCAATATCTTTACCTCCTTTTTGGAATACCATCCCATACCGTCCAGGACTGTGACGCCCCGTCGAGCCTCTTTATTGACCATATCGGCAATCTTTTCCCACTCAGCCGAGAAGATGACGAATTGAGTTGCCTGACGGTTGGTGTTGATGATCATGTCTGTGCAGTAAGCGATAATGAAAGTGACGATCCAGCCGTAGACGATCAGCGGAACGCGGGCTTCAAGGCGCTCCTGCAGTGTGCCGTCATACGGCAGGAGAAAACTGCAGGTGACAATAAGCATATCCGTCACAATCATTGTTCTGCCGATAGAGACATTACTTAGCTTGGAGACCATGGCAGCGACAATATCCGTGCCGCCCGACGAACCGTTGTGGATAAACACTGTGCCGACACCCATTCCACAAAGAATGCCTCCGAGCACTGCGCTCATGCTGATATCCGATATGATAGGGTGAGAAAGTCCCATAAAGAAACTTTCAAAAATACCGATGAATACCGAGATTACAGTAGCACCGAAAATAGTGCGTGTGACAAAAGTCTTACCAACAATCTTGTAGGCAAATCCGAGTAGCAGGAGATTGCATGCATACTGAGTGACAGCTACGGGGATCAGACCGTGTGTGCCGAAATAGACGAGAGTGCCGACACCTGACAGACCGCCGATGACTATCTCGTGAGGGAGTATGAACGCCGTAAAGCCTATGGAATATAGGAGTAATCCGAGGATTATCATAACGTAATCCTTGGCATTGCCCAGGATTGCCTTCTTCAAGGAATTTGCCATTACTTACTTACTTAATGATTGTGCAAATTTACAAAAATTTCTGAAGAGGCGCAATAATCCGCATGAATTATAGAAAGGCTTACGGAAAGGCTGAGGCTGCTATTCCGGCAGAATGGGCATGCGGGTATCAGAGGGGTTGTTTCATCTTTTTATAAATGAAAGTCTTCGGGCGTGAGAATTGGGTTCCGGAGGGTTTATGATAACCCGGGAGGCGGATTGCTGCATGTTCGGGCATCCATTCCATCAGGGCATCCATCCAAACGTTGATTCCATCGCGCGAGGGGTGAGGATTAGTGGCAGACTGCCGACTTAATTTAAGCGGTTGGGAAGTGAAGTAATGTCCCGCGCCCATAGTGTCAGCCAACCAGCCGTTGAGCGGTTCGCCCCATGGTTTGCCGGGCCAGGAGGGGGGACCGACCCAGATGACAGGGATATTCCCGGCAGCCTTTCTGATTTTAGCCACAGACGCTCCCAATCGCGATTCCGGATTTTTCTCGGCAAGGTCATTGAGTCCGAGGCTGACAAAAATAACGTCCGGTTTGGTTTGGGCAATATATTGTGAGAGCCGCGAAGCGTTAGCCGCCCACTTATTGATAGTCGAACCATCCCATACTACAGCGGCTACGTCAAAACCATTGGAAGCTCCGTAGGCATTCATGCGCTCAGCCATCCATCCGGTCATGGAATCTCCGATAAAGAGAACTTTATGTGCCAAAGGGCGTTCAGCATTGATTTCTGCAGAAGAAGAGGAATGGGTGTCTGTCTGCATGGCGTTTCGAGCGGAAACACCGAAAAAACAAGAAATTGTGAAAATAAAAGCAGTTATAATGCTTATAGTTTTTCGCATAATGAACAAAAAGGGTTAACTTTGTAGTTGAAAGAAGTGTTAAAGTAATAGAAAAGACCTGAACGGAAAAAATCCTGAAAAAGTCTTTCTATTATCTATCTCTTCGACAATAATAACAAATATCAACCGAAATCTATTACGAATATATAGTATGGCTGAAAATAATATAATCCTTCCCGGCGAAGAAAAGCCGGCTGACGATAAGAAAAAAGTAGTGGTGAGCGGTATCCGCTCGACAGGTAATCTCCATCTCGGCAACTACTATGGCGCATTGAATAAATTCCTGAAAATGCAGGATGGTTTCGATTGCCGATTCTTCATTGCCGACCTTCATGCGCTTACGACTAATCCTGATCCGCGTCAGCTTCATGAAAGTGTGAAGAATATTCTTGCGGAATATCTTGCTGCGGGTCTGGATCCGGATAAGAATACCCTCTATGTCCAGAGCGATGTGCCTGAGATTTCAGAGATGTATCTGCTTCTCAATATGCATGTGGGTATCGGCGAACTGATGCGCACAGCTTCATTCAAGGATAAAGCGCGCAAAGCGCTCGGACTTTCCGGAGAAGGAGAGGAAATTGAGAAAGAAATTATCGGAAATCAGGGTAATCAGGCGAGAGTGAATGCCGGTCTGCTGACCTATCCTACGCTCATGGCAGTGGATATTCTCATTCACAAGGCGGACTTTGTGCCTGTCGGAAAAGATCAGGAGCAGCATCTTGAGCTGACCCGCCGTTTTGCGCGCCGTTTCAATAGTTTTTATGGTGTCGATTACTTTGGCGAACCCGTCAACTTCAACTTTGGAGGAGAGGCAATCAAAGTGCCCGGACTCGACGGTAGCGGCAAGATGGGCAAGAGCGAGGGTAATTGTATCTATCTGATAGATGATGAGAAAGTGCTTCGCAAGAAAGTGATGCGTGCGGTGACTGATGAAGGACCGAAGGAACCGAATCAGAAACCGAGTCAGCCTGTAGAAAATCTCTTCACTCTGATGGATCTTGTCAGCGAACCCGAAGTAGTGAAACACTATCGCGATGCGTATGCCGATATGTCCATCCGCTATGGAGATATGAAAAAGCAGCTTGCCGAAGATATCCTTAAAGTCACTCTTCCCATACGCCAGCGTATTATGGATATCCGTGACAATGACGAATATCTCTCAAAGGTAGTGAAGCAGGGCGCGGAGCGCGCACGTGCATACGCGGCTGACACACTTCGCGACGTCAGAGAGATTATGGGTATCAGAAAGATATGATTTCCCGTTTTTACTTTTCACATCAGAGAGGAAAATCATCGCTAAGGATCATTGCAGGATGCTTGGCAGCAGTGCTCATGCTTCTCCCGGGTGCGTGTCGCAAAGAAGCGCCCGGGCAAGATGGCAAGCCTCAACTTGCTGTCAGCTATGATGCCCACAAATATATATTAGAGCAGATTGCAGGAGAAGACTATGATATGAATGTCCTTCTCCCGGCGGGAAGCGATCCGGAGATGTATGATCCGGATATGCGCACAATGGAAGGCTTGTCGAAAGCCGGAGTGTATTTCACGACAGGCACTCTCGGTTTCGAAGAGCGCATGCTTGATATTCTGAAGGCAAACTATCCCGATTTGAAAATAGAGAATGTAGCCGAAGGAGTTGAGCTTATAGAAGGAACGCATCATCATGCCGGAGATTCCCATAATCATTCGGGTGATCCTCATATACTTTCCTCCATAGGCAATATAAGAGCAGTCGCGTCAAATATGCTTCAGGGAATGAAGCGACTCAATCCAGAAGATTCTGTAAGGTTCAACAAGAATTTTGAAATATTCAGTTCGAGATTAGATAAGATCGCCGCAGAGACGGATTCACTGATGAACGGAAGAGCGGGTGGCTCATTTGTCGCCATGCATCCCGCGATGAGTTATTTTGCCCGCGATTATGGGGTCACTCAGATAAGTCTTGAGCGTGATGGCAAGGAAGCTTCCCCGCGTCAGTTGAAAGAAAGGCTTGAGGATGCCGCCGGAAAGCATCCGGCAGTGCTCTTCTACGAGAAGGGACATGGCGAGAAAGGCGCGAGGGAAATGGCGCGTAATCTTGGAATCCCAGTTTATGCTCTCAATCTTGAGGCATACGACTTTTTGGATAATCTCCTGGGCGCCGTGAAAGCCTACTCGGAAGGAGCGGAGAGGAATAACAGGTAATTCCGAGAAGCAATGATGAATATGGAAAACGAGAAAGAACTGCTGATAAGCCTTAGGGATATCACGGTGGATTATGGCGAGAAGCCTATTCTGGAAAATGTCGATCTCGACATTTTTCGGGGTGACTTTATGGCTGTCAGCGGTCCGAACGGCGGCGGAAAGACGACTCTGATGCGTGTCATGCTGAAATTACTTAAGCCAACATCCGGACAAGTGGAATACTTCCATGACGGAGAGTTTGCGAAGCGGCTAAGGATAGGCTATCTTCCTCAGAAAAGCATGATAGATACTCATTTTCCCATATCCGTCAGGCAGACAATACTATCGGGACTTCAGAAAGGTTTTTTGGGGAGGATGCCGCAAGATTATGAAAGCAGGTTTGACGAAGTAGTCAGGCTGACAGGGACTCATGATTACCTTGATCGCAGAATAGGAGCGTTGTCGGGCGGACAATTACAGCGGACGCTTTTGGCACGAGCCATTATATCGGATCCGGAAGTGTTGTTTCTCGACGAACCGCTCTCATACGTCGATAAGCAGTTCGAGCATAAGATTTATTCAATTATGGAGGAGCTGAGCGGGCGATCGACGATAATCCTCGTGAGTCATGAGATGTCGGTCATCAGCCGAATGGCAAACAGGCATATATTGGTGGATCATGATGTCCGGCAATGCAGTCATTGTACTCATATAGGAGTCCAAAAATCAGGAGAAGAATGATACTCAACTACATCTGGATAGCATTTATTGCGATTGCCTTTCTCATGGCGATAGGCAAGACCTTGATTGACGGGGATCTTCAGATATGGAGTGACATAATGAACTCCAGTTTCTCTCAAGCATCCTTTGCTTTTGAAGTCAGCCTGGGACTTACGGGTATTCTTACTCTCTGGATGGGACTTATGAAGATTGGTGAGCGAGGAGGCGTTATTGAAGGGATGAGCAGAATGATCTCTCCCTTTTTCAGCCGATTGTTTCCGGGGATTCCCAAGGGTCATCCGGCTATGGGTGCGATATTTATGAATGTCTCTGCCAATATGCTGGGGTTAGACAATGCCGCTACACCTATGGGATTGCGGGCGATGCAGGAGATGCAGACACTCAACAAGAATAAGGATACGGCTACTGACGCCATGATAATGTTTCTGGTCTTAAACAGTTCCGGACTTTGTCTGATTCCAGTCAGCATAATGATGTATAGGGCTCAGGGGGGAGCTGAGAATCCGAGCGACATTTTCATTCCGATATTAGTGGCTACCGGGATTGCGACTTTGGTGGGACTGATAGCCCTTTGCATCAGGCAGCGTATCCGCATGGATTGGGTGTTATGGAGCTGGCTGGCAGGGATTGCCTGCGTTGTCGGCGGAGTTGCCTGGGTGTTCAGCAGAATGGATGCGGAGCAAGTTAAGACTTATAGCACATTTGGTGCGAATTTCATATTATTCAGCGTTATAATCGCCTTTTTAGCTGCCGGAGTCCGAAAAAGAATCCGGGTATATGATGTATTTATAGAAGGAGCTAAGGATGGATTTAAGACGGCAGTCGGTATAATTCCGTATTTGGTAGCGATATTGGTGGCGATAGGGATGCTTAGAGCCAGCGGAGCGTTGGATGTTTTCACGGGATGGGTGGAGAGTTTCGTCGGTTTCTGTGGTTTTGACACACAATGGGTAGGCGCGTTGCCGACCATGCTGATGAAGCCATTGAGCGGAAGCGGCTCCTGCGCTATGATGCTCGACGTTATGAAGGCGAATGGTCCGGATGCTTTTGTCAGCAAATTGGCTGCCGCGGTGAGGGGCAGCACTGACACCACATTCTACATATTGGCTGTCTACTTCGGATCAGTAGGAATATCTAAGACCCGCTATGCCGCCGGCTACGCTCTCCTTGCCGACATCACCGGGGCTATTGCAGCTGTCTTTACTGCTTATCTATTCTTCTGACGGCGGACTGCTTAACGAAAGCGAAACCAGCGTCGGCGAGGGGTGTGCTCGGTCTGGTAGGCATCAAGAGCTTCGACACGCTCCTTAAGTCGCTCCAGGCGTATGGCGTATAGAGATTCGAGAGCATTAGTTTCAATATAGAGCTCCGCTTCGCGAAGATTCTTCTGAAGATTAGTGCGATAACTTACCCTCCGATACCTGACTTCCAGCCAATCACACTCCTTTTCCACAAGGAAAAGCAACAGTTCTGCCACTTTCTCAGGATCAAAACATATAGTCATGAAATCCTTGATAATTTTAGCGATAGCAGGGAGTGAGGGTGAACGGCGATTCACACCCTGAGGGGTGACAAATTGTCGCTCTATGAGTTTCTCGACCCTCTCCAATTCTTTCTGAGGGTCGGGATTAATCCAATATTCGAGATACTCTTTAGCCTCTTTACGAGCGTCATACAGTTCCTCGACCATGGAGATGATCTCCTGCTTATCCATAGCGTTCAACGCTTTCTTAAGTTTTGCTTTCGACATATATATGATTGCATGAGAAAGGGAATAATAATCCCTACATTCACAAAATTAACAAATTTTCTGAATGTAGGGTTTTATTTTGTTATCTCGTATGTGTTCGTGTCTTAGAGTTCCAGAGGAGTGTATGGGAGATCGAACGCTTCAGCTACAGCTTTGAACGTCACTTTTCCATCCGTCACGTTCACTCCATCCGCGAGTCCCGGATCTTTCTTGCAGGCTTCCTTCCAACCCAAGTCTGCCAGGCGCAGAGCATAGGGGAGAGTGGCGTTAGTCAAAGCAAGAGTGGATGTGTAGGGCACAGCACCGGGAATATTAGCTACGGCATATTGGATGACGCCGTCAACGACGAATGTCGGTTCGCTATGAGTCGTCGGGTGAGACGTCTCGAAGCATCCGCCTTGGTCGATTGCGACATCCACCATTACGGAACCCGGCTTGAGCAGGCTGACCATCTCTTTAGTGATCAGATGCGGAGCTTTCGCACCGGGAATTAAGACCGAACCGATGACGAGATCCGTTGAAGGAAGTTCCATCTCGATATTATGCTGAGAGCTGTAGAGGGTTTTGACATTCTTCGGCATAGTTTCAGCACAATGACGGAGTGTCGGGAGAGAGATATCGGTAATAGTCACATCCGCACCTAATCCGGCAGCCATAAGGGCAGCGTTTCTGCCAACCACTCCGGCACCAAGCACAAGCACCTTGGCAGGTTTCACACCCGGCACGCCGCCGAGTAATACTCCTCTTCCACCCTGAGGTTTCTCAAGGAATCGTGCTCCTTCTTGAATAGACATTCTTCCAGCCACTTCACTCATAGGGATGAGCAGCGGGAGAGTCCCTTGGCGGTCGCGCACGGTCTCGTAAGCGATACACGTAGCGCCGGACTTTATCATAGCTTCGGTCAGCGGATAATCTGAAGCGAAGTGGAAATAAGTGAAGAGTAACTGACCGGGTTTTACGAGTGCGTATTCCGGTTCGATAGGCTCCTTCACCTTTATAATCATTTCTGCAATTGAGTAAGTCTCTTCAATTGAGGGAAGGATTACTGCGCCTGCAGCTTCATATTCGCTGTCGGGGAAACCTGAACCCTCACCGGCAGTGTGCTGCACATACACAGTGTGGCCGTGGCGGACGAGTTCCTTTACTCCGGCGGGAGTTGCGCCGACGCGATTTTCATTGTTTTTGATTTCTTTGGGGATTCCGATAATCATGGTATTTGATTTTAAGGGTTTGGGTTTTGAGAGTTTATAGGAGAGGATAGGAGATTTAGGAGTTGATGTGGATTTAGTTGGTAGGATTTTATATGAAAATCTGTGTGGCTAAGTTAAGTAAAAAATCGGGAAAAACAGACTTGAAGGCAATAGTTTGAGAATTATGTTTTTTAGCAGGTGTGTGTTTGAAATAATCCCGCGATTCGGAGCGTGAACCGAATCGCGGGATTGATTATTTTATTGTATTGAAAATGCTTTATCAGAGAGCGCGGAGAGCGGCGAGGGATGCTTCGAGAGCTGCGATCTTTTCAAGAGCATCCGCCTGCTTCTTGCGTTCGAGAGCCACTACTTTTTCAGGAGCAGAGCTGACAAAGCGCTCGTTGGAGAGCTTCTTCTCTACGCCGGCAAGGAACTTCTTCTGATACTCCAGATCAGACTCGTGCTTCTTGATTTCCTCTTCAACATTAATATTGCTTTCCAGAGGAATGGCGTATTCTGTCGCTCCGACCATGAAGCCCTGCGACATCGCTCCTTTTTCCTCTACGGCTGAGATTGAAGAAAGATTTCCCATTTTGACCAGGATCGCATCAAGCGCTTGATTGTGCTCTCCCTTGATTTCCAAAGAAAGTTCTTCGCGCTGGGGAATCTGTTTCTGTTTTCTGACAGTGCGTATTCCGGCAATAATCTCTTTGAGAGTTTCAAACTGAGCAAGAATAGCAGCGTCCGGAGTCTTCGTTTCCGGAAGTTGGGCATACATGATGCTTTCGCCGGGTTTACGATCGTAGAGATGCTGCCAAAGTTCTTCAGTGATGAAGGGCATGAAGGGATGGAGCATCTTCAAAAGATTATCGAAAGCTTCCAGCACGGCATCATAGGTCTTCTTGTCAATAGGCTGACCATAAGCGGGTTTTACGACCTCAAGAAGCCAAGAAGAGAATTCGTCCCAGAAAAGTTTGTAGAGGGTCATCAAAGCTTCGGAGATTCGGAATTTTTCCATGAGGTCGTTCATCTCCGCAAGTGCTTCCTGCAGTTTTGCATTAAACCACTCAATGCCAAGGCGTGCTGCTTCCGGCTGCTCAATGGAATCGGAAGTTTGCCACCCTTTGACAAGGCGGAATGCATTCCAGATTTTATTACAGAAGTTTCTACCCTGTTCGCAGAGGGAATCATCATACATTATGTCGTTGCCGGCAGGCGCACCGAGCATCAGACCCATGCGGACGCCATCGGCGCCAAACTTTTCGATGAGATCGAGGGGATCCGGAGAGTTGCCGAGTGATTTCGACATCTTTCTGCCGATTTTATCGCGGACAATACCTGTGAAATAGACATTATCAAAAGGCTTGTTGCCGACATATTCATAACCTGCCATGATCATACGGGCAACCCAGAAGAAGATGATATCCGGACCCGTCACAAGAGTGGCTGTGGGGTAGTAATAGTTGATTTCCTTGTTGCCCGGATCGAGAATGCCATTGAAGAGAGTAATGGGCCAGAGCCATGAAGAGAACCATGTGTCAAGGGCATCCTCATCTCTGCGCAGAGAATCGGGAGTCAGAGGGAGTCCGGATTCTTTGATTGCCAATTCCAAAGCCTCCTCCGGAGTCTCGGCTACTACAATTTTCTCTTCTCCTTCGGCATTCTTATAATAATAAGCCGGTATACGATGTCCCCACCATAGCTGGCGGCTGATACACCAGTCCTGAATGTTTTCAAGCCAGATGCGATAAGTGGTCTTATACTTCTCGGGCACGAAGCGGATATCATCGTCCATAACCGGGGCGAGAGCGATATCTGCAAAATGCTTCATGCGGATAAACCATTGAAGTGAGAGGCGCGGCTCGATTGCCACCTTCGTACGCTCCGAATAGCCCACATTATTCGTGTAATCCTCCTCTTTCTCCATAAGTCCGGCATCCTTGAGATCCTGAGCAATGACCTTTCGGACTTCAAAACGATCCATGCCTGCATATTTGCCGCCGTGTTCGTTGAGAGTGCCGTCTTCGTTGAAGATATCGATTGTCTCGAGGTTATGGTTCTTTCCGAGCATGTAGTCATTTTTATCGTGGGCGGGAGTCACTTTCAGACATCCTGTGCCGAATTCAATGTCAACATATCGGTCTTCGATAACCGGGATTTCTCTGCCGACGAGGGGGACGATTACCTTCTTACCCTTCAGCCACTCATTCTTGGGGTCTTTCGGGTTAATACACATGGCAGTGTCGCCCATGATTGTCTCGGGGCGGGTAGTTGCGACAACTGCATAACGCCCTTCCGGATCGCCGGCAACATAATATTTCAGGTAATAAAGTTTGGAATTTTCCTGAACATAATTCACTTCATCATCGGAAATGGCAGTGCGATTCTGCGGATCCCAGTTCACCATTCTCAAACCGCGATATATAAGCCCCTTATTGTAGAGATCGCAGAATACTTTCGTGACACTCTTTGAGCGGAGCTCATCCATAGTGAACGCAGTGCGCTCCCAATCGCAGGAAGCGCCGAGTTTCCTGAGTTGCTGAAGGATGATGCCTCCATGATTGCGGGTCCAGTCCCAGGCGTGTTCGAGGAATTGCTCACGAGTGAGCTCAGTCTTTTTGATGCCTTGTTCGGCAAGTTTTGCTATGACCTTTGTTTCCGTAGCGATAGCCGCGTGGTCGGTGCCGGGTACCCACAAGGCATTTTTACCCATCATTCTCGCGCGGCGCACAAGGATATCCTGAATAGTATTGTTGAGCATGTGACCCATGTGGAGCACACCCGTCACATTCGGCGGGGGAATCACAATGCAGTAAGGTTCGCGATCATCAGGAGTGGAGTGGAACAGACCATGTTCCATCCAGAAATCATACCATTTCTGTTCAACCTCCGAAGGGTTGTAGACTGTAGCAAGTTCGCTCATTGATATCTAAAGTTTTAATCGTTTCGGGATTCAGATGCGGATTTTGGTTCTGACAAAATAAGCATGAAATACTCTTGCTGGAAAACCATAATCCCCATTCAAACTACAAATTTAACAAAATATGTCTTAACCTCCTTAAATATCGTTTCCCTTTTTGTCGGATTTTTAGTAATTTTACGATAAAATATTGAGATGATGAATAAGAAAAACTCCATATTCAGAATAATTCTGCTTCTTTTAGCAATTCTTGCAGGTTTTCCGGCAATGGCAGACTCGGCGGAATTGCAGAATCCAAAACGCGAATTTCGCGGAGCGTGGCTCCATGTAATCGGTCAGTCGCAATATATGAACATGCCTCCTGCGAAATGCAAGGCATACATTCAGGATCAGCTTAACAAGCTGCAGGCGGCAGGCTGCAACGCCGTGATTTTTCAGGTGCGTCCCTGTGCGGATGCGCTGTATCCTTCGGAGCATGAAACCTGGAGCCAATGGCTGACAGGTAAGCGCGGAAAGGCACCTCAACCGGCATGGGATCCCTTGGAATTTACATTGCAGGAAGCTCACAACCGCGGAATGGAATTTCACGCATGGCTTAATCCCTATCGGGTGTCGTCGAATCTTTCCAAGGATTTTATTCCGGAAAATCATGACTCAAAAAAGCATCCCGAGCGATATTTCAAGTATGATGGTAAGCTCTTCTTCGATCCCGCCTATCAGGAGAATCGAGATTTTATCTGCAAAGTCGTGGATGATATAGTGACACGCTATGATGTAGATGCAATCCATATCGACGACTATTTCTATCCATACCCTGCAGCAGGCAATCCCTTCAATGCGGATGCGGCATCTTATGCCAAGTTCGGCAAAGGAATGAATCGCAATGACTGGCGTCGAAAGAATGTCGACCTGCTGATTGAGCAACTCTACACTACCATAAAGGACAATAAGCCATGGGTAAGATTCGGCATCAGCCCCTTCGGCATCTGGCGTAACAAGAAAAATGACCCTCGTGGTTCGGAATCAAGCGGATTGCAGAATTACGACGATCTTTATGCCGATGTCCTTCTTTGGGCAGACAAGGGATGGGTCGACTATGTCGTGCCGCAGCTCTATTGGAGTCTTGATCTGAAAGCAGCCCCGAGCCGGAAATTAGTAAAATGGTGGAACGACAACATTCCGGAGAAAGTTCAGCTTTATATAGGTCAGGACACGAAACGCACAATGGACTCACCCGATCCGGGCAATAATGATAAGAATGAACTTGACACAAAGGTGAAACTCTCGCGCCGCCTGAAGAATGTCGACGGCAATGTGTGGTGGCATGGGTATTGGGTGACTGATAATTATAAGGGTGTCGCGGATTCCCTTGCCTTGAAATATCAGTCAACTATAGCTTTGCCCCCGGCGTGGGGAGATCAGAAAGTAAAACCTGAGTCGCCGAAAAATCTGCATATTGAGAGATATGACGGAAAGACTTTTTTGGAATGGGATATGCCGGCGAACGGAAAGGTTGAAAAGGCTGAGGATGCAGTGATGAATGTCGTCTATAGTTTCTTCCCGGGTGAAGACGCTGATGATATTTCAGACCCGCAGACGATAATTGCCGTCACCCCCTTTACGCGTGTCGTCATATCGGATGATGAGGATCCGGAATCAATAAAAGGGATGACATTCGGAGTGACGACCCTCGACCGATTGAACCGCGAATCCCTTCCGCGAAAACTTAAGAATTAAGAATTGAGAATATCATTAGATTAGGGAATATGACAGATAGAGAACTCAAGTTGCTGTTGGATGAAGAATCTGCGCGAATTAATTCCCCTGCATTCATAGGGGATGATCCCGTGCAGTTTCCACGGCGTTTTTCCGATAAACGCGATATTGAGATTATCGGACTCCTATCGGCGATGATAGCTTGGGGAAATCGGAAGATGATATGTCGGGATTGCGAGCGTATGCTTGAGATCATGGGGGATGATCCCTATCATTATGTGATGGATGAAGGCTACTTGAATCTTAATCCCGAAATGAATCTTCATCGCACATTCTTCGCACGCAATTTCATTCATTTCCTTAAAGGATTACGCTCAATATATTCCAACCATGATTCTCTTGATTCATTTGCCGGAGCACTGAAAGTCGGAGAGACTGAATATCCGGCATGGGAACTTGTCGGGGCGATGAACAGAGAGATTCTGAAGGCAAATGACGGAGTGGCAGACAACAGAGGGCTGCCGCAGAATCTGCGTACAACTGCGTTGAAGCGTGTCAATATGGCGTTGCGATGGTTTGTCAGGAATGATGGGATAGTAGACATGGGTGTTTGGGAATCCATCCCCAAATCAAAGCTCTTTATTCCGCTTGATGTCCATGTCGGAAACACAGCGCGGGAATTGGGGTTGATAGAAAGGAAAGCCAACGACAGAAAGACTGTCGAACTCCTGACATCCCGTCTGCGAGAGTTCAATCCCGAAGATCCATGCATATATGATTACGCACTCTTTGGATTGGGGATAGAAAGCAAACCCCAACCCTCTAAACTGAGGGTCGGGGATTAACTTCAGGCAACAGGAATTTACCTGCTTTTGAAAGTTTATTTTTCCAGTTGGCGTGCAAGATCCGGACGCGTAGTGCGGATTGTCGCTACGAATGCGGAGTCGAAAGCGGCTTCGCATTTCGGTTGATTAGCCATCTGATATTTGGATTTTGCCGCATTGGCTTCCAACACAGCTCCCTGAAGTGCGAGAGAATCATTGAAAGTGCGGTTGATAACGCGGCGTGCCGCCCCGCGCCCCTCGATCTGGGCAGCTTCAATCATGGCAGCAGTCTCTTCAGTAGATTCTGTCTCCTTAACTGAGTTGCCGCAGGATACAATTCCTATTGCGAAGAGGGCTATTGCGAGTAGTTTTTTCATTACTTACTTGTTTTGATGTGTTTTAATTAATGGATAGTTTTACCCTGATCAGGGAGAAAAGGGAAGAGAGGTTATTTGTATAGGGAATCCCACCAGCGAGGGTCATTCTTGAGCCATTTCTCGAACCATGCCATAATCGTGTTATGCCATTCCTTGCGCTTCTGGAAATCGAGAATTATATGATTCTGTTTGTCGACTGTGATGAATTCCACTTCTCTTCCCAATATCTTTAACGCATTAAAGAGCTGAATGGATTCACCGATCGGCACATTATTGTCAATTGTGCCATGAAGAAGGAGGAGCGGCGTGTGGATTTTATCAGCGGCGAAAAGGGGAGAATGTTCAGTGAAGAGTTTGGGATTATTCCATGGATATGAGCGTGCGGCGGCAATCGCATTATAGGTGTATCCCCAATTGCCTTCACCCCAATATGATGTGATATTCGAGATGCCGGCATGCGACACTGCGGCTGCAAAAATATCGGTTTTGGTCTGGAGCAACTGAGTCATAAAGCCTCCGTAGCTCGCTCCGATACATCCTATCTTATCCTTGTCGATAAAACTCTTTTCCGAACAGAGCTTCTTTACCCCATAGATAATCTCATCAGCTGTCTTTTCACCCCAGGCATTGATATGTCGGGCAGAAAATTCCTGACCATACCCGATTGTGCCGGAAGGGTTAATGGTATAGACGATATATCCAAAAGATGCAAAGAAATTAGGAGTATAGGGATGATGATTCGTATGAGTGCTGGGGGTTGTGCCTCCGTAATAATAAGTTATCATCGGGTATTTCTTCGCAGGATCGAAGTCGGGCGGGAATGTGAGAGTGCCGTCAATCAAAGTGCCGTCAGCGGAAGTGAACACGAATGGTTCGGAATAGCCGAGTTGTATTCCTGCCATATATTCTGCCAAGGGATCATCAAGTGTGCGCACCTTGCCGGATCGAACGTTCAGAAGTTTGGCAATCCCCGCATAGTCATAGCTCATTCCTGTATAAGCGATTTCAGGAGTAGATGTGCGTGACATCGAATAATAACGGACGAAATCGACCTCCGAGTTCAATTTCCGTATGACACCGGAATTAGGATTCATCTGATAGATATTGGCATCAAAGCCGGCTTGCGCACGGAAATAGATATTGCCGTCGCCGGGATTCCACTCGGGATCATTCATTATCGAGGGGTCGAAATCTCGGGTCATGGCTTTCACTTTCCGAGTCTTCAGATCCATGATGTATGCCTGAATGTCGTAGGTGTTGCCATAATCATACGCCCCGGCGTTCAGCCCGATTCCGCCGAAGGAATTCGGTCCGGCGAGTATCAGGATTTGCTTTCCGTCCGGAGAATAGCGCACGGCGGTGATTGAGGAATCACACCCCGGGATAGTGTCGCATTTGAGAGTCTGCAGGTCAAGCTCCATGAGAGTCTCATCATAGAACGGGAACTCATCCGGAGTTCGGCGGGTGGAAGAATAGAGTAACTTCTTTGAATCGGGGGAAATATCGAAGAGTTGATTGGTGGGTCCGCCGTAAGTGACGGGAGTTATCAATCCGCTTTTAAGATCCACTTTGTTGATATAATAGCGGTCGCGGTTATTCTGGATTCGGTCGTCAGGTTCCAGATAGCGTCGCATCACACCCTTTGGCACTTTGCCGTCAACTTTTGTATAGAACAATGCAAACGAAGCATCGGGCGCCAGCATATAATCTTCCACATCGTCGGAAAGACTTGAGGCAAGAGTGCCGGACTTCATGGAAGGGATTTCCAAAGTTCGGATTGCAAAGCGATTCCCCGCTAATTTATGATCGACATAAAGAGTCGAGGGTTTGTTGGGAAGCCACGCATAGCCGTCGTCGATATCCGCCATTATTATATCGCCCGATTTTGAATCAATCAGATCCGTATGATTCAGGAGTTTTTCTCCATCCGTGGAGGAAGAATAATACATGAGAACGTATTTTCCATCCGGGGAAATGTCGGCGCTTTTAACTCGCGTTCCTCCGGCAAGAGAACCCATATTGAATCGGGTCTTCAGATTCGGCGATTGGCGAAGAGATATTGAATCCGAGCCGCTGTCGGGGATAAAGCTGAGACTTAAAGAGGGTGAGTCAGACTCATTTCCGGAGAGGAGATTGATAGTGATTTGATGAGTCCGGTAGGGGTTAAGAGTGACAGACCCATCCTTATGTTGGGCGACTGAATCAAACGAGGTCTTCGAGATTATGCTTTTATCATCAAGATAAACTTCAGCGGCGCCGGTGGTGTTAAGGCGTATTTTGCCTTTCATAAACCCTTCCGGCATGATGGAAGTACTGAAGCGATGCAGTTCGAGAAGAGAAGTGTCTTTCGGTGCAACGAGATGGAAAACGCCGGCAGTGTCAGCCGCCATTGTAGTGAAATCTCCGTTGAGTCTGCTGAGATCCTCCGGGCTGAGAGGAGCTACTGATTCCAGAAGTTTCTCAGGAGAAAAAGGGTTAGTGGACTTCCCGACGGAATCCGGTGTTGCGGGGAGGCGCAGGGAGACTGTCGGGAGCGACTTAATGCTCTCGAGAATTATCTTTCCGGGTGTGGAATCCGAAGCAGACCCGGAGGCGCAGACAGCCGCGAGAGCAAATGCTCCGGCGGCTGTCGGGAAAATGATAGATTTAAGTTTCATTCCTAAGAGAGTGTTTGGAAGTACCCCAAGCTTAGAGAGGGGTTTCAAAAGCAGGGATATCTACGAGTTCAATCGTATAGACAAGGGTTGAGTAAGGGGGGATTGTGCCGTAAGCAACATTGCCGTAAGCTGCTGCTGCAGGCATAATGCATTTCACTTTATCGCCGATATGCATCTGAGTCAGGATATACCAGAAACCGGTGATATTATTGACGGGTCGCGTCTGATAGATTCCATCTCCATAGGTAGTGATGGAATAAGAATCAGAGATTCTTGTGCCGTCGATATTATCCAGAGCATATTTGACATGGACGAGCGAATTATCCAGCGGACAAAGGGCGTTGGCTGTCTCTGAGCGGTCGTTCTCCCATTTGGCGAGAATGAAAGCACCGGGAGCCCAAGGAGGAGTCATTTTGGTCCAGACCTTCACTCCGTCGGCTGTTTCAGCCTCGGCATCCTCAACATATTTTGTGTTTCTTTGTTCCCACTCGTTGTAATCCGGTTCGTCATTGTTCAGGCATGATGACATGGCAACAACGATCATGCAAAGGAGTGGAAAAAGAAGCAATTTGGATTTCATATCAGTTACTTAGAATTTTACTTCAGGTGCCTTTTCAGCTCCGGCTTCCGCTTTGAACTGAGGTTTGGCTGTGAAGCCGAACCATCCTGCATAAATATTTGTCGGGAACTTTTTAATTGCTGTATTATAGTTTCTGACAGCCTCTGTGTAATTCCGGCGCGCGATAGTGATGCGGTTCTCAGTGCCTTCAAGCTGAGTCTGAAGATTCATGAAATTTTCATTTGCCTTCAGGTCGGGATATGCCTCAGTCACTGCAAGGAGCGACTTAAGAGCTGAACTGAGTTCCCCCTGCGCCTGCTGGAAGCGGGCAAGATTTTCTTCGTTCAGATCATCGGCATTGATTGTGACGGAAGTGGCTTTCGCACGCGCCTCGGTCACTTTCACCAGTGTCTCCTCCTCATGATTTGAATATCCCTTCACAGTGTTGACGAGGTTTGGAATCAGGTCAGCGCGGCGCTGATACTGATTCTCCACCTCAGCCCATGTCTGATCTACATTCTGTTGATCCTCCACGAGTGAGTTATAATTGCAGGAACTCAGCGACATTGAAGCGAGAATCAGAGCAAGAGCTGCGATTACTTTATTAATAGTTCTTTTCATTTTAAATCTCATTAAAGGAGTTTCTTAAGGAGTGTATTAAGATTGACTTTCTCGGAAAGAATCTTTTCGAGGTCAGCTACAGCCACACGTTCCTGTTCCATTGAGTCGCGATGGCGCAGAGTGACTGTGTCATCCTCAAGAGTCTGATGATCGACAGTGATGCAGTAGGGAGTGCCGATTGCATCCTGACGGCGATAGCGCTTGCCGATAGAGTCCTTTTCATCAACCTGACATGTGAAGTCGAAGCGGAGTTTATGCTGAATTTCGCGTGCTTTTTCGGGNAGACCATCCTTTTTNACGAGNGGAAGNACAGCNCACTTCACGGGGGCGAGAGCCGGGGGGAAGTGCAGCACTACGCGATGGTCGCCGTTGCCGAGATCCTGATCTTCATAACAGGAGCAGAAGATGCTGAGGAACATNCGNTCNACNCCGATNGATGTCTCAATGACGTAGGGGACATAGCTTTCGTTGATTTCCGGGTCGAAGTATTGGATTTTTTTGCCTGAGAATTTCTCATGCTGAGAGAGGTCGAAGTTAGTGCGAGAGTGAATGCCCTCCACTTCCTTGAATCCGAAAGGCATGAGGAATTCTATGTCTGTGGCTGCGTTTGCGTAATGAGCCAGTTTTTCGTGGTCGTGATAGCGATATTTTTCGTTGCCAAGACCGAGCGCTTCGTGCCATTTGAGGCGGGTTTGGCGCCAGAAATCAAACCATTTCAGTTCCTCTCCGGGACGTACGAAGAATTGCATTTCCATCTGTTCGAACTCGCGCATACGGAAGATAAACTGGCGTGCTACGATTTCATTGCGGAAAGCCTTACCGATCTGTGCGATTCCGAAGGGGATACGCATTCTGCCGGTCTTCTGCACGTTGAGNTANTTGACGAAGATACCCTGAGCTGTCTCGGGACGCAGATAAACGTCCATAGCGCCGTCAGCCGTAGAACCCATTTCAGTTTTGAACATAAGGTTAAACTGGCGTACGTCTGTCCAGTTGCGAGTGCCNCTGATNGGGTCTACAATTTCGTAGTCGAGGATNATTTGCTTGAGGTCAGCGAGGTCATTGGCGTTCATTGCGTCAGAGAAACGCTGATGAAGTTCATCGCGTTTCTTCTGATGTTCAAGGACGCGGGGATTGGTCTGNCGGAACATNGCTTCGTCGAATGACTCGCCGAAACGCTTNGCAGCTTTAGCCACTTCCTTGTTGATTTTCTCATCGAACTTAGCGATTTCATCTTCGATAAGCACGTCTGCACGATAGCGCTTTTTAGAGTCCTTGTTGTCGATCAAGGGATCGTTAAAGGCGTCCACATGACCGGANGCCTTCCAGATAGTGGGGTGCATGAAGATTGCGGAGTCAATGCCGACGATATTATCGTGAAGCATTGTCATAGCTTCCCACCAATAGCGTTTGATGTTATTCTTAAGTTCCACGCCGTTCTGACCNTAGTCNTAGACAGCTGACAGACCGTCGTAGATTTCACTTGACTGAAAGACAAACCCATACTCCTTNGCATGGGCGATAATAGTTTTGAAAATATCTTCTTGTTTTGCCATCGTTATGAAGGAAATTATATAGAAGTTGGTTAAAACTTAGATTACNTTACTTTGTACTTTCTCTCTGCTGAAGATTGTGNTGTAAATTCCGTAGAATATATCAATGTANTCTTTAGTAAACAGAAAATAGGAAAAAGNGGCTATCCCACTTAATCAAACAAAGTTAACAATAANTTATCGNATTGNCAAATAACTCTTCATTAATCGGCATTAATNGACATAAATAAAGAAAGCAGACCGTCTTTGCCGTTCCCGTAAAGGAGAANGACAAAGACGGTCGTGAATAGAGGTTGGAGNAGATAGATNAATCNGATTAGATTATCACTTTTACNGAGTTATCATTAACTTTGATAATTCGGATTCCGCTTCCTTTNTGATAANATGNTCCGGAAGTAGAGAAGTTTCCTGAATCCAGGATTATGCCTGACTCATCGCAGATGGTGAAGGCATCCCCCTCTTCACCTAATAGTGTCACTCCTTCGTCTTCAATAAGAAAGTTAACGTCATTGGATTGGAGAGTTTCCAATTCTTCGACCTCAGTAGGAGNGATACCTTCAATTTTATTAAAAAGGTTCCAGCCGGGGGCGTTTTTGTAAAGATCTATCGATTCTTCGGGCACATGAATAGTGCAGCCCGCATCAAGAGGTCCATGCGGTTCTGACGTGGGCCAATACCATTCACTATGGTATAAATAGCCGAAATCTGAATTCTGAGCGNCGGGAGGAATAGTAGCGTAACAATAGATATCTTTTAGAAAGAAACACCCGTCAAAAGTGCGACCCCCTAANGCGGATAATGTCGAAGGAAGTGTTACTCTATTCAGTGAAGAGCACCCTGAGAAAGCTCGCCATCCTATAAATATCACTGATTCAGGAATCTCAACTTCTTTGAGAGGACATTCACCAAAGGCTCGTTCACCGATCGTCAGTACCCCTTCCGGAATTTCAATATTTCTAAGATGACTCGATATAGCGAAAGCATTCTTGCCGATATGCTTTAATCCTTTCGGTAGGACGACAGAAGTAAGATTTGAATCGTAGAAAGCATTTTCATTTATTTCTTCGATTATTCCTTCTCTTTCATCCTCATTCGACCACACAGAAAAACCCTTCGCAGTTAAGAAATCCGGAAGTGTGAGTATTTCGGAATTAAATGTAGTAGGACCAACTAACCTAAACTTAATGAAGGTATCTTCAAAGTCTTTAAGCTCATATTTCAGACCATCCGCTTCATAAAAATCAGGTATTTGTGCAAGCGAATTCAGATGGCAAACGACNATTAAGACTAACGCAAAGAGGATCTTGCTCAATTTGTAAATATTTTGTATCATTCTTTTATTCATTAAATAAAATGGATAAGTAAATAAAATATATGCAAATATAAAATAATCTTTAGGAATAAAAATGGTTATCGGTAAAAATTAATTCATTTTTCGGAGAAAAATAGCAGGACCTTGCCGATTCCGCGCGAACAATATTCTTTACAATTCCAATTCCTTAATCCAAACTATTCATTCATAAACACACTGAATTCAAAGGCGCGTTAACAACCAAAGGAAGCGGGTTGCCTAACCGGGAAACTCAAAGCCGATAAGCACTGAGCGTCAATACTGTAGCAGGGCAACCCGCTCCGTTTGGCGGATCTGCCCTCTCTGTCTTATCCGTGAGATCCCGTAAACACGAGGCGAAGCCAAGTGTCAGTGTAAATCCNACCACTTCCTGCAAGAAATTATATAAAAAATCCGTGGAATCCGTCTCCATCCGAGNCAAAATGATCCGTGTTTCATAAATCTAAAAANAATCCTTCTCCCGACANCAGTAATACCCCNCGGATTGAAATGGATTTATTTGCACACNGATTTTTTTTGCTCGGATGNNGACGGATTCCACGGATTTTTTATNTTTTTTGATGATGGCGATTATTTCTTGGAAGGGGATCACACTGACGCGCGGCTTCGCCTGCGTCTCACTTTATACGGATTCCGCGGATTTTCCGGTTAGGGATTAGGGTTGGTCATGGGTCGGTGNTGGCATGTGTGGAGGCGGGGGCGTACCAGCGGGAGGAGAGTAGGCGGAGGAGGAAGATGCTGCCGCGGAAGCAGAGTTCTATGCACATGGCTATCCAGACTCCNCGGAGTCCCATGGATTGGGCAAGTATCCATGCGAGGGGGACGCGGACGAGCCAGATGCTTCCGAAATTCATCAGGGCNGGCAANTTTGTTTCNCCGACTCCNACAAANGCACCGTATGCCACAATNGACGCGGCGAACATCGGTTCTGCCCACGCCTCAATNCGCAAGACTTCNGCGCCTAAGCTCNGAATCGCTTCTACNGGTGTTATGACTGCCATTATCTCCGGCGCAAAAAGATACATCAACCCNCCCATAAATGTCATAATCANCATNCCCAGTCCTACTGCCATATTGCCAAACTGGCGCACCAATGCNGGGCGAGAAGCGCCGTGACTCTGACCCGTCANGGCTGTCGCTGCATCCCCGATGCCGTAGCCGGGCATATAGCAGAGGCTCTCCGCAGTGACAGCAAATGCATTCGCAGCTATCGCAATCACTCCGAGCGGACTGACAATCATNGTTATGGCAATCTGNGCGCCACAGATCACGGCGTGNTCCACAGTCATAGGAGTCGATATGGAGGCTGCCTTAGAGGTGATCTCCCGAGTCGGTCGGTAGCTCCCTTTAGTTCCGCANAGTTTAATCTCACGCTGCCGACAGCATGCAAAATACATCATAAATCCTGCCGATACAGCTTCAGCTGCCACTGTGCCTAACGCCGCACCGAGTACACCAAGATTCGCTCCGGGGATCGTGATTTCCATACCCCCGATGACGAAATGATGCGTAGGAAAAATCAGAAGGAAATTAAAAAGGCAATCCAATACGCACATTATGCCGCTCAGAAGACTCGGCACTTTCATATTGCCGACACACCGGAGCATCCCTCCTGCCAGATAATTAAGAGTAAGAATAGGCAGAGCGGCAATGAACACTACGAAATAGAGAGTTGCGTTAGCACAGATCTGCTCCTCTCCTCCAAGCCAATGAGGAAGACGCCAGGCTATAGCGATACCTATAAAGGTGACTATGCNGCTGAAAATCAGACTCGCGGCAATACCTTGACGAAATACTCTCTTAGCTCCCTNCTCATCTTTNGCNCCGACNCGATGGGCGACCTGCACGGAATAACCCGANGTCATNGCNGAGCAGATTCCCCAGAATAGCCATAGACTNGTAGACATCAGTCCGATGGATGCGGAATCATCCGCTCCGAGTCTGCCTACCATCGAAGCGTCAATATATTGCATCGCGATGCTCGAGAGTTGGGCGAGCATCGCGGGGAGCGANAGGGTAAATGTCAGATAAAGCCGCTGACGCCAAGTCAGCGTCCNACCTTCACGGATGTAATTTATCGAGGTTTTCATTTATTCTGNTAAGAGCTTCTTCCAGTCGCGCGCGAGGACAGGCATAATTGATGCGTATGCACGAAGAGTCGCCATAAGTNGAACCTGATGCCACTCTGACTTTGGCNTTANGCAGAAGATAGTCTGTTATGGAATCCCCATCGGCAGGTCTGCCATTGATGGAGAGNGCACTCACATCAATCCATGCGAGATAAGTTGCTTCAGCTTCGCAAATCTGCATCTGAGGGAAATGGTTGCTGAAGTTAGATCTGAGAAGGAGTCTATTGGCATTCAGATATTCATTCAGTTCGTCAAGCCATTCTCCGCCGCCATTATATGCAGCCTGCAGACCGATGACTCCGAAAGGATTGACATCGCAGACTTCATTATCGTTGATAGCCCGGTCAATGCGCCGTTGAGTTTCCTCATCCGGGCAGATGATATTGGCAATCTGCAGCCCGGCGGTATTGAACGCCTTGCTCGGCGATACGCACACTATAGAGTCCATATCGATAATGGCGTATGGAGTGTATGCCCGTGCTCCCGGGTGCACGAGTTCGCAATGGATCTCATCACTGACAACGCGGACATTATGGCGCCGGCATATCTCAGCCACACGTTCGAGTTCATCGCGAGTCCAGACACGTCCCGAGGGATTATGAGGATTGCACAGAATCATCAGAGTGTTTGTCGGGTCAGAAGCGAGAGTCTCAAGAGATTCAAAGTCAATCTCGTAAGTGAATCCGGCAGGTGTAGCTATCCTGCGAAGTGGATTGTCGATCTGTCGGCACTTGTTATTTCTTATTGAGGAGAAAAAGCAATTATATGCCGGGGTCTGAAGGATTACTCCCTCTCCGGGATTTGTCAGCCCTTTGATGATAGCCGACAGAGCCGGCACCACTCCGGAAGTGTAGATGACTCTGTCGCGATCAATTTCCCAACCATGGCGAGTCCGATTCCAGCGGATGAGTGCATCATAGTAGGAATCGGGGACACTGACGTAGCCGAATATGCCTTGGTCTACACGCTTACGCAGGGCTTCCACGACTGCCGGAGCCGTGCGGAAATCCATATCGGCAACCCAGAGGGGTATAACATCAGCATCATCTCCTTCGCCGTCCCACTTCATGGATGAAGTGTGACGACGGTCGGTCAGTTCATCGAAATTGAATTTCATTATATTCTCACTTATCGGTTGCTATAATTTTTACTGGAGTCTCCGCTTTTGAAAACTCATCAATGATGATTTCTCCGAAAGAGGGTGCGCTTATAGAGCCGCGACGGGGATTCTTAATGCTTGTGACGGGGGTCAGGATTGAAGCCTTAACCTCGGCATCCTCGAAAGCAAGATCGCAATCCTTATCAAACTCGCAGTCGATCAAAGTGAGATCGCGAGCGTAGCAGAGGGGCTGGGTTCCTGAAATCTTACATCTGACGAGTGTCAGTCGGCGGGAATGCCAACCGAGATATTCTCCGGANAGNNTNGAATCATAGATAGTGACATTCTCGGTTCCCCAAAACGCATCTTTGGAGTGAATATCAGCGTCATGAATCTCCACGTTGCGGCAATACTGGAAAGAGTAGTTGCCATGCTGACGCCAGTTTCGGATACGGATATTGGAGGAATGCATGAATAGATAATCAGCGTTTTTTACCTCTACGTTTTCTATATCAACATTATGGCAGTGCCAGAGCGTTTCCTCAGCGTCGGGAATATTGACGTTGCACAGGATGATACCATCCATCTCTCGAAACATCTTCGGAGCATCCACCTGAGTATCCTTCATCTCCAGATTGCGGGAATACCAAAGGGCAGCACGCGCGCCCGGAGTAAAGAGGCATTTCTCCACTTTAAAACCATCAACATGCCAGAAGGGATATTTCCCCTCGAACCGACAATCTACAGCCTCAATATCACTGCAACATTTAAGAGCAGATTCGCCTGCATGAATCGTGACATTTTCCAAACGAAGATCTTTAGAGCCAAAAAGAGGGCGTTCACCGCCGAACTCCTGATTTTTGATAATTTCCATAGATAAAGAAAGATTTAGTTATATACAAAGTTAATAAATTAATTTGAATATTTACATCTTTAAGAGTACGGGTTTGACGTGCGGGTTTGAAAGAATGGTTGCGGACTTTTCGTTAGAAGACTGAAACTTTAGAGTCGGTTCATTGTTTTAAATTTAAAGAATTTAAAACAGAAAAATTATGAAAATTGCAGATTATAAATCAATATTTGGCAAAGATAATATGAAGTCAATAGCGCGGGGGATAGCATTCGGCTTACTCGCTATTGCAGCTCCCATTACATTATCGGCGCAGAACTCCGCGCCGGCTCCCGGCTCAGGTGGTGGGTTTAANCCTGCTCCTGCGAATGGCATCGGGTGGAATCCCGGCGGCAATTCAGCGCCTGCTCCCGGAGCGGGNGGTTCNTTTCAGCCCGCACCTCCGGCAGGTCCTGCATGGGGCGGNCCNTGGGGAGGGGGTTGGCAATCATCTCCTGCGGTTGTATTTAATATAGCTCCATCNCTTGCCAATTCCGGAGTCACGAGTGTTGTNGGAGTCGGTTATGACGCGCAGGGAGTCTGGCGNACAGTGCCNATGCGCGTNGCGTATAACTACAATGGNGCTTACTACAATGTAGAAGTTCTTAGCGCCTGGAANCCCTGGACNGATATGTGGAACCGCGGAGTAGACCAGCAGGCATTCAGCACCTCCTACTTCCTCAACGGTCAGACCTACGACTATTACGCACCCCTCTCCACCGGCACCTACTACTTCAATCTCTGACAGATCCGTTAAGTCGGTCAATATTACAAATAATAATGGGAATTAACGCCTGCGTTAATTCCCATTATTATTTGTAGAACTTGTTTGGATATCCGGTGATTGCGGATTACATATCCATTTCGCCGTACCCGGAGTTGTCCATCGGCTCGGAGGTCTGCTGTCGGTTCTGGTTGGACTTGGACTTCATGTTGCCGAAGGAGTATTTCACTGTCAGCTGAAGATTTCTTCCTCCGCGCCAACGCTTGTCGGTCTGAGTGTAATCCAATCCGTCAACAGTAGATTTGAACTTGCGTGAATTGAAGATATCACGGCAATTGAGTGAGAACGACCAATTGCCGAGATTCTTTCGCAGTCCGGCATCCACACTCCAGCCACCCTGGCGCGAACCCTGTGCTGTAAGATTCTTGGAAGTGTAATTACCCGTAGCCTGAAAAGAGAGCTGCCAGGGGAGTCTGACTGAAGCCATCAGGCGGGCATCCCATGCGAACGAGTTTCTGGCTTTTCCCGAAATTTCATACACCTTATTGTCCGGAGCTACGAAATTTGTCTGCCAAGCCGAGATGTGATTGTCGTAGAGATTGACGGTCGTAGTCAGATTAAGAATCTTGAAAAGAGTATTCTTGGCTACAATCTCCACGCCGGAATTGAGCTCCTTGGAGACATTATCCCAAGTAGAATACATTACGTCGCCATCAAGATAAGAGATGCGGTTCATCACGTTAGTGTTCTGACGAAGATATGCAGATACAGAGATTACATGCTGACTCCAGTTCTTGATATAGTTTAACTCGAAAGAATTTGCATACTGAGGTTCCAACTCAGGATTACCATACGAGATGTTAGCGGGGTCGGAGATATCCGTGAAAGAATTGAGCTGTGCGCCCCACGGACGGCGTATTCTGCGGGTATAATTGATTTGCACCTCATTATCCTTAGGAAGAGAGTAGCTCAAGAATACGGAGGGGAAGAGCGCAAAATTATTCTTCTTATACCAATCCTGACTTTCCGGAGTCTCCCCAAATTTCAGTGACTTTGTGGAGACCTGCCAAGCTTCACCGCGCAGACCTGCAGAGAAGCTGAATGATTTTACCTTACCGCCGAGAGTTACGTAAAGCGCCGATATATCATTGTTGTATATAAATTGATTGAAAAGAGCGCCGTTGATAACCATTTCACCCTGCGGGTCGCGCTCATAGGTAGAGACGGGAGTATTCTCGTGGTTGTAGTTACCCTGAAAACCTGCATCCAGCTTCAGCCACTTGTTCAATTGATTGGTGTAATCAATTTTGGCTTCTACAGAATTAGTGTTCATTGCCTGATTCTGTTCCTGATAGCGATCATCGCCGAGAAGCGGATCATCGAAAGTGTGGGTTTCCTCGTAAGACCGCCACATCGGACCACCCCAATGATTATAGCCGATCATCATGTCCAGAGTGTGATTCTTGCCCCACTCATGCTTATAACCGAAATCAGCGTGTGCTCCGCGACTCAGATTGTGTTGCTTATTGAATTGATCGTTATTAATCCAATGACCGGGAATATTCGACCAATAATTCACCGTGTTATTGCTCCAGCGACGCCCGAACATTCCGAAGGCATTGAGGTAGAACTGATCCTTATCTGTCAGATGATATGTGGCACCTGCGCGCAGGAAAACATTGTTGCCATGATTACGGCTCTTGCCATCGGAGTTCAAGAACCATCCGTTATCATAATCGCGACGCGATTCCGAACCGCCTTGATTATGACGCATTCTGAATCCGGCGCTTGCATAAGCCTCCCATTTAGAAGAATTATAATTGAAACTCAAGCCGGCGTTGCCACCTCCGCGTGTATTGGCGCCCAATTCCGCCGAACCGAAGTATCCTCCGCGGCGATCCTTTTTAAGGATGATGTTGATGATTCCGGATGTGCCTTCCGGGCTATATTTGGCAGAGGGGTTTGTGATAACCTCAATGCTTTCGATAGTCTCACCCGGTATCTGTTCGAGAATCTGTGCGCGGTTGTCGGCTGTAAGTCCTGATTCCTTGCCATTAATCCAGATAGTGACGGAAGAGTTGCCGCGCAGCGAGACCTCGCCATCCTGATCCACTTCCACGGAAGGGATGGATTCAAGGAGTTCGGATGCGGATTGACCGGCAGCAGCGATATTTGCATCAACCTGGAACACCTTACGATCCAATTCGAAGCGCATCTGCGAACGCATACCCTCAACGACTACCTCCTGCAATACCTTAGTGTCATCCGAGAGTTTAATCTCACCGACAGATACATTTCCTCCGGCGACTGTGACGGGGCGCTCCTGATCGATAAGCCCGACGGATGAAATTTTCACTATGTATTTGCCATCCTTTACAGAGGGAAGTTTGAAAGTGCCGTCCAGCCCGGTCTCTGAGCCGATTGAAAGAGGCTTCCCGGACGCATCAAGTAATTGGACAGTGGCAAAATCTATCGGAGAGCCATCATTCTTGGAGACAGCCTTACCGCTGATTATGCCATCGGCATAAGAGGAGAGGGTAGATAACCCTGCGATTGAAAGAGTCAGCAATAATTTATTCATTATTTGTAAGTAATGAAGTGGTATGTTTAGTTAAAATTTGGTAGAAACTGATAATTAGATAATGTGGGTTAGAAAAGGTTTAAAGGCAATAATAAAAAAAGGATGCAAATGCATCCTTTTTTTATTATTGCCTTTAATTGATTGAAGACTTACTTCTGCAGGCGCGGATCTTTGGCGATGAGCCATTGTGCGATCTGGACTGCATTGAGAGCTGCTCCTTTCTTAATCTGGTCGCCTACAACCCAGAAGCTTAGACCCTTATCATCAGAAATGTCGCGGCGGAGTCTGCCGACATAGACGGGATCTGTCCCTGCTGCATTCAGAGGCATAGGATAGACTTTCTCAGCCGGATTGTCGCAGACCACGAGTCCCGGAGCCTTTTCAAAAGCCTCTTTTACTGCTGCGATTTCAAGCGGCTTTTCAGTCTCTACCCAGATCGCTTCGCTGTGGGCGCGCAGAACGGGTATACGGACGCAGGTAGCAGAAACGGAAATATCATCCGAATGCATGATCTTGCGAGTCTCATTATACATCTTCATCTCCTCCTTAGTGTAGTCATTATCCACAAATACATCTACCTGGGGAATGACATTATAGGCGAGCTGATATGCAAATTTATCGACTGTCGGCTCTTTGCCTTCAAGAAGTTCGGCATACTGATTCTCAAGTTCCTTCATTGCCGTTGCGCCGGCACCTGAAGCTGCCTGATAAGTGGCTACGCGAACTTTGCGGATGGGGGAGAGATCGTGGATCGGTTTGAGAGCTACGACCATCTGAATAGTGGTGCAGTTCGGGTTGCCGATGATATTGCGCGGACGATCAAGAGCGTCCTCGGGATTAACCTCGGGCACAACCAGAGGCACATCCTTATCCATACGGAAAGCCGATGAATTGTCGATCATCACTGCGCCATGGCGGGTGATGACATCCGCAAACTTCTTGGAAGTGCCGGCTCCGGCGGAAGTGAATGCGATATCCACGCCGCTGAAATCGGAATCCTCAGAGAGAAGTTCTACAGTGTATTCCTTTCCGTTGAAGGGGATTTTGGAACCTGCGGATCTTTCGGATCCGAAAAGACGGAGATTGTCGATGGGAAATTCCTGCTCTGCGAGGACGCGGAGAAATTCCTGACCGACTGCGCCTGATGCTCCTACAATGGCTACGTTCATCTTCGTTCGGATTTTTCTTTATTGTTTGCCGGAAGTAGCTACGCCACGATTGATTTTCTTCACAAGACCCTGAAGCACAGCGCCGGGACCCAGCTCGATGAATTCGTCAGCGCCATCGGCTATCATAGCCTCGACATCCTGAGTCCAGCGGACAGGAGCCGTCAGCTGCTTGATAAGGTTTTCCTTAATTTCCTTGGGGTCTGTATGGGGTTTGCCGTCGACATTCTGATAAATGGGGCATACGGGTGTGTGGAAATCTGCTGCTTCAATTGCCTCAGCGAGTTCTTCCTGAGCGGGAGCCATAAGAGGAGAATGGAACGCACCGCCGACCTTGAGTTTCAGAGCGCGTTTCGCACCTGCCGCCAGCATCTTTTCGCAAGCAGCGTCAATGCCCTCTATAGTGCCGGAGATTACGACCTGTCCGGGGCAGTTGAAGTTGGCAGGAGCTACTACATCATCCACTTCCGCGCAGAGTTCTTCCACCTTCTCGTCAGGGAGAGCGAGGACAGCAGCCATAGTGGAGGGCTTCAGATCGCAAGCTTTCTGCATAGCGTGTGCACGCTTGGAGACAAGCTTCAGACCCTCTTCGAAACTCAGTGCGCCTGATGCTACCAATGCCGAGAACTCACCCAGTGAGTGACCTGCTACCATATCCGGTTTGAACTCATCGCCAAGAGATTTAGCGAGGATGACACTATGGAGGAAGATTGCAGGCTGAGTGACACTTGTCTGTTTCAGGTCATCTTCAGTGCCTTCAAACATCAGATCGGTGATACGGAAGCCGAGAACTTCATTTGCCTTCTCAAACATAGCGCGAGCTTCGGGATTGTTGTCATAGAGATCCTTTCCCATGCCCACGAACTGTGCACCCTGACCGGGGAAAACGTAAGCTTTCATTTTATTCTATTATTCTATTAATTAATCAGCTTTAATATGTGTTAACTGAATCTGTCGGTTCAGCTTACAAAATTAATACTTTTTTTTGAGTGTCGAAAGTTTTAGGCTGCAAACGAGAAGAATTATATAAAAAAGGCGCATCCGGTTGTGGATGCGCCTCTTTTTTATGTGATCGGGCTGATTTGGTGTCAGCGGATGTATCTTATTTATTGATACGCTTGATCAAGGGATAGCCGTAAGCTGCTTCAGAACCGAGCTCTTCCTGAATGCGGAGAAGCTGGTTGTATTTAGCCATACGGTCAGAACGGCTTGCAGAACCTGTCTTGATCTGACCTGCGTTAGTTGCAACAGCGATGTCAGCGATAGTAGCGTCCTCAGTCTCGCCTGAACGGTGAGAGATGACAGCTGTGTAGCGGTTGCGCTGTGCCATTTCAACTGCGCGGAGTGTCTCAGTGAGTGAACCGATCTGGTTAACCTTCACGAGGATAGAGTTAGCGCAGCCTTCAGCAATACCTCTTTCGAGATACTTCACGTTAGTTACGAACAGGTCGTCGCCTACGAGCTGGCAACGGTCGCCGATAAGATCTGTGAGGATCTTCCAGCCTTCCCAGTCGTTTTCAGCCATGCCGTCCTCGATAGAGTCGATAGGATATTCGTTGACGAGTTCTTCGAGGTATTTAGCCTGCTCTTCGCTTGTGCGCTTGGGAGCGTCTGCACCCTGCTTCCAAGTGTAATCGTAAACGCCATCTTTGTAGAACTCTGAAGAAGCGCAGTCAAGACCGATAGTCACGTCCTTTCCGGGTTCGTAGCCTGCAGCCTTGATAGCTTCCATGATAACGTTAAGAGCGTCTTCAGTGCCGTCGAGTGCGGGAGCGAAACCGCCTTCGTCACCAACTGCAGTGCTCAGACCGCGAGCTTTGAGGACTTTCTTAAGGTTGTGGAATACTTCAGTGCCCATGCGGATACCCTCCTTGAAGCAGCAAGCGCCTACCGGACGGATCATGAACTCCTGGAAGCAGATGGGAGCGTCAGAGTGAGCGCCGCCATTGATGATATTCATCATCGGAACGGGGAGAACGTAAGTGTTAGCGCCGCCGATGTATTTGTAAAGGGGAAGGTCGAGATAGTTGGCTGCTGCCTTTGCTACTGCGAGAGAAACGCCGAGGATAGCATTAGCGCCGAGGTTTGACTTAGTCTCTGTGCCGTCGAGCTTGATCATAGCTTCGTCGATGCCAACCTGGTCGAGAACGTTCCAGCCCTTAAGGAGCTCAGCGATCGGACCATTAACGTTAGCGACAGCTTTAGTCACACCCTTACCCATGTAGCGCTTGGGATCGTTGTCGCGGAGCTCAAGAGCTTCGTTGACACCTGTTGAAGCACCGCTGGGGACAGCTGCACGGCCCATAACGCCGCTTTCAAGGATAACGTCTACCTCTACTGTGGGATTGCCACGTGAGTCAAGAATCTCACGGCCAATTACTTTCTCAATTTTCATAGTTTTGATAATATATTTAAATTGAAGTGAAAATTTCCGGGTTATTATTTTATTCAGTTATCTATTGATCGGAAGCTAACCTGATGGCTTCCGTATGTTAAACCGCCCTCGCGCAGAGGGGTTCATTATCTGTCTGCAAATTTAATAATTATTTTCCATTCCGACCATTTCTTTAAGCTATTTTTTACTAATTTTGCTACATGAAGCCGATTAATGCCCCTCAGTTAGCGGATGATATCATTTCGCAACTCCCGTTTACCCCCAATGAACTTCAATTGAAGCTCATTGCGGCTATCTCCGATTTTATGGCATCCTCCGACACACGGGGGATTTTTCTGCTCAACGGTTATGCCGGCTCGGGTAAGACCTCCATCATGGGAGCCCTTATCAAAGCACTGAAGAATCTGAAGATAAAGACTGCCACATTAGCTCCTACGGGTCGCGCGGCAAAAGTGGCAGCTAATTTTTCCGGCGGGAAGTCCTCGACTATTCATCGCCGCATTTTCCGCCCGGAATCGGATGCACCCGGCTCCGGCTATATCCCGGCGCCCAATAATTCGCGTGATACTCTCTTTATCGTCGATGAGGCTTCATTGATTCAGGATAGCCCATCGAAAGGTAACTCTCTCCTCTGGCAGTTGCTTCGCTATGTATATTCTGCGCCGGGCAACAAGGCAATTTTTGTGGGGGATGTCGCTCAGCTCCCTCCGATCGGAATGGAGGGGGCGCCGGCAATGAATGTCGAGAGACTCAGCCAAATCGGTCTGACTCCGACGAGTTTTACTCTGGATCTGCCGATGCGCCAGGCTGAATCAGGCGGAATATTGCATAATGCAACAAATGTACGTCAGTTGATTTTTGCCCCGATAGCCGGAATGCAGGCTGAGATCGTGACGCGCGGATACGAAGATGTGCAGGTTATTTCAAGTATGGAACTTGCCGATTGTCTTTCGGATTCTTGGGCGCAGGTCGGAGTGGAGAATTCTATCATCATCACTCGATCCAATTCCCGCGCCAACCGCTATAATATGGCGATACGCAATATGGTGATGATGGCTGAAGAACCGCTCCAGCAGGGGGATAGACTGGTGATTGCGAAAAATGATTATTTCTGGAGCAAGATAAATAAACTTGACACATTTATTGCCAACGGGGATATGGCAGAGGTGAAATGGGTAGGGAAGACGGAGAAGATGTATGGAAGGTTTTTCACTGAGGTGGAGTTGCAGTTGCAGACCTCTCCGACCCCCATTTCAGCTAAAATAATGTTGCGGAGTCTGATGTGTGACGGTCCGGCAATTCCGCGAGCAGAGATGGATAAATTCTATACTCACGTTCTGGCTGAATATGAGGGGGAATTGTCGGAGAAGATTAAGGGGACGATGGAAGATGAATATTATAATGCCCTTCAGGCGAAGTATGGCTATTGCATCACATGCCATAAAGCTCAGGGCGGACAATGGAAGCATGTCTATATCGATATGTCCGGCATAGATCCGGCGGCGCTCGACGAGACCTTCTATCGCTGGCTCTATACAGCCATTACCCGCGCAACGGAAAAAGTCTTTTTCATCAACCCCACTATCCCTACCGACCTCCCTGACTGACCTGGACATACGCTTTTTCTCTTAGACAGAAGCACATGTTTTCTTTTTTTGACAGAAGCACATAAGCACATAAGTTATTTTTTGACAGAAGCACATAAGCACATAAGTTATTTTTTTGACAGAAGCACAGAAGCACAGAAGTTGTTTTTTTGACAGAAGCACATAAGCACATAAGTTGAAGAAATCCATACGTGCAGTATGTGTCGGACAATTAAGATAAGAACTTATGTGCTTATGTGCTTATGTGCTTATGTGCTTCTGTCAAAAAAACAAAAAAAGGAGCTTATGTCAAAAAAAAGAAAATATGTGCTTCTGTCAAAATAAAAAAATATGTGCTTCTGTCTAAAACAAAAAAAGTGGGTATGTATTAAAGAAATGTTTGGAAATGTTAATGAATTGCCCTACATTTGTAGTTGCAATGAATTGAATAATCAGGATTAATATAAATCTAACTAATAAATCATGAAACAAGAACAGGATGAAACTATCATGACCCCGACCGGATTGCCGGAAAACGCCTTCCGGGAACTGGGGCAGGATGAGGAGTATCGCCCGGTCATGGCTCCTGCCCATGACCAGAAGGAGGTCACTCCCTATTCTGTAATCACCGGTCTGGTGATGGCAATTATTTTCAGTGCTGCAGCCGCCTATCTCGGTCTGAAGGTCGGACAGGTGTTTGAAGCGGCAATTCCGATTGCAATTATCGTAGTTGGTCTGTCGAATGCACTGGGCAAGAAGAATGCTCTCGGACAAAACGTCATCATTCAGTCAATCGGAGCATGTTCGGGTGTAATTGTAGCGGGTGCGATCTTTACCCTCCCCGCTCTCTTTATTCTTCAGGCAAAATACCCTGACATCACAGTTCAATTCTATCAGATATTTCTGAGTTCGCTGCTTGGCGGCATCTTGGGTATATTGTTCTTTATCCCGTTCAGGAAATATTTCGTGAAGGATATGCATGGCAAGTATCCCTTCCCGGAGGCTACTGCTACGACACAGGTGCTTATCTCCGCCCAAGCCGGTGCGGAAAGCGGCGAAGGGGGTCAGGCGAAGACTCTTATCATCGCCTCGCTAATCGGAGGTATCTATGATTATCTGGTAGCGACATTCGGATGGTGGGCTGAGACTGTGACGTCCACTGCGTCAGCATGGGGCGCTACGATTGCAGAAAAGACAAAATTAGTGCTTAGCTGTAACACCGGGGCTGCCCTTCTCGGTCTGGGTTATATTGTCGGACTCAAGTATGCATTTGTAATATTTGCCGGTTCGATATTCGTATGGTGGATCGTCATTCCGTTGATGGGCACCTATGGTTCGGCAGAGATTGTAGCTATGGATCCGGATATGATATTCCGTGAATATGCGCGTATGATCGGCATCGGTGGTATTGCGATGGCAGGTGTGATCGGAATCATCAAATCATGGCCTATTATTGTTCAGGCGGTAGGACTTGCGGGCAGAGAACTCAAGGGAAAGAGTGACGCGGCAAAAGAGGTGCGTTGGCAGATGGATATCTCCATGAAGCATATAGTCTTCTTTATAGCTCTTGCACTCATAGCAGTCCTTCTCTTCTTCTGGTTTGGAGTTATCAATACACTTTGGCAAGCACTCGTAGCATGGGCTGTAGTCGTGATTATCGCGTTCTTGTTCACTACTGTCGCAGCGAATGCGATTGCAATTGTCGGTTCGAACCCGGTGTCCGGCATGACACTTATGACGTTGATTATTGCTTCAGCTATTTTTGTCGGTATCGGTCTGAAAGGCACAAGTGGTATTGTGGCATCAATGGTGATTGGCGGCGTTGTTTGTACGGCTCTTTCTATGGCGGGTGGTTTTGTGACCGACCTTAAGATCGGTTATTGGCTCGGCAGCACACCGAAGAAGCAGGAGAGTTGGAAATTCCTCGGCACATTGGCATCGGCAGCTACAGTCGGTGGTGTGATAATGGTGCTTAATCAGGTGTATGGTTTCTCCGGCGACAATGCGCTTGTAGCTCCTCAGGCGAATGCGATGGCGAAGGTGATCGAACCATTGATGATGGGTGGCGACACTCCCTGGATATTATATATGGTCGGTGCTATACTCGCAGCTATTCTCAACTGGCTTGGTGTGCCGGCACTTGCTTTCTGTCTGGGTATGTTCATCCCCTTGTCATTGAATACTCCGATGTTGGTNGGCGGTGCGATAGCTTATTTCGTAAGCAATAGTTCGAANGATCAGGCAGTATGCGACAAGCGTCGCGACCGCGGCACNTTGCTTTCCAGCGGTCTGATTGCCGGCGGCGCACTCTTCGGAGTCTTTGCTGCCATCACCCGTTTCGCCGGATTTGAATATGTGAATCCTCTTTCGGAGGGAGTTACACAGATCTTAGGTTGCGTAGCCTATGCNCTCCTTATAATCTATCTCATTTGGGATTCAAAGCGCGCAAAATAATCAGATAAACCTGATAAAACATATAAATAATCAGATAACCTGATAAAANAAACATATAGCCTGTCCGTCAGGTTACCCCGCAATTAATCNAGGGTTGGCTTCCAAANGATGCCAACCCTNGATATTTTAAGTCCCANCCCCGACCCTCACATGTAGGGACGCACGGCTCGTGCGTCCGCTCCGGTTGGCGGATCTGCCCTCTNTGTCTTATCCGTGCGATCCCGTAAACACGAGGCGAAGCCAAGTGTCAGTGTAAATCCAACCACTTCCGGCAAGAAATTATATAAAAATCCGTGCAATCCGTCAGCATCAGANCCCAAAAGATCCGTGTTCTTATAATCCAAAAACAATCCCATATATCTCGGTTAGTACCTACTTGTCGCGTTANCTTATTATGGATTGGAATGGATTTATTTACACACNGATNTTNTTGCTCGGATGCTGACGGATTNCACGGATTTTTTATTTTTTTGANNANNGNGATTATTTNTNNGGNANCGGGATTACACTGACGCTCGGCTTCGCCTGCGTCTCACNGATTCTGNACGGATTCCACGGATCTCCTGGNTACCCTTTGCGAGCAGTAATTTAGTATCCACNCNGTTTTGACGAATGTAGGGACGCNCGGTTCGTGCGTCCGCTCCATTNNNTTGGNATTCANCNTNTTNATGNCGGACGCNCGAGCCGTGCGTCCCTACAGNTGNTATATNATTGTCGGAGGGGTAATGTGNAATTTATATCAGCTGCAACNAATGACTCTTTAAGCAATTCTTTAAGCGACTCTTTAAGTTAAAATTTTTAAAATAAAATTTAATAAAATTTTGATATATTAAAAAATGTTGTTATTTTAGCGGTTGAAAACCCAAGTATTATCACTTATCCAAGCTTATCCAAGCTTATCCAAGCTTATCCAAGCTTGTCCAAGCTTATCCAAGCTTATCCAAGCTTATCCAAGCTTATCCAAGCTTATCCAAGCTTATCCAAGTCTTTATACTTTCCAAGTTTTCTTATTAACATTAATATGTTTAAGAGTAACAATATNTCATTTAATTAACTAAAAACCAATTAATATGATGAAACGAATATTATTAATNGCAGTCATATCTCTTATTGTGGGTGCGGGTGTGAGTGAGGTTAAGGCNNANCCTNNNAAATNTATAGAGTATNAAACTNNCAGACCTTTNNATGTTCTTGATAANGAGTTNGGNTATTTCCCNAATGGNTTTNTTNNNGCAGNNANNNNAGAGNGGTNTNTATNAGGCGAATATGACCTCCGGCAATGAGTTGGGATACTACACCGGTCCTTATGCAACCTTTTGCGACTCTTATGAATATTGGGAAGGTAGAGTTGTGACAACGGATCCTCTTGTAAGAACTTANGTTCCTATTCGAGACACATTCTATCCCGTGTTAGCCTTGAGAGCCGCTTTCAAGAATACGCCNCTCAAAAAAGTNTATTTAAATGATCAGATTGTNAGAATTGAAGAGGATTCATTTTTNGATGCAAAAGAGTTGACAGAATTAACTCTTCCCATAAGTCTCAAATTTCTGGGTCTGCACTCCCTGAAAGGTCTTGAAAAACTCGAGAAACTTAAATGGAGAGCCCCCCTGCCTCCGGATCAAGAAGTAATACTCAGATATCAAATTCCCTATCTAATTGAAACCGGAAAGAGTTATGAACCACTTAACATTGTAGAGTCTGCGTTTGGCGGAAGACATGCTGATAATTTTGTAGAATATNTCCCGAGAGGGAGCATGGATTTTTATGTTCGCGGATATAAAGATTATAACTATGAGATAGATGAGCAAGAATATGATCTTGAATGGGAATATTTGCACAATCCGGATTGCGAAGCAGGATTCAAATTCGGTAAATCGGCTAATTTCACNACGGAACTTTTAAGATATGAAGGGAAGAATTCGAAGATTGAGGTTCCGGCAAGTCTGCATTCNGATGACTATGTGCTCGGGACATCGATGCAGGAAGAGGAATGGAGAGTAGAAGGAATCGGTGCGGATGCTTTCAGCAANAATGATAAAATCAAGAGTATTACTCTNCCAAGTTCTATTCTCTACATAAAAGAGGGAGCATTGGAGAACTGCGAGAATCTGGAATACTTCACGATGTGTCCGGAGACACGCTTTGTCGGAAGCGTTTTCAATAATCTTCCATGTCTCCGGGTATTCACTATTCTTCCTCCACAAAACGGCGTNACTGAGGAACTNCCGGAAATATTCTGGAGTAACCATAACTTTGAAAATATATATCCCGGAGCAGTATTATATTATTGTCCGGAAGACAAGCGTATAAGTCCGAGTAAAGAACCATTCTGCAATTTCAGACACTGCGAATTTCTGACCTCAGGAGCNGATAATGTCCTTACGCAGACTTCAGACATAATNGTNTATACNGCCGGGAATAAGATAATAGTAAAAAATACGGGCGACAANCCCATCACCNNCACCATCTGCAATATTGATGGTAAGAATTTTGCTGTGGAAAGCCCNATTAATCCCGGTGAGGAGTCATCTGTCNGTGTGGAACAAGGTATCTACATAGTCAGGGCATTGGATTCGACTACAAAAGTGATAATAAAGTAACTTAAGTTTCGTAAAGTCAAACTTAAAGTTAAAAGTTTAAGTAAGTAAAAAATCTATCAGAATGAAATCTTTAGCTAAAATATTCCTCATCAGCGTAATGAGTTCGCTCTNTCTGACATCCNATGGAAAAGTNGTAGATAGTGCTCCCTATATATGCTATGGCNATCCGTATGTTTATTATCCTAACGGNGTCCTGGATGACGACGTGGAGACTCCTGCATANAGGATAGAAAAAAATGATAANGGGANCTATCCTCCGCAATTTGAAGAAGTGGCTATTCTTTGCGGAGAATCACAGTGTGTCAATTGCATCTGGGAAATGCCTTCGGATTTTCAGATTCCTTTNTTTATCGAGTTCGAAGGGAAGATAGTTCCTGTAGCAGGCATCGAGAGGGTGTACGCGGGATCCGACATTGAAAATGTGGCTATGCCCGATGGACTTTCATACATAGGNTTCTACACTTTCTGCGATATGAAAAATGCAAAATCACTGACAATNCCTTCTAATCTCCGCAAGCTCGGGACGTCAGTCTTTATAGATAATAATGAATTGGATGCTATATATTTCCGCGGNTTGTTCCCNCCGACATGTGAGGTTCTGACTATGTCAGGCGAAGAGATTGAACTTGAGGCAGGAGACACAGACCCGGAAGATGTGCGGGANAGTTCGTATCCGTTTGACAATACATGGGCAACTCTCTATGTNCCGACNGGCACAAGGGATTTATATGTGAATCATCCATGTTTCCGCAAAAGTGTCATCTTTGAGTATGATCCTCAATATAAAAAGGGTCAATTGGGTGAGGGATCATATCCGAATTTAAGTTACATCAAGATCGGAGACTTCGATGTCGCAGTGACGGGAGGAAATACAAACTTCGGAATTCCTGCGGAAGTTCCATCAGGAGAATATATATTGGGAGTTGATATTGAGACTACTCCCTATCGCGTCCGCGCTGTCGCACCGAAAGCTTATAAGAGACACGGGACACTTAAGGAAATAACATTGCCGGAGGGACTGCATACTATATGTCAGGAAGCGTTCGCGACGTCCGGTCTGGTGACTATAGATCTGCCCACGACAGTGAAACTTATAGGCACACAAGCATTTGGGGATCTCAAAGATCTTGAAAGAGTGATTGTGAGAAGATCAGCTGAGGAGGGTGGATTTAATTATGTCGCTCGCGATGCGTTTGCCGATATGCCCGAAGATGTGGAACTTTATATAGATAAGTCNTTGNACTTAATAAATCTNGAGAAAGCNCCCTGGGATAAATTTAAGGTAGTCAAGGATATTTCAGAGTTATGTGAGTAGTATGTTCATAATGTTCTGAAAAATGTCTCAACCCCTGTAAGAGTGGTTGTGCAGGAAGTGGTGTAGCTTCGCGTCTAGGGTTGGGAGCGTCACAACCCGTTCCGGTTGACGGAACTGCCCCCTCTGTCTTATCCGTGAGATCCCGTAAACACGAGGCGAAGCCAAGTGTCAGTGTANATCCAACCACTTCCAGCAAGAAATTATATAAAAAAATCCGTGAAATCCGTCAGCATCCGAGCCCAAAGATCCGTGTTGTCATAATCCAAAAACAATCCCATAGATCTATATTATCACCTACTTGTCGCATGAGTTCTTATGGATTGGAATGGATTGATTTACACACGGATTTTTTTGCTCGGATGCTGACGGATTTCACGGATTTTTTATTTTTTTTTTTATGGGGATTATTTGTAAGGGACCGGGATTACACTGACGCTCGGCTTCGCCTGCGTCTCACGGATTTGTACGGATTCCACGGATTTTCTGACTACCCCTTGCGTACGATAGCGCCATCCACGGTTTAGCACATATAGGACGTGGGTTGTGCAGGCAGCTTGGTTGCCGGATAAAAAATAAGCCCGCCTTCACAGGTGGGCTTATTTCATGTTTTCCATAATAACTTTTTTTCGAACTAACCTAACATCATGAAACGATTTTATCTACTTTTCGATATATAAACACCGGGAGGATGGAAAAGGTTTTGATGGATGTTGAAAATTTTCTAAATTTGCATTAATTAATATCGTCCAAGGGTGATGCAACCCCACTCCGTGGGGTTGGTAGGGACTAAAATTTAAAGTTTTTGTAATTAAACGGCAATGTTTAAAAAGATAGTTTTAGCGATAATATTGTTGGCAGGGAGTGCGTCCATGGCTTATGCTGCGCTACCTTATGCCCATAGAGAAGATGCCGAGAAGGCGGATTCACTCATTAAAATGGCTTCAGCTGACAGATCGGCTTCACTCGGTGACAGAATGGCAATGATAGCAGAATCTTTCGTCGGCAGCGGCAAAGATGACTATTACTATAAGGATACTGTAGCCACACTGAGAGTGAACCTGCAGGAGTTTACTCCCATGACATTTATCAACACGGTCGAAGCCCTCGCCCGCACGGCAGGGGATGGAAATCCGGGTATTGTGCAGTTTGAAGACAATCTTCGGAAAGTCAGCTGTCGCAGGGGAGAGGACGCTGGTTTTGCGTCCCTGATGTGGCACGCCTCCGATTGGATAGGTGATAATCTTTATCGCGGAAACATTACGGAACTTACAGAAAGATATGGCGATCAAAGAGACCGCACCAAATCTCTTGATTATCTGACGCGCAATCGTGATAAATACGCCGCACTTGCCAATGCAGAAACATACGATAAGGTACGCATGACGGAAATGGGATTCCGTTCGCACAAGATACCCTATCTTCCCAAGCAGTTCATCGGAAAGAAATCCTTTGAGGAAGATGCTCGTCCTGGTGATATAATCATAATGGTGCCTAACGAAGACGGACAGGATATATTTCAGATAGGAATTCTGACGCTGGAGAAGGGGGACCCGTATCTGATCCATTTCGATGTGAAGAAAGGGATGGTGGTAAAGGAGAGCGAACCGCTTAAAAGATATTTCAACCTTGTTTCAAAATATTTTGGCGGTTTTCGTTGGCTTCGCATAAAAGAATAAAACCATCGGGTCAATAAAGCAATCAATAGAGATAAGCTATAAAAAAATAGATGTGGAAATAAGAGATTGAGCGAAGGTATGGCAGACTATAGTTATCATGGAGTAGTGGTGGTTTGGGATCTTGACGACACTCTGTTCAGAGAGCGCGATTATTGTCGGGAGGGTTTTAAACTTATACACGATATTCTAAGAGATAAATATGGAGTGAAGCAGATCGCGGGACTCCCTTTGCGTCTGGATTCCGCCCTCCGAAAGCGTCGGAATCACTTTGCGCTTCTTGAGAATATACTCCATAAATGCGAGCCTTCCTATTCTGACGAAAAGATTCAGACGCTCATGCATGAACTTGTCGGCGCATACCGTAATAACCCCGGCGCGCGAATCTCATTGGCTCCCGGGGTGAGGGAAGTGCTTGATGAATTGGCACGCCGGGGAATTGTAATGGCGTTGGTGACGGATGGGAGATCCGGCACGCAGCGCGCCAAGATTGCCGCTTTAGGGTTAGACAGATATATCCCTGAACAAAATATCTACATATCTGAAGAGGCAGGATTCGACAAGACAAGTCCGGATAACTTCTCAGCCATAGTGCGGGAGTATCCGGAAGCAAAACGATTCATATATGTAGGGGATAATGAACGGAAAGATTTTATGATGCCCAATCTTTTGGGATGGACAACACTTAAAGCACCCCGAAATATAGACAATGTTCACGAAGAGTATGTTGCGGATGATATTTTGCAATGTCCTTCTATAAAATTGTCAAGTTTTTCCGAACTTTTTGCCAATATTTAGAATTTGGTTAACAAAAATTAAGTGTGCGTACCGTGAAAAATGTTATTTGTAAAAGATATTGTAGAAAAATGTAAGAAAAAACTTTAAATTTTCCGGATAAAACTTTGTGGAATTGTTGCAAATTGTTAACTTTGCATTGCCGGAATGAAAAACTCGTAGGGTCAGCATTGAGACTTATATCAGTGAGACGTCGGAAGAGTTGGCAATTTCGACGAAATGATTTAGTCGCGTTAAGCGACGAGAATATTATCCTAATATCGCGTAAACAATGACTACCACTGTCCGTAACCCGCTTCAGCCTGCGTCCGACATTATGCATGGCGAGAAAGGGGAGCGTCCGAAAATCATGATTATCTATACCGGGGGCACTATCGGTATGATAGAGAATCCTGTGACCCGGACTCTGGAGCCTTTCAATTTTGATCATCTGCTGGAGAATGTCCCCAAGCTTCGTCTGCTGGATATAGATATCGAGAGTGTGGAATTTGAGCATCCCATCGACTCCTCATCCATGAACCCCGACCATTGGAAGGATATTGCCAAGGCGATAGAGGAAAACTACAACAAGTGTGATGGATTTGTAGTTCTTCACGGCACCGACACTATGGCGTATACAGCCTCGGCGTTAAGCTATATGCTGGAGAATCTTGACAAACCGGTTATTATCACGGGAAGTCAGCTCCCTATCGGCGATGTGCGCACGGATGGGGAGGAAAACCTTATAACTGCTCTTCAAGTCGCGTCCGCACGCGATCGTCAGGGTAATATGGTGGTGAGGGAAGTGGCTATACTTTTCGAGGATTTCCTATGGCGTGGCAACAGAAGCACCAAACATTCTTCCGATAATTTTTGCGCTTTCTCATCGAATAATTATCCTGCCTTGGCAAGTATCGGTCTTGGAATTCATTTTAATCAGGATGTGTTGCTTAAGCATCCTGTCGGCGGAGAATTGAAGGTGCATTATGATATGGACACAAATGTGATGTTTATAGATCTTTTCCCCGGCATACAGGAAAATGTAGTGCGTCATCTTTTCAATACTCCCGGCATACGGGGCATTATCATCAAGACTTTCGGTGCGGGGAATGGTCCGAACGATCCCTGGTTTATTCAAGCTATCTCGGAAGCTATCTCTAAGGGTATAGTGGTGGTGAATATTTCCCAGTGTGTCAATGGAAGTGTTCAACCCGAGCTTTACTCAGCCGGGATTGAGATCTCGAAGACCGGAGTCATCAGTGGCAAAGATATGACATCGGAAGCTGCTATAACAAAATTAATGTATCTTTTCGGTCGGCAGTTGCCGATTGAGGAGGTGAAGAAGCAGATGGGAGAATCCCTCTGCGGGGAGTTGACTGAATCATCCGCGCCGTATTGATGAAGTGTCTCGGTGAGTGACTGCACTTACGGACGCCGGATGCCTCTCGGCAACTTCCATTAATAAAAGGATTCGTTACGTTATTTAAGTTAAATATGGTAGAAAGAAAGGGCTGCGCAGTGATGCGCAGCCCTTTTCCTTTTCAGACTTTTATAGACAGAAGCACATAAGTTATTTTATAGACAGAAGCACGTAAGTTATTTTATGGACATAAGCACATAAACACATAAGCACGTAAGTTTTTTATGGACATAAGCACATAAGCACATAAGCACGTAAGTTATTTTATGGACATAAGCACATAAGCACATAAGCACATAAGTTATTTTATAAAAACATAAGCACATAAGCATCAATCTTGAACTTATGTGCTTATGTGCTATTATATAACAAATTTACAACTCATTGGATTTTAGCTGTTTGTATTTTGGCTTGATTTGAGTTTTTCAAG
>JAAVBC010000004.1 GCA_014803765.1 Bacteroides sp. | reverse complement strand
TTGGCTAATTTCCAATTGTCAGTCAGTCAGATACTAACGTATCTTCCTTTCTTCCGCATGGAAATTATCTCAAAAATCTTTAAGTTTTATATACACATTAATTTTCATTACTTACTTATGCAAATTTACAAAAACTTTACGGGAAATCCATCAATATTTACCACTTGATCGGGGTTTCTCCATGTGATTGCAGCCATTCATTCGCTTTCGAGAAGTGATGATTTCCAAAGAATCCGCGATAGGCGGAAAGAGGGGAAGGGTGAGGAGAGGTCAGGACGAGATGCTTTGAGCGATCGATATAACTCCCTTTTCTTATGGCATCGCTTCCCCAAAGCAGGAATACGAGTCCTTCACGCTTGTCGGAGAGAGCCCTTACGGCGGCATCCGTCAGATTCTCCCATCCGATTCCGGAGTGGGATTTCGGAGCGCCCTCGCGGACGGTCAGTGAAGTGTTTAGAAGGAGCACTCCCTGTTCTGCCCATCGAGAGAGGTCGCCGGACTCGGGGATTGGAGCGCCGGTGTCGGTGCTGACCTCTGTCAGAATGTTTCTAAGCGAAGGAGGAAATGGAATGCCCGGATTCACGGAGAAAGCGAGCCCGTTAGCCTGTCCGGGTCCATGATACGGGTCTTGCCCTATGATGACGACCTTCGTCTTATCAAACGGGGAAGCATCAAACGCGGCGAAGATTCGCGAAGCGGGGGGATAGACCTTTCCCGCGGCATAATCATGGCGAACGATTCGGGTCAGTCGATCGAAATATTCCTTCTGAAATTCAGCTGCGAGGGCATTGCGCCAGGACTCTTCTATTTTGACATTATGCGGATCCACGAGATATAAGTAATTGATGAAAATTTTGAATTATGCGGGATAATGCTTATCTTTGCATTCCCGACCGGGATAAGCACCCATAGTTCAATGGATAGAATAATGGATTCCGGTTCCATCGATTGGGGTTCGACTCCCCATGGGTGTACAAACTTGGAAAATTAATTTTTGTAAATGTTAGAGCCGCCTGCCCGAACGTGAGTTTAGGTAGGCGGCGTCTTATTGGATCACCCCACTCCCGGGGGAGTGAGGTGTTTTTTCGTTTACTTTGTCTTAGCGAGGATAAGGGCAGAGTAGGGAGCAAGGGTCATCTTGCCTCCGTTAGTAGCTCCCAGATCCGCTTCCGGAGAGATTTTGCCGTCGATGGCTACAATTTTCCAGTCCCCCTTGGCGATGTTGACGCTCTGAGCGTGGTCGGCACCATTGAACACAACCTTTATCTCCTTCCATTCATCGCCGTTAGCGTTATTCTTCAGAGAATAAGAGATGAGGTTCGGAGTCTTCTTAGAATCAATCTTATCGAATACGAGATTCTTGGCGATATCCTTGGCGGAGGTCATACGGAACGCCGGATGCGCTTTACGCAGGGCGATCAGACCTTTATAATAATTGAAAAGATCAAGATTTTTCGCTTTCAGATTCCAGTCGATAGCATTGATGGAGTCAGGACTCTTATAGGAATTGTGGACACCCTGCTTGTCGCGGAAGATTTCCTCGCCGGCAAACATGAAGGGGGTGCCTTGAGAGGTAAAGATGATAGTCTGGGCGAGTTTGGCGGCAGCCTGTCGCACAGAGTCGGATTCTTCCGGCATTGACTTGCGGAGTTTATCGGTCAGCATCAGGTCGTCGTGGCAGGAGACATAATTGACGATCATTTCAGGAGAAGAAGCGTAAGGGAACTTGGAGTTGTTGCCCTTGGAGTAATCCACCTGCGGGTGAGCCGTAGCTGCTACGATACCGATCTTTACTGTCTCTTCCTGACCCGGTTTGCCGGTAGCGAAACCGCGGTCGGCTGCATTGGTGTAATGCCCCTTCACGGCGTCGCGGATATCGTCAGAGAAGACGGCGATATCAGTCATCTTGCTGACATTCTCCTTCAGTGCGCGGCGTTCGGGAGCGAGGGGAGAGTCACCGGCTGTCCAGCCTTCGCCATAGACGAAGATTGAGGGATTGATTTTTTTCAGTTCAGAAGCGACTTCATTCATTGTGTCGACATCATGGATAGCCATAAGGTCGAATCGGAAGCCGTCGATGTGATATTCATCAGCCCAGTACTTCACGGAGTTCACGATATAATCGCGCATCTGCTGACGCTCGGAAGCAGTCTCGTTGCCGCATCCGGAAGCATCGGAATAATTGCCGTTGTCCCAGTGGCGATGGTAGTAGCCGGGAGCAGTGAGTTCGAAGTTTGAGCCATCGTTCTCGGCTGTATGATTATAGACGACGTCCATGATAACACCGATTCCTGCATCATGGAGGGCTTTCACCATCTCCTTCATCTCGATGATTCGCGCTTTGGGATCGTTGGCGTTAGTGGAGTAAGAACCTTCGGGAGCGTTATAGTTCAGAGGGTCATAACCCCAGTTATACTGATTGAACTGAGGGTTAGCCTCGTCGACGCTGTTATAATCGTAGGAGGGGAGGATGTGGACGTGTGTTACGCCGAGTTCCTTGAGGTGATCGATACCGGTAGAGAGTCCCTGCGGAGAGACAGTGAAAGGTTCGGTCAGAGCGAGGAATTTACCCTTGTTGGCGATACCGGAAGAGGGATGCATCGACATATCGCGGTGATGCATTTCATAGACGATTACATCGGAAAAATTCTTAACTTCCGGACCCTTGTCGGCGTTCCATCCGGCGGGATTGGTCTGCGCCATATCGATTATTGCAGCGCGTTTGCCGTTGACTCCGACAGCCTTAGCCCATACGCCGGGGGTTTCATCAAGCCATTTCCCATCCTGAAGGACACGGAAAGTATAATATTTGCCGTAGAGTTTTTCGGGGGAAGAAGCGATCCAGGTTCCTGTCGGAGCATCGAAAGTCATTTTGATATTTTCGATAGCATCGCCGGAGTGACCGTTTTCGTAGATGAGGACCACAGCCTGCTGAGCGGCGGGGCTCCAAAGGCGGAACTGAGTGCCGTTGTCGTTGACAGAAAGTTCGAGATCATCACCCGAATAAGTAGGGTAATTGACAAACTTCTGATCGAAAGCCGACTGAGCTGCTGCGGGTAAAGAATTCGCCGCAGCGAAGATAGAGAGTGCCATAGCGGACACGTAAAGAGATTTCTTCATGATTTTGGGTTAAAAACTGAGTTTTTCAAGAACAGACAAAAAATTAATGTCTAATTCTACACAAAGTTACTATATAAGTTCCAAACTCCCAACCCAAAAAAGGTTAAATAATTCTTAGAATAACTAAGTAAGTAATGAAATCACTTTTTTGGGGCTATCTTTATATGAGTTCTTAGAAACTAATGAAATAAAAATTTTTATAAAAAAGTTTTAAATATATGAGATTTAGCTTATATTTGCATCGTATAGCATAATATAGGAGGAGATTTAAATGTCATGCATTTCATAAAAGAACTTCTATTGCAGAATTAATCAATAAATAATGTATGGAAATGAGACGAAATATTTTAGGAATGATATTTGGGGTAGTGTACGCTTTTGCTTTTGCTAAAGAGTTGCCCGATATTGATTTGAGCAGATTGGAGGATGTGCAAGATTTTCAAATTTCTGCTCGGGCTACAAATGATAAATACGGGAATTTGACGCAAGATGTTAATCTTTTAACCCGTACACAACCGGGAATTGTGAATGTGCGATATCAGGAAGGTAGGTTATATGTAAATGCAACACAGATTCATGGTGTGTTTGCCGGTGGAGCCGATGTCACCGGTGTGTTTCATTCTACAGATGGTGTTAATCCGGTATTTGAATGGGAGTGGACATTCCCGTCGCATTATATTGATAGCAAGAATAATTACTTTTTTGATTATTCCTTCAATTGCAAAGCCGAAGGGACTGCACTTTTTCAGGTGCAGTTTGATTCAGCAACAAGCGATCGAAGTGAAGTGCAATATCTTGAACTNGCTNTGGANGAAGGNTTGAATGTAAACTTTCGCGTAGATGGATTCTATCCTTCAATATTTGATGAAGNTAACGAATGGCTCTATGGCAAAGCCTCATCAGANGGAAAATTAAGCGGAGAGTATGCCGTAGAAAAGTTTGACGGAGTGAAGACAATAGNNGATAAAGTCTATCATATTCTCAAACGTAGCGAAAANATTTCTTATTCACCGGAGCAATCCTATGAAATTGCGTATATGCGATTCGATGGGAGAAGTNTAAAGTTGCTTCCGATTGACACACCCTTAGCGTTCGGCATTTGGGTCGAAGGAATGAACGGCGCNTTCACTCCGAGCGACGATTTAGGTANAGAAGAGCTACCTTTGATGGATGTATACAATTCCGCAGACGGCGTNGCGTTCAAAGACGTTATTAATNACCGGATTGAGATTCTCTCGACGGAGTCGGTTGTAGATGACTTCGATTGGTATGACAGNGATTATCTACAATATTGGTCACAGCAATACGATATGACTCGTCAGAANGCGGATATGCAATTGACACGCACTGTAAATCTTTCAGGAGGTCTGTCNNTNATAGAGTCAGTGGGAATGGTAGGAAATTGCGCNAACTCGTTAGCATATCCGGTAATGATATCCGATNAATGGAAAGGCGCAAACGTACAGAAGCTGATTCGCATGTATAAGATAAAAGACAACGANGGACAAANCTCGAAGAGAACCATCTATCAGAACGATGACTTNGCGTCCCAATTCGATGCTTATATCAGCGGAGTTAATGCNNTTGAGATGGATGGNNAGGGAGAACTCCGATTCTATGAAGATAANGTCAGCTGGANTATCGGAGAGGAGGGNATGTTAACCCTTACTGCGTTGGATGGAGAGGTTGTGAAGAAAGTCCCGATAAAAGAAAGCGGAGAAATTTCTGTCGCAGATCTTTCTTCAGGTATGTATATTGTGACTCTGCAGACATCAGCTTATAAGCAGACAATAAAAATTATTAAGTAAGTAATTGGGTGATTATTTGGAGGAATGNGGGATTTTTGCTAACTTTGCGNAGCTTTTTACAGAAAAGCCTGTCTGAAGGGCTGCGAGAGTCTGAGGATAAGTCGGAGTATAATCCGAAAGGCGTTTTGACAAAAAGTGAAACAAATAACTTAATTATTAATCTGCTCGAAGGAAAGCGGGGAATCCGCGGAATGGCTACTTGGCAAATTTCAGCTTAACTGCCGCCTCGGACGCTTCCGGAAGAGCCAAATCTCGTAACACAACTATGCATCTTTCAACAGAAGAAAAGAAAGCAATTTTTGAGAAGTATGGTCAGGGTGCAAACGACACNGGTAGCCCCGAAAGCCAGATCGCACTTTTCTCAATCCGTATCAAACACCTCACTGAGCACCTGAAATCCAACCACAAGGATTACGCTACAGCTCGTTCGCTGAAAGCGCTCGTAGGTCAGCGTCGTCGTCTTCTCGACTATCTGATCCGCAAAGANATCAATCGCTATCGTGCGATCATCGCTCAGAAGGAACTCGGTATCCGTAAGTAATTACGCGCACCGCGTTAAAATATCAAAGAGCGTTCAACCTGNCCGGCGGGTTGNATAAACGTTAAGAGGCTGCATCGTAAATTATACGAGGNAGCCTCTTCTTTTGTATAAAAAGAGCACTGGATCCATAGGCGCGTCAACAACCCGCGGGAGCGGGTTGTGCAGGGACACTCGTGAGGTATCCGTGGAATCCTGTAAACACGAGGCGAAGCCAAGTGTCAGTGCGAATCCAACCACTTCCGGGAAAANACTAAAATAAAAAATCCGTGAAATCCGTCTCCATCCGAGACAAAATGATCCGTGTCTGATAAATCTAAAAACAATCCCTCTCTCTGCAGCAGTAATTTCCCTCGGATAGGAATGGATTATTAACACACGGATNTTTTNGCTCGGATGCTGACGGATTTCACGGATTTTTTATTTTTTGATNNCNNCAGTTANTTTCTTCGGAAATNGGATNACACANACGCTCGGCTTCGCCTGCGTCTCACGGATTTGTACGGATTCCACGGATTNCCCTACTTTTAAAGTTGTTAAATATTTTTTGTTCGATATCATCATTAATTCTAATTGAAAATATCTAAAAATTTATTAATTTTGAAGAATAATGGGACAGAATGCAAAAAAATATGTAGCAGGGCTTCACAGGCATGTCAGGAAAGTGCCCTCTTGGGTATTTTCAATAGTGTGTTTAGGCGCAGTGTTGTGGCTGACCCTTTCCCCNCATCCTCTGGGAGACAATGACTTCAACTACTTCTTCGGAATTGATAAAGTGGCACATATCATTATGTTCATGGGNCTGACANTATGTTTCCTGTTTGACGCCATGCGTGCCCGCAACTGGCATACTCTCTCATTGCCCGAGATTTCNCTATGGTCGTTAGCCGGAATGTCAATCGGNATATTGACNGAATATCTCCAGGCAACNATGAACATAGGNAGGGCATTTGAATATCCCGATATGATAGCAGATGCCTTCGGCGCTATCCTCGCAGGNGCATTATGGATTCTTATNGGAGGNACTCTCAGACTTACGGATGAAGAGATCCGCGAGCACGAGAATGAGAAATTGCAAGGCACATCAGACATAAACACCGGCAAAGATGGAGGAAGAAGATAAACAAGATATAGAAAATACCGATATAAAAAATAAAGAAAAAAAGCACACGAAAGTGTCGCGCTGGATAAAGATTCCGGCGTGGATTATCGGGTGTCTGCTGCTCGTGGTGATAGCGATTCCCGTAGCGCTGTATATTCCCCCGGTGCAGACNGCTTTGAAAAACCTTGCATGTAAGATTGTCAAAGATAAGACAGGCATGGAGGTCAGTATTGATGAATTCCGTCTGCGATTTCCGCTTGATATTGATCTGAAAGGGGTCAGGGTTGTGGAGGCTNCGGGAGACACAATGGTCAGAGCCAAAGATGCAGTGGTCGGTGTCAGACTCTTACCCCTGATAAGCTTGAATGTGGAGGTCGACAAGCTCCGACTTGAAGAAGGCTACTACAGAATGGTNTCTCCGGATTCCTCCATGATAATGAAGATAAAAGCCGGTCTTCTTGAGATAAAATCGGATGCCGATATCAACATCAAGACNAGCAATATCCTNCTCGGCANAACTCTGCTTAAAGATGGCGATATAAGTCTATACATGAATGTGTGGAAGCAAGAGTCNACCCCGAAAGACACTACATCCACTCCCTTTGTCATTAAATCGCAGGATCTTCAGATAGAGAACATGCGGTTTGCTATGTCAATGCTTCCGACGATAGATACCCTCGTGCTTGATCTCAAAAATGTAGCACTCAAGCAAGGTCTTATTGATCTATCGACCAACAATATAACAGCTGAGTCGCTAAAGCTTAAAGGAGGAAATGTGAAATATATCGCTCCGACGCCCGAATATGTAGCGGCGCATCCGGCTCCTCCGGCAGACACGACCAACGTCTCCGCGCCGATGACAATCAGGGCAAAGGAGATAGCAGTGGCAGACTTAGGAGCGGTCTATGCCATAAAAGGTGCCACTCCGCTNCCCGGTTTTGATGCCAACTACATAGAGGTCAGCAATGTCAATATCGGACTCAAAGACTTCTACAATCAATCCGCCTCGCTTAGGCTGCCGATTACATCAATTTCAGCCAAAGAGCGCTCCGGGCTTCAGATCACGGATGGCGAAGGACTTATCTCCCTCGATGAGGCAGGAATAAAAATACAGGGAGTGAAACTAAACACACTTTATTCCCGACTCGCCGCCACCGCCGATCTTCCGTTCGCACTGATGGAACTTCAGCCCTCTGCGCCGGTCAACGCTCAGCTTTCGGCATCCCTCGGCATGTCTGATATAGCCTGCTTCATGCCGATGCTCTCACCATATATAAAGCCGCTGGCGCCAAATCCCCTAATTGCCGAACTTGAGGCGAAGGGGACACTGGATAATGTCAGTGTCAACACACTCGGAGTGACAATTCCCGGAGTCATGAATCTCAATGCGCAGGGCAACGCGCGTAATGCTCTTGATTTCAAGAACCTTGTGGCAGACCTTACATTAAAAGGGGAGATCCGCAATCCTAAACCGCTGGAAAAGATAGCGGGAGATGCCTTGCCGGTAGAGATTCCGAGTCTGTCGATTTCAGGCAGGGCTACCGCCGATCATCAGAACTACATGGCGGACTTCGATTTGAAGACCTCAAAAGGAGATATAGTGGGTCTGGGTCATGTCGGCATGACGAGCGAAAGATATGACGCTGATCTTAAGATTAACCGATTGGACGTGGCTCACTTCATGCCCGATTTAGGGATAGGGAGCGTCTCTGCCACTCTCAAAGCTGCCGGCGCCGGTTTCAATCCGACAAAGCCGGGAGCTCATACCAAAGTAAATGCTCTGGTCAGCAGTATTGACTACAACGGCAAGACGCTGCGCGATGTCGCGCTTAACGCGACACTCGCAGCCTCCGACTTCACTCTGGATATGGATTCACCCAATCCGGATATGAATCTGACTGCGCACCTTACAGGATCCCTCAAACCGGATGACTACTGCGCTGAAGGGACAATCAAAATCTATAACGCCGATTTGCAGGCGTTGGGGCTGAGTCCGACTGTCAACAAGGGTAGCGCAGATGTGCACCTTGACGTGACCGCTCATCCTGAGAAATGGCTCTATGACGCCACTATTGATGTCGCATCCGTCGACTGGCATCTTGAAGAATCCGATATCGACATTCCGCAGGGTGCGACGCTGGCATTTGTCTCCGAGGCGGAGAATGTGCACTGCGATATAAATGCGTCCGGCACCTCCATCTCCTTCGATGCTCCGGAAGGTCTGCAAAATGTAGTCAACGGTTTTACGAAGGCAATGGATGTCGCAATGCGTCAGATAAAAGAGCAGAATCTGGATGTTCAGGAGATGGGGGAACTTATGCCTAAATTCGCACTAAAGGGGCGGATTAACGGCAACGGCTTGCTGCGCGATCTGATATCCTCAACAGGGATGGGGGTTGACACAGTGGCGTTCGATCTCAATAATGACTCCCTGATCAACGGCAATGTGTATGCCCGCGGAATTAACACCGGGAGCATGACTCTTGACACGATAACACTGGCGCTGAAAGAGCGTAACAAGATGCTCGACTATAGGCTCCACATGGGGAATCGTCCGGGGGCAATGGATGAATTCGCACAAGTTAATCTAAACGGGTATGTCGGTTCGAATCGTCTGTCGGCTTATCTCACCCAGCGCAACTTAGCCGGGAAGATGGGCTACAGATTCGGTTTCACGGGTGCAATCGCCGACAGCACCCTCTCCGTTCACTTCACGCCTCTGAATGCCACAATCGCATATATGCCCTGGACATTCAATGAAGACAACCATTTAGACTACAATCTGACCGACAGACACGTGAATGCAAATCTCATGGCGAGCAGCCGAGAGAGCAGTATTCTTATCAAGACCGAACCCTCCGAGCGCGGAGGCGATGATCTTCATCTTAATCTCAAAAATATCCATATTCAGGACTTCCTGAACATGGCGCTTAATGCTCCCCCGATGAAGGGTGATGTAGATGGCGATCTGCGAGTACATTATGATGGTCAGACCCTCGATGGAGCAGGCGATATAAAACTGAGCAACTTCATCTATGATAAGATGCGCGTCGGAGATCTCGCTTTAGGACTCAAAGCGGGTCTTGACTTCAAAGGGGAGACAATCGCCTCAGCATCCCTGAAAGTGAATGATCAGCCGGCTATGACTCTCTCCACCATCCTGGAGCAGGCGGCAACCGGACTTGAACCCAAGACAGTAGATCTCGAACTGACCCGATTCCCGCTCAGCATAGCCAATCCCTTCTTAGGTCAGGACGTGGCGAGTCTCAGCGGCGTGCTGAATGGCAAAATGAATATGAAAGGAAGTCTCACTCAGCCATTGCTTAACGGAGCTATAAAGTGTGACTCTGTGGCAGTTTATCTGCCGATTATGGGGAGCTCGTTGAAACTCGGGAAGGACTCGATTGAAGTTAATAACAATGTCTTACAGCTCAGAAATTTCGATATTTTCGGAGCTAACAAGAATCCCTTAACTCTTAACGGCACTATAGATGCCGCAAAATTGTCGGATATATCCTTCAATCTAAATGCAAGTGCCAATGAGTTCCAGCTGATCAACAACGATCGTCGGGCACGTTCCGACCTTTACGGCAAACTATTCCTGAATTTGACAGCGAGTGTCATCGGACCCATGAAGCATTTCGATGTGAATGCGAATCTCAATATTCTCGGCAACACGGATGTGTTCTACACAATTCCGATGGGAGTTCAGCAACTCAACAGTATAACTTCAGCCGATGAGGTAGTGAAATTTGTCAACTTCTCCGACACGACAACAGTTGTTAAGACCGACAGCGTGCAATCCTCAATGGCAATGCGCGTGAGAGCGGGACTGACGATAACCCCCGGTGCGGAAGTGACGGTCAATCTATCCTCGAACGGCACGGATAAAGTGCAGCTGACACCCTCCGGCACTCTCAATTATTTTCAGAACTTCATGGGAGATATGACCCTCAACGGTCAGCTCTTCCTGGGCAACGGCATGGTCAGATACAATGTGCCCGTGCTCGGCGACAAGACCTTCACGTTCAATCCTCAGAGTTCAGTGTCGTTCAACGGCGATATAATGAATCCGACATTGAATATAGATGCGACGGATGAAATGAAAGCTACGGTCGTCAATTCCAGCGGCAACAGTAATCTGGCAAACTTCCTTGTAGGATTGAAAGTGACGGGTACGCTCAACAACCCCAAAGTCGTATTCGATCTCAGCACGAACGATGATCTCTCCCTGCAGAACGAATTGCAGTCCATGAGTGCCGACCAGCGAAGCACACAGGCGATGAATCTGCTCATTACGGGTCGATACCAGGGCGCAGGAATGAAGACCACATCCGGACCCATGGCAGAGAATATGCTGTATGGCTTCCTGACCTCAACCCTCAACCAGTGGGCGGCGAAGAATATCCGCGGAGTAGATCTCTCCTTCGGGGTTGATCAATACGACAAGACAGTGGATGGACAGAACTCCAGCACGACGAGCTACAGCTATCAAGTGTCGAAATCACTGTTCAGTAATCGCTTCAAGATAGTGGTCGGCGGTAATTACTCTACAGATGCCTCTGCAGATGAAAACTTCGCGCAGAACCTCATTTCCGACATATCCTTTGAATACACGTTGAAGCAGACCAATAATCTGACCATGTTGGTGCGACTCTTCCGTCATGTCGGATATGAGAGCATACTGGAAGGCGAGATAACGGAGACAGGCGTAGGCTTCACTATGCGTCGCCGTCTATCCACACTGCGTCGCCTCTTCAAGGTGCATTGGGGCAAACGTAAGACGCCGATGCCGACAGAGCTTCCGGCAGAAGCTCCGGCAGATACTATTCTACAGATTAGAGATGAGAGAAAGGGGGACGACAAATGAAAAGAAGACTGATCGAAAGAATCTCCGCAGCTATTCTGTTGGCAGCGATATTGTGGGGGTGTAACACTACATCCCGACTGCCCGAAGGAGAGACGCTTTACACCGGAGTGAAAAAACTTGATATCATCCCCACCAATAAAGAGAAACTCCCCGGGGGGATGCTGAGCAATGTAAAGGAAGCCATCAATGTGCCTCCCAACAATCCCATGCCCTTCATGTCGCCGTATATGCGAACTCCCTTTCCCTTCAAATTATGGGTGTATAATGCTATCGGTGATTCCGCCAAAGGATTCAAGGGATGGATCTACCGCCACTTCTCCGAACCGCCGGTGCTTATTTCCGATGTGCGTCCGGAAATAAGAACTCAGATGATAGAGGAGATTCTTGACAACAACGGCTACTTCGGCTCGACGGCGAGTTATGACTTGCTTTATGATAAGAAGAATCCGAAAAAAGCCAAGATACTCTATAATGTAAATGTCTCGAGTCCCTATCGCATAGACTCTATCATATATCTCGACAGGAAGGACTCTCCGCTCTGTAATATGATTGATTCATTGGCGCGTAAGAGTAAATATCTGAAGAAAGGGGAAGTGTTCTGCGTGGATTCACTGACGGCAGAGAGAGTCAGAATTACCAATAGTCTGCGCAATCGCGGATACTACTACTTCCGACCCGATTACATAGAATATGAAGCGGACTCCCTTCTTAATCCTCATCATATCGCCCTGCGCATGGAATTATCAAAAAATATTCCGGAGCTTGCGATGTTGCAATATAGAGTCGGGGATGTCACGACAGTGCTTCAGAAGCGCAGCAAGCGTAATCCGGGTGAGCCGGATACGCTTCAGACTAATCGCGGCGAATTGATAGTGATGCGTCCGCAGCGGCTCAGAAAGAATATGATTCCGAGTTGCATCACATTCCGTGAGGGGCGTCTTTTCAGCGTCCGCAATATGGACAGAACGCAGACCCGCTTGTCGCGACTCGGCATATTCGGAAATATTCAGATTCAGCCCTATCCTGTAGATACAACCCCGGGTGATCCGCGTCTGAATGTCTTGATTACGTGTCAGTATGATCAGCCGATGGAAGCTACGATAGAGGTAAACGCCACCTCAAAGAGTAACTCCTATATCGGTCCGGGTCTGATTTTAGGACTGACGCATCATAATCTGTTCGGGGGTGCTGAGAAACTCTCGCTGCAGCTGACCGGCTCCTATGAATGGCAGACAGGTAAGGGGAAAGGCAACAGCGTTTTCAATAGTTATGAATTCGGACTGACAGCCTCTCTGGCATTTCCCCGACTCCTTGCTCCGGGATTTATCAGGCGTAGAAATGCCGAAATCAACTGGACTACGGTCAGCTTAGGTGCCGACCTGCTGAATCGTCCGCACTACTTCAAGATGGCGGAATTTAACGCCGGCATCTCCTACGAATGGCGTTCCACCCGACATTCTCTTAATCAGCTGACTCCTTTCAAACTGACCTACACCAAGCTGATGCATACGACTCCGGAATTCGACTCCATCATGGCTCAGAATCCGGCAGTGGCTCTGAGTTTCATGAGCCAGTTTATCCCTCAGCTGAGTTATACCTATACACTTGATAAATTCCTGGAAAGAGAGCAGATCAATGGCATAAACTTCACAGCTACACTGACCGAAGCGGGCAATCTCTTTGATGTCATTTACAGGGCATGCGGAGTGAAGGGGGAGAAGCGTCTTTTCGGTACTCCCTTCTCGCAGTTTATCAAGGGACAGGCGCAATTGGTCTATAGCCGCAGACTTGTTCGGGGACAGGATCAATGGCTTGTCAACAGAGTGCTGATTGGAGCGGAACATGCCTATGGCAATTCCCGCGAGGTTCCCTATGCCGAGCAATTCTATATCGGAGGTGCCAACTCCATACGAGCATTTACGGTTCGTTCGATCGGACCGGGAAGCTATCGTCCGCCGAAAGAGCTGGAGAATGGATATTTCGACCAGACGGGTACATTCAAGATAGAGCTGAACAGTGAGTATCGCTTCCCAATCGTCAGCGTACTTCACGGAGCCGCATTCATAGACGCCGGAAATATATGGCTTTTGAAGAATGATCCATTGCGCCCGGGAGGAAAGTTGAACGGCAAGTATTTCTTCCGCGATCTGGCGTTGGGCACGGGTGTCGGTCTGCGCGTAGATATGGGGATGATGGTGATACGCGGCGATTTGGGCTATGGGCTGCATACCCCCTACGGCAATGGCACAGGGCATTACTTCAATGTGAAATTTAAAAATGCCTTTGCGTTCCATCTGGCTATCGGCTATCCCTTCTGATGAGGATTAAAGGATTTTCTCCGCGGGAGCGTCAGGGGCTGATAGCGTTAGGCATTGTAGTCGCGCTCTGCTTCAGCTTGGGATATATAGCCGATATGGCAGGAGGATGCTCACGCCCGGAGACTGAGAGACTGAAGCAACTCCCTGACAAGACTGAGCGGCTGAAGCCACTCCCGAGCGATTCAGCGAAGAATTCCGCCGGGTCTGCGATTTCGGGTTCGGATTCAATTTCAGAGGAGGCAGGGGAAAGAGCGGAAATGAAAAATCGGAAGCGAAAAAGCTCCAAAGTGCGGAAAAGCCCAAGAAAAATAAAGAAGGATAAAATGCCACCTGAGCGCAGGAGTTTTCGCGATGAACCCATTAAAGGCAAATGATTCAATCAACTCTATTCCTGAATAATCGAGGGGGAGAATTGATTGGAGAATTGATGATAAGGCAACAGAGCCTTTCCCGAATCGGGAAAGGCTCTGCAGCTTTTCAGGGTTATACTCTTTAGTAATTTTGTATAAGTTTTGTTCTTCCGGAAGCTTCCTACAACAAGGCTTCGCGCCGTGGGAGGGTTGTTGCTCCGATGTCTCTTAAAATCTACATCTTTATAACAGCCCTCGCCTGCATTTTGTTCATGCAATTGTCGATTTTCGCAATTACTTGCTTATGCAATTAGCGATTTGCGCGTTTTCTTTCCAGTTCGTCAAGAATAATCTTGCGCAGGCGGATATGATTAGGAGTCACTTCGACATATTCGTCCTCCTTGATATATTCCAGAGCTTCCTCCAGGGAGAATACGACGGGGGGCACGATTTTCGCCTTGTCATCGGCGCCGGACGCACGCATGTTAGTCAGTTTCTTTGACTTCGTGACGTTGACCACTATGTCATTATCCTTGGCGTTCTCGCCGACAACCTGACCGGCATAGACTTCATCCTGCGGGAAGATGAAGAAGCGTCCGCGATCCTGAAGTTTATCGATGGCGTAAGCGTAAGCCGTGCCGGATTCCATAGCGATAAGCGAGCCGTTTGTGCGGCGTTCGATGTCACCTTTCCAGGGCTGATATTCCAGGAAACGATGTGCCATGATAGCCTCGCCGGCAGTAGCGGTCAGCACATTGTTACGCAATCCGATTATGCCGCGCGAAGGGATAGTGAATTCAATATTTATGCGGTCGTTCTGAGTCTCCATGCTGAGGATGTCTCCCTTACGGCGAGTCACCATGTCGATAACGCGTGATGAATATTCCTCGGGCACATTGATTGTCAGAGCCTCCACGGGTTCGCATTTGACTCCGTCAATCTCCTTGATGATTACCTGAGGCTGACCGACCTGCAGTTCGTAGCCTTCGCGGCGCATTGTCTCGATAAGGATAGAGAGATGGAGCACACCTCTGCCATAGACTATCCATTTGTCATCATTCTCGCCGCGTGTCACGCGAAGGGCGAGGTTGCGGTCGAGCTCTTTCTCGAGGCGTTCTGCGATATGGCGTGAGGTCACAAACTTGCCGTCCTTGCCGAAGAACGGAGAGTCATTGATGGTGAATGTCATTGACATTGTCGGCTCGTCAATGGCGATGCGGGGGAGGGGTTCGGGATTCTCGACAGTGGAGACAGTATCGCCGATTTCGAAATTATCAAGACCGACAATCGCGCAGATGTCACCCGAGGAAACCTCGCTGACCTTCTTTCTGCCCATTCCCTCGAATGTGTGGAGTTCCTTGATACGCTGCTTAGTGACAGTGCCATCTTTTTTGCAAAGGCTGACATCCATACCTTCACGGAGTGTGCCGCGATGGACTCTTCCGACGGCGATTCTTCCGACGTAGCTGCTGTAATCAAGAGATGTGATAAGCATCTGCGGGTCACCTTCGAGCTGCTTCGGGGCAGGGATATATTTAATGATAGCGTCAAGCACGGCAGTAATATCCTCAGTCGGCTGCTTCCAATCGGTCGACATCCAGTTCTGTTTTGCAGAACCGTATATTGTCGGGAAATCGAGCTGATCCTCCGTAGCGTTGAGGTTAAACATCAGGTCGAACACCATTTCGTTGACTTCATCGGGTCGGCAGTTCGGTTTGTCGACTTTATTGATTACCACTACGGGCTTCAGACCCATCTGGATGGCTTTCTGAAGCACGAATCTTGTCTGCGGCATCGGACCCTCGAATGCGTCAACAAGCAGCAGGCAACCGTCTGCCATGTTCAGCACACGCTCCACTTCTCCGCCGAAGTCGGCGTGTCCCGGAGTGTCGATGATATTGATTTTAGTTCCCTTATAATTGATGGATACATTCTTGGAGAGGATCGTGATACCTCTTTCGCGTTCCAGATCATTATTATCGAGAATAAGTTCGCCGGTCGACTGATTGTCGCGGAAAAGGTGTCCGGCGAGCAGCATTTTGTCGACCAGCGTAGTTTTGCCGTGGTCGACGTGGGCTATAATTGCAATGTTTCTAATATCCTGCATAGAGATATGTAACTGATTTCAAACTGCAAAATTACTAAAAAAAATCGAAAATCCCTGCTCTATAACATAAGAATCCACAATTTGACCTATTTAATAGAGTAAATAGAGCAAATCCGGAAATGCCGGTATCAGTTTAATATTTAGTTGCTACGGGCAATAATAAAAAGTGCAAGCTCATAATTATGAACTTGCACTTTTTATCTAATAAATTATCAAAGTCAATCAGAGGCGGACTTTCAGGGTCTTACCTGAAGTGTGGATGAGGTAGATGCCTCTTTCGGAGAGAGTGAGGGTGCCGGTGTGGGCTTCTGCGACTGTCGTGCCGTCGATTGCGTAGACGCTGTAGGTCATTGCTGAGTCGGCGGGTGTGATAGTCATGCCGTTGATATTGAAGAGTCCGCTGAAGTCTGCATCGGCTACTATGTCTTCAATCCCTGAAACGGGGAGGTTCTCAAGAGCGAATGTCACTTCGTTTGAGCGTTTGCCTGCTGCATTGTTCTTGTGGGGTGTCAGATACGCTATATACTCTTTGCCGTTTTCCAGACCGCGGATTGCTGCTGAAGTCTCTGAGAGAGATTCAATCTCTGCATTGACAGGAGTGTCTACCCCTGCTTTACAGAATGTCAGTGAAAGATCATCAAGGCATAAGTCAAGACCTGTCTCAACGAAGTTATAGAGGAACTTCACGGCATGAGTGTCTGCCGGAAGAGCAATTGAATAATTCTTGCCGGGGTAAGGCACATCGTTGAGGTCGCTGACTACACTCCATTTGCCGGAATTATCGGCAGCCATAACCTTGAGGTTCATAGAGCCATCGTCATAGCTGCGGCGACGCACTGCGAAGAAAGATATCTCGCTTATGCAATCATCGTAGACGGGTGATTCCAGGTAGCTGTCTGGCTGCTCCAGACGGTAGGCGGGAGAGGATTCTCCGAAGTAGCCGTTCTGAGTGCTGTATCTGCCTGTGCCTGTCCAATTATCCGGCAGGCGATTTCCTGTGAAGTCTGCATTGAGTGTTTCTCCTGTAGCCTCACCGGAAGTGCGGGTCACGACTGAAAGATCATAAGAATCAGCGTTGAGGTCATCCCAGAAAGCGAGGACTGTGTTCTCTGCATTTTCAAGAATCAGATTTGCTGAAGCATTCTCGAAATCAGAGGCGTCTACAGTTGATGCAAACAGCGGCGCCTGCATTCGAGAAGCATTCACGTCGCCTGCGGCGTAAAGCATCACGGCGTAGTTTACGTTCGGACGCAAACCGGAAAGAGTTGCAGAGAGAACGCCATCCTCCTCTTCAATATCGCTGAGCAGGCGGAAGCAATAACCCTCCTCGTAATCGGAGTAATTGAGAGGCATCCCTGTGAGTGCTGAAGCGGGGAATACAGAAACGAAATATTTTCCTGCACCCTTCACGGCATTCCACTCTATAGATATTGCGTCAGCAGCAACACCGGTGAGGACGGGAGCCGGAGCGTCAATAGCCGCACCGGGCATCTCCTTGCCGTCGGCAGAAGTCACAATGAATTCAGTCGTATTGTCGAAGTTATGGCGAATCTTGTAGAGTTCAAGACCGGTCGCTTTGTTGCTCCAGTCCTTGAATGAGGGGGAGACAGTAGCCGTATACTCGCATATTCCGGAAATGCCGGGGAAAACATCGCCGTTGCGAGTCGAAGCGTTCTGGTCGTTGTCAGCCTCAATGATGTCGATCATCTGATGATCCTTAGTGTTATTGGGGGTATTGGCATTCCAACGATCGAGGTCGAAATCAATATGCCAAACGAGGAGACCATGACCGTCAAGGTATTGGTCATAGTAAGTACGTCCGCGATTTTCGAGGAAGAAATACTCATTATCCTTGGAAGACTTCACTTTGTAGCCGAAGGGATAAGCTTCGAGGGGAAGCATGGTGAAAGATCCGGCTCCGGTGAGATCTACCGGTTTCATCCATTCGAGGGCATATCTTTCATAGACAGAATAAGTCGCGGGCGACTTCTGATTATTGTTGTAGTTGCCGGCGTCCAGGCAGTCGAAGCTGCCGGGAGTGAAGCATTTGGAAGCTGTGCCGTTGTTGTTGGATGTGTCATAGAGGTCGGGGAAACCGAGGACGTGAGAGAACTCATGGCAGAATGTGCCGATGCCGGTCAGTTTGCCGTCCGCACCGATCTCAGCCGAAGTCGCATAGCGGTTGATGAGAACGCCGTCATGTTCTACGGGATGACCGATTGCGGAATTCAGCGTAAAGGCATGGGGCCAGATGGTCTTATTGCCGCCACCTGTCGTAGCTCCCTTGCCTGCGTGGAAGAAATAGATGAAATCTACGTATCCGTCGCCGTTTGAGTCATATTTTGAGAAATCCACCTCGTCATCGAGGATGGCTACAACTTCCTCAACCATTCTGCCGGGACGATAGACTGTGACAGGCTTGCCGGTCTCTTCATAGATATATGTATCATTAGGGTCGTTGACCACATAGGTCTCTTCAAGTTTATCGAGGTAGACGGGTCCCACGACATTGAAGATGGGGTTAAACTGACCGTTGGATACTGTCTTGAAGTAATGGTTGGCTGAGCTTGTAGCTCCCTGATAATTGTAGTTCTCTCCATTCAGCATGTCGCTGATAAGAGCCTTGGGATCATCCTTGCCCTGAGTGAAGACTTCATCCTTGAATTCAACGAGGACTACGAGTACATTGTAGTCCCCCTCGGAAGGAACTTCGCGAAGGTCATGACCATCGAAGTTATCGTATTTGGAATCGCCGAGTTTAGGACCGCGCATCTGTTTGCGGGCGTTTCCCGCCTGCGACTCCGGAAGAATGTTGATCTGCGACTCCGGCAGACCATTGAAGCAGAATTTATCGCCCGGGCGCACATTGGGCGCTGACTGAGCGAATGCCGGAAGAGCGGATGCTGCAAGCAGCGAAACGCCGGCAAATGTGGAGAAAAACTGTTTCATAGTTATATGGTAGAATTGATTATCTTAATAAAATTCCTTTATTGAATTTAGGGAATAACGGGTTAGTTAATCTATAATAGGGGAGAAGAATAAGTAAATATCCTCATTCTGGTTGAGAACTCCCACATTACAAAGGTAATAAAATTAACGTTGAATCCAAAAAAATCTTATAAATCCCGGATGGCTTTTATTATTTTTTAACCGCCGGAGCGTCTATAAGGTGTGGATAATTTGTGCAGGCAGTTTTTTTTCAGTAAATTCGCGTTATGCAAAAGAATGAACTGACAATACGCATTGGCGGGGAACTGATGAATTTTTCGCGTCCCCGGATAATGGCGATTCTTAACGCCACTCCTGATTCCTTCTATTCAGGGAGTCGGCTTCTGATTGAGGATGAGGACGCATGTGCCGAATCGATCGGAAAGGCGGCATGGGAAAAATTGGAGGCAGGCGCGGATATTCTTGATGTTGGGGGATATAGCACCCGCCCCGGGGCACCCGAGGTCAGTCCGGAGGAGGAATGGCGACGCCTGCGCATCGCCCTTAGCGGCATCCGCACACTATGCGGAGCGGAAGTCGCAGTATCAGTCGATACATTCCGGGCAGATATTGCCGAAAAGTGTGTCAGCGAATTCAATGTGCAGATAATAAATGATATCGCCGGAGGGACCCTGGATGAGCGAATGTTTCAGACAGTGGCAGATCTGAAGGTGGCGTACGTGCTGATGCACACCCGGGGGACTCCGCAGACAATGACCGGACTGACGGACTACGAGGATGTCAGCCGGGAGGTCCTGAGTGATCTTGCTTTCAAGGCAGACAAACTCCATACGTTAGGAGTGGCAGACGTCATTCTTGACCCCGGATTCGGGTTCGCCAAGAGTGTAGAGGGCAATTTCCGATTGCTGGATGAATTGCCCGAATTCGTAAAATTGGGGATGCCGGTGCTTGCCGGATTATCAAGAAAAAGCATGATCTGGCGCACACTCGGCATAAGCCCTGAAGAGAGTCTGAACGGCACTACGGCACTTAATATGGTGGCATTGCTCAAAGGGGCTGATATTCTGCGTGTCCATGATGTGAAAGAGGCGCGGGAATGTGTGGAACTATTTATCAAACTCCAACAGAAAGATGCTTGATTTCGGAATAAAAGATATAATCGACATATTGCTGGTCGCTACGCTGCTCTATTATGTCTATCAATTGATGAAGCGAAGCGGCTCGTTGAGCCTGTTCTACGGTGTACTCTTCTTTACAATCGTCTGGGTCATAGCGTCCGAGATGATCGGAATGAGGCTGACAGGCACAATTCTTGATAAATTTATGAGTATCGGTCTGATAATTCTGGTGATACTCTTTCAGGATCAGATCAAGCGCTTCCTTATCGATGTCGGTTCGCACAGGCGCTGGACCAATCTTTCACGCCTGTTCAAGCATGGCGATGAGGCTGATGATCAGGAGGGGCATAAGCTCGTGATGCAGATAGTGTATGCGTGTATGTCGATGTCGAAGTCAAAGACGGGTGCACTGATAGTGTTCCAGCGCAAGATGCCTTTAGAGGATTATGAGAAGACCGGGGATATAATTGATGCCGATATCAACACTCGCCTTATAGAAAATATCTTTTTCAAGAACTCCCCGTTACATGACGGAGCGATGATAATAGCTTCCCGGCGCATCAAGAGTGTGGGGTGTATCCTTCCTGTCAGTCATGACATGAACATCCCCAAGTCACTGGGACTCCGCCACAGGGCAGCGTTGGGAATGAGCCAGGTGACGGATGCTGTCTGCGTTATAGTCAGCGAAGAGACCGGGAATATATCAGTGGCGAAAGACGGAGAGTTATCCATCAAGGTGTCGGCAATCGACCTTGAGCACATTCTTTCCGCAATCCACTCCGCCTGATAATTCACAATTCGTAATTTCAGAAAGCTTTGCGATATTTGTCGGCTCCTTCCGCCTCGGATGCTTCTTCGAGAATAGAAAGATAGGAGGCATAGCGACTTTCGGCTATGTGGTGGTCTTCCACGGCAGGACGCACGGCGCAACCGGGTTCGCCGATATGGCGGCAGTTGCCATACTTGCATTCTCTCCCATATCGGAATATTTCAGGGAAGAAATGCGACACTTCCTCAGCCTCAAAATCAATGACTCCGAAACCCTTGACTCCCGGAATGTCTATAAGCTGTCCGCCCTCAGGAAGGTCTACCATCTCGGAGAAAGTAGTGGTATGCATTCCTGTGTGATGCTGGTCGCTGACAGCTCCAGTCCGCAGACACGCGTCAGGGGCGAGAATATTAATGAGCGATGACTTGCCGACTCCGGAATTTCCTGCCATGAGAGAAATCTTATCCTTCACCTCTCCTTTGAGCTGTTCGATTCCTTCTCCCGTGGAGGCGGAAACGATAAGAGTCGGATAGCCGAGAGAATCGTAGAGAGCTTTTATTGCTTCCGCGAGTTCCCGCGTATCTTTATCCCAGAGGTCTGATTTGTTGATCACGAGCTTTGCCGGGACATTATATGCCTCCGATGTGGCAAGGAAGCGATCGATGAAGGTCAGAGGCGTTTCAGGGTCGATGAGTGACGCAACGAGAATTGCCTGGTCAAGATTCGCCCCGAGGATATGGCTCTCCTTCGACAGATTGCTCGCACGGCGAATAATGTAGTTTTTGCGGGGGAGGATAGAAGTGATATATTCTGTCTCTTCATCCCGCAGGGAGATTTCTACCATGTCGCCGACCGCTACGGGATTCGTGGTCCGGATGCCCTTGATGCGGAAACTCCCCTTGATTCGGCAACTGACTTCCTCGCCATTCTCAAGTCTGACAAGATAAGTGCTGCCCGTATTTTTGATGACTCGTCCGATGCGGGGAGAAATATGTTCGAGCGAGGATGATTTCTTTTTCGGTTTTGCCATGTCGATTTCTTACTTACTTAAATAAAACAAATTAAGAAGTAAATTGTTAAAATATTAGAAAGTGATTGAGAGCAATCGCTTTATTGCGCTATCCTAACTCCATTGCGCCTTTCAGGCAGGAATGAGTTAAGGATAGCCGATTGCAGGATTTTTATACAAAAATAATAAAGATTTTATTCTTTTTGATGATTAATTGATAAAATATTTACAGATTAAGAGGGGGAATAAATAAATTTTATTACTTTTGTAATATTCATTAAGAATATTGAATATCACTATTCATAGAAATCACAATTCATGTTTAACTAAATATACCCAAAATTTTAAGAAGATGAATATTGAATCAATCGGAACATGGGCTGGTGAAGTTTACAAAGCCCTGGAAGAGACAGACACAAAGGTGCTTGGTCTGAAGCAGATTAAGAAAGCTACAAAGCTTAAGAAAGATGAACTTATGGCAGCTTTTGGCTGGCTTGGTCGTGAAGGTAAGATTGTAATCACAACAGAGGATGAGGACATCGTAGTAAAGCTTGTCTGATTTCACTGACTCAGAATAAAAAAGCAGCGGCAAACTTCAAAGTTCGCCGCTGCTTTTTTATTCCTATATCTTGTTCCTATATCTTATAACGACGTGGATATGTAAGGAAACTGACGGAAGTTATTTTCGAAAGGGTACGCTCCATATAACGCGTACCGGGACGGGCTGACCATTCATTATTCCGGGAACCCACGGGGGCATCATGCCTAAAATCCTTACAGCCTCCTGATTCAGTGTTTCCTCAACCCCTTTAAGGACTTTGATGTGAGAGACGCTTCCCGAGGGGTGGATTACGAAAGAGCAAGTCACCTTTCCCTGAATTCCATCTCGATAAGCTTTGTCGGGATATTCGCGATGTTTATTGATGAATTCCACAAGTTTGGAATCTCCTCCTGGGAATGAAGGTTTTTCAGACACATAGTCATATTCATATACCTCCATATAGCAACGCGCACCATGAGAATTTACTCCCGCTGAAACCCTGCAGGTCTGAGCAGTAAGAGGGATATAAAAGGAGAAAATAAGAAGAATGATCGCAGTTCGGATGATCAGCAATTGCCGACACTTAATTGGATTATGCGAATCAGAGGATGCAGAGAGTTTAAGCATTTTTTTGGTAGTCAGATTAGAATAGAGGAATGAGGAGGAGGGATAGAGGAGGAGTGGGATGGCAAAATTAAGGACTTGAAGTGAATGTGTCAATAATAAGAGTGTTAAAAAATCCGAGATTTAAGGATGTTTAACTTTTGAGCGCTCTCTGCAGGAAATAGAAAGAGGCTGCATCATGGGATTGAATGATGCAGCCTCTTGTGATATTGTTTGCGTTGGAAAATCTGATTGGGAGGATTAAGCCTCTTTTACAGTTTTCTTTACGCGACGCTCTTTGATACGAGCTTTCTTGCCGGTCAGGCCACGGAGGTAATAAAGTTTCGCGCGGCGTACTTTACCAAGCTTGTTGACAGTGATTGATTCGATGAAGGGAGATTCGATGGGGAAGATACGCTCAACGCCGATGCCATCGGAAATCTTGCGAACAGTGAAACGCTTTTTGTCGCCATGACCGCTGATGCGGATTACGACGCCGCGATACTGCTGGATACGCTCTTTGTTACCCTCTTTGATTCGGTAAGCGACAGTGATTGTGTCGCCGGGTACGAACTCATCAAATTCTTTTTTGGGAGTTGCAAATGCTTCCTCCGCAATCTTAATAAGATCCATTTTTGTATTTAAATTTATTAGTGGGCAGGCAATATGGCAGAGTTTCTTTTAAGAGGTCACACTTCGACCTCACCTCACCAGAGATTGCAAACTTGATGCAAAGTTAATGCTTTTCCGTCAATTATGCAAACACTTGGACTCTTAATAAGAAATTGTAGAGTCAACTGGCAAGTGCAAAATTAACTGATTCTTCGAAAAAAATTCGAGATTAGGGTAAAAAGTATATTTTTTCGAGGGCGTTCATTAAAATTTGATACTTTGCTCAAGATGTGATATTTGTCACTTCTTACGTATTGCAAGGGTAAAGGGAAGAGATTGTAAATCCGAATCATTTCTTCGTTGTTTGGTTAGCCATTTGTCAAATCGTTGAAAAGTTGTCTCTCGCGGCATAAGATCAGCTTCGACTTCATATTCACTCGTATTATGTCGACTATGCTTGTAAATAGTTGAAGCGGCCTGGGTAAATTCATTTGGAGAGAATATAACATAGAGGTCATTAATATCCATCTTCTTTCTGCTCTCAACAATCATACGCGTTGTATATTCAACGTATTCCGGTTCAGAAGTCTGTTTTGAGAAAAATATATACTCCCGGTTGGCATGAATTGGATATGCAGACTCCTTTTGGTTATCATAAGGTATGAGGCATTGGGTAGTGCGTTCTTCATCGTCATCAATTAAATAGATTGAAAGCCAACCATCGACGGGTGACGTAAAATACACATATAATTCATCCCCATCGTAGAAAGTATCGCCACGTAAACGGTCCTTATCGGGATTCAATCCATTACAAAGTAATCTGCAATCCACATCAATCTTATTATGTTTAAGCTCACGCGCTTCGCCATAAACTTTAGCATAATATATATGCCCGTGTTCAACTTCTCTTATTGAGATTTCCGGAGGATTAGTCAAGTCCCGAATCCATTCGCCATTAATCTGACTTTCACCATAAGAGTGAGAAGTGTTTCTTGTATGCCCGTCATAAGTGTCAGACAGATTCATTGTTCTTTCACTTAAGGTTATCCCGAATGCCTTTTCTAATGCATTAATTCGGGCCTCTTCAATTACTTTCAGACGCGCTTCTTCGGGTGATTCTGATTCCGGAGAAAAGCGTTCTGCTTCCCCTCTGATTTTCTTAATATCTCCTGCATTGGCAGCAGGAGATATCAAGAAATTTAGAATGAGAAACAACAAGATTATGCGTAGTGTCATACTCGCAAAATTTATTTTTTTAATTTAGCATTCAATACATCGTCAACAAGATTCTTAAGCGAAGTATCTTCATGTGCCAAGCGTTCGCGCACAGCATCTTGTGCGATCTGGCGAGCTTTTTCGCGACTATAGTACATATCTACCTCAACCTCATATTGATACTTGTCTCTGCGATACAAACGTACTACAGGGCGCACACCGGCTAATTTGGAATTGACAATTGCCTTCCCTTCTGCAAAGGCTTTGGAGACCGACACACTTTCGTCTGGTGATACTTTCTCACTCCTGACATCAGTAGAGAAAGCCTCTACCAGTTCTGTTTCAAGTTGAGATGCTATATCTTGACGAGCAGCAAGACAGGCATTCTTGAATGCTGCATTTTTATCATCTGTCCTGAACGATCCATGACCGAAATAATATAAAGGTTCTCCATCTTCATCCATCATGTGTTGGCGAGTGAAATTTTCTTCCATCTGTTCCACCATCGGAAGAGAACCCTCAAATACAGTCCAACCGCTTTTCTCTCTTTTCTTAGCTTCGTTTTTAGCCATTTTGTCTGTTTTATGGCGCTTACGCACCTCTTTCATCTGAGCGTCCACAGAACTCTGAGCGTATGATATAGCAGTCCCTCCAATCATACATGCTATTAAGAATAATACTAAATTTTTCATAACCATAAAAGTTAAAGAGTGAGATCATTAGAACACATAACCGACCCCAATATTCAAGTTTATATGATTGATATCTTTATGCTTAGTGTAGTAGGTATAATCTTGAGCCGATATATACCTATATCCTTCATCCTTGTTGGAACTATTACTATAGTTTAAGCCGGCAATGATATTTACATGCTGACTGACAGTAAAAAGCACTCCTAAATCAAGGGCAAATCCGAAAGTGTCATAATGCTCTGCCAAGCCGCCTCCAAAGTATAGATGAGCTGCTGAACTCAATTTTCTGATAGCACCTGCTGTTAAACACCAAGAACCCTCAAAATCTCCATCTACATATCCTATCCATTTAGCATACCATCCCCATTTGCCGAGCTGTCCGATCTGTCCTCCCATGAGTCCTAAACCATAACTTACGTAGGTAGAACTGTAATTTTCCGGGATTCTACCATCAACTTCTTCATTACCTTTATACAATTGCACCCCAAAGTTTCCGATAAAGCTTATAAAGCCGGTCATCTTTCTAAGCTGTTTCATCTTAAAGACGAGATTGGAAGAATCTCCAAGCTTCCGGGTGTTATCTCTCATGCCCGCATAGGATGCAGTAAGTTTATTAAGCATGAAAGGGACTTCGATCTGGAAAGATCCGTCAGAGTCTGTGATTGCGGATGCTCCTCCATCAGGAGCCATTACTTCCGCGCCCACCACGGGGTTGCCGTTTTTGTCAACGACAAATCCTGTGTACGTTTTACTGTTCTGTGCGATTGCCGCCCCGATGGAACATAGGGCGCAAATCAATAGCGTCATTAATTTCTTCATAGAAATTAGAATTTAAATGTTGAAAAATTTGATATTGTTGTTATTTTATTATGATTAGTCAATAAGCCTGCGATCGCCTATTGTGGGAATTAAAGCGTCTGGACATTGGAAAGAGGGAGTTTGGATTTTAGCTTCTACATCGAATGCCCGCAATTTTACATCGCGTTCAAGACGTTCTTTAAGTTCTGCGTATGTAATATTTCCTTGGGTCTCCTTAAGGGCTTTCAGAAGAAAATAAGTGAAATAACCATGCTTCTGCTCATTATAAGCATTAGCAGCTTCCTCTCCGGATGAAGCACTGAAAACGATAGTTTTTCCTGCCGGCTTGATATCCGCCTGTGACTTACGGACATATCTACCCGACATCATCATCTGCCCACTTCGACTCGCCCCGCTAAAGCATGCATCCAAAAAGACAGTGACACTCTTTGCCCTCATTTCATCCAATTGCGAATATAGATTATCAAGTGCGAGACATTCCTGAAAATTGTTAGCACGTACATCCGTAGGCACAAGATAGCTTTTATTATTAGGAATATCCGGATTTCCATGCCCGGCGTAATAGACAATCAGGTTGAGTTTATCGGGATCCATATCAGTCCGTGTTTTAAGGTCTCTAAAAATGGATCTCATTTCTGATGAGGTCGCATCCAAAAGGAGTTTGACTTTCTCTTTTGATACTCCCAATACATTATGACAATATTCTTTGAATATCTTTCCATCTCTATGAGCGAATGGGACTTTCTGCACTTCTGTATTCTTGTAGTTCTCATTCGCAATGATGATAACGTATGTGTCAGGTCGATTCAAACCAGTCGAGGGTATGTCGATATCTACATCACTCAATAGTTCTTCTCCTTTTGCAATAGCAGATGTAGCCGATAGTGCCATAGGTGCCGGATCAGGAGATGGATTGTAGTTCTGAACTAATGTTGGGAGGGCTGATAGATCAACAGGCGCGTAATGCATTGAAGACAACGCATTATTAACCTCTTTTAGTCTGACAGCATCATTAGTCAGACTGTAACATAAAGCCAACGCCCTCGCAACATTAGCTGCATAGGGAGAGTTATCTAACACCGTGCGTAAATGAGGGGCTGCTTTCGTAAACAATCCGGAGGCATAAGTTGAAGATGAACCATTATCCTTGGCTCTTGTAAATGCGAGTGTTGCAGCATTATAATAATTAAAACCGAGATGACAAATATAATCAAGATTTGAGGGTTGGAGAGATGTCAGTACTGAATAAGAACGGGCTGCATCTTCATATCTGTTCATCCTTTCATACATCTTTCCTTGGTACTCCAGCAATCCCTTATGATTAGGCTGGAGGGAAAGGGCTTTTTGTAACATGGGCTCCATTTCCGCATCATTGCCGTTATGTCCGCATGATTCTATTCCTATAAGTAAAATATTCATATTGTCCGGATAGCGTTGGGAACCTTGTAGACAGATGTTCGCAGCATATCCATATTGCTTTGATTCAAAATAGCATCGGGCGAGTCCTTCAAAAGCATTCTCTTGAGCCGTGGGGTCTCCGGATTCCAGATAGGCCGAAAAATACTTGATAGACCTATCATATTGTCTGCGGTTATATAGATTAGTTGCTGCAAGATTTGACAGTGTGGAATATTGTTTAGAGTGTTGGATATGTTGTGATTCCATACACTTTAGCAAAGATACATCTACATAAGCACATGCAAAATCCAAGACTTTCTCCTGATCGTTTCGGGCAGCGTAAAAGTATGCGCCGTCAGCAAGTCTCGGGAATATTTCTATAAGGGCTTGCCGGCATTCTTTAAAATCGGGAGAATTAAAATCTGATTTTTCTACTATATCTGAATATGTTAGTGCTGCTTTATATAAAGCCTGATACCCGGCAACTTCGGGACTACCCTTGGATGCTTGTTCCCGGAAAAAATCCATTTGCTCACGAGCAAATACGATAGATTGGCTTGTTTCTGCATAACTTACATTTCCTGGTATAATGTATAGAGTCAGTAGGCAAATAATAATATTTCTTATCATACACTTTTTCAGTTAAGTAAGTAATGAAAGTTAATATACATATAAAACTTAAGGATTTTTGAGATAATTTCCATGTAGAGGGAAAGAAGATACTTTGTATCTGACTGACTGACAATTGGAAATTAGCCAAAAAGAATATGTTCTCTACGTACAAGATGCTATCCCATTACTTACTTTCATAATATCGTTTAATTTTTATTACTTAATTATCAATTAAAAAGCGTCAACGAATATCAATGATACATTGATCCTACGATAAGCAGCTCCTTTTTCTTTTGAAACTTCAATATTGTTCTGATAAACAAAATTCATTTCTGAGATCTTAGGTATGTTCAACTTCATATTTTGTTGCAGAGCTTGAGCTCTCATAAATGCAAGTTGTTCGTTAGTGCGGATTGCATCTTTAGAATTTACTGAGATAGTGGTTAAATTCCCATTGATATAGCATGGCTCTTCATCAAACTGACCGAATGAACCATTGTAGGTAATTGCGCCATTAATGGGAAGGGCATCTGCAGAGCCTGTTATGTTCATTATAAGCTTTTTGCCCGGGGTTAAATATGGTGCAAATTCATTTGTAAATGCCTGTTGGATTATTCGTGCTAAGGACATAGCTGCCGGAGATTGTTCTATTTGATATTTGCCCGGTGCGAAATCTTCCTTAGCCGACCCTTGGCTATCCACTGAATATGTAAAATCTATATGATAGTTATTGATTCTGCGACCCATATCGTCTGTAGCCGGTTCGATATGCGTTTCGACGTTTATTGTAGTGTGATCTGACAATATATTATTTTTACGTGCTTCCTCAAGAATGCTATTTTTGATTTCATTCAGCATCACATCTTCACGTGCTGATTGCATTATAAGGTTAAGAGAAACAAAATTATTATCAGACATCAGGAAACTTAGATCCTGCTTATCAAGGTTATCGAATATATATGTTTTACCATTGGTTGGATTATAGACCTGCACATATATAAGATTGAAATTATTCTCGGGAGTCAGAGAAAAAACATGATTCGAGAATTGTAAATTATTGCCATCTCCAAAACCTGCCATATCTTCCGGAGGAACACTGAGATATATGTCATTTAGTCCTCCTAAAGAAATAATCAGGGTGCCATCTGTAGGATTATAACGTCCTAAGGTAACGTCAGAGAAGTTGCCTAATCCCGCTGTAAGTGCGAGCTCACTGGAAATTTCGTTAATGAACTGAAGTCGTTGTTTTCGAAGACTTTCTTCGCTGACGCGTTCCAGATACTCAAGTTCAGTTTCGCCGGGTCGCATTTTGGTCCATTCTCTCATACGTTCTTCAACCATTTTATTGAGCATAAGATTATAATTGGGCTCAAATCCCTCTACCTGTCTATATTTAATGCTATTTTTATCAGCTGTGGCAAGATATTCAGTACCCGAACCATCATGTAGGAATTTTGCCCAAGTGGGATTATTTTCATATATGGCAGGTCGATCAGAAGTATCATAAAGATTTACAAACTGAATGTGATTATCATTGATAATCATTCCGGCGTAATTTTCATCAGAGTGAAAAAATAAGTTTTTTGCTGATCCAAGATCTTTTAAATCAGTAATTATTGAAAAATCTGAAGTTGAATACGTTGTTAGTTCACCCGATTCTGTAAGTATTCCAAACTGAGAGCCACTTGGATTAAAGGCTACGGATCCCGGGGATGATAGATTGAGTGTTTTTCGTATTTCTCCAGATGAGAGCGCAATAATTCTCACAATATCCGGATAGAGAACAATTGCAATTTCTCCGTTCGGAGAAATTGTAAGAGATAAAGGAGAGTTTACAACAGGAATTTCTCGCTCAAGCTGGAAATTTTTAGAATTGTAAAATTTAATTTTTCCATCATCTGCAATAGCTATCTGTCGGCTATCAGGCATGTAGCAGATTGCCGTTGGTGCTACGAGACCTTTTAGATCCTCTTTAAGATTACGCGATGGATTAAGTGATTGAATCCGGACAGCGGTCTTTCCCGGTTTGCCATATAATAGGGCAAAGGAATACCCTGCCGGATTCATTTTTAGATCAATAATATTGTTTCCGGTAGATCCAATCTCGAATCCACGGAGATTATAAGCTTTCTTAGCGTGTGAGAAATATGTGGCAAACATATAATTATCCACCACATCAGGAGAGGCTGTCTGTTTATAAGTCTGCAGCTTATTTATTTTAATATTTCCTGCATAAACTTGAAAATTAGCTAAGAATATTATGCTGAGAAATGGCGAAATATATTTTAGGGGACACGGATGTAATTTTACCATTTGAAAATTTCGAACGGCTGTTGACTACCCCTAACAGTCACTTAAGATTAGATCATAAAAAAAGGCATGGGAGTCTGTACCGAAGCTTATCCCGAACTTAGGCTCTCGCATTGCCTTCTACAAGGATAAGCAACGCAGTTAGCCCACGCCTGGATAGCTATATGCAACCCCAATCTCTTGATGGCATAAGAAAACAAATCTCTTGCCAACAAAAGAATCGTAGGGTATATAGACTCCCAAAGTGGACGTCACTCGTTGCCTTATCTTCTTGTAGAGTTTAAATTTGCGAGATTTAAGTCCGGAAGATAAAACGTTAAGTAAACGCCTTAAATAATATTTACCCCAGATAGAACCCCTCTGGGCTAACTGAGTCGCCACAAAGTTAAAAAGAAATATTTAATTCTACAATACTTATTCTACAAAGATAGTGAAAGGAACCTTAGGCAGACCCTTAGACTCCATCCCACAATAAATGTCCAACGGTCCGCAATAGCATCTACCTGCTATTGCGGACCGTTGGACTTATGGCGATGAACTCTCTCCGGGAGGTAAATGCCGACCCGGGACGGGTGATTGCTGTAGCATCCCGATTTTCCCTCTGTATTTGCTCCTCAATACAAAGAAAAAAGTCCGTCCAAAATACGGACGGATGTCATTTTTGCAATCACCTGCTATCGCGGATGGTTGTACTAATATTTCTTGTAGGTTGGAGTCTTAGCTACGTATTAATGGAGTAATTCGGCAAAGTTGCAGTTGAGATTGAGCATCAGAGTAGTGGCTGATTTGTGGGGCATGCCGAATGATACTCCAATGCCGAAAGAGCGTACGCGCAATCCGGCGCCTACTGAAAAACCGCTGAAGAAATTTCGTTGGTAGGTCGACATATCGGTTGCCTTCTTATAATCATACGCCAGGGCGAGATAGAGTTTCTCGCTTGGAGCGTATTGCAGACCGAATGTGAGATGACGGAAAAAATTGGAAAAGAATGTGGATTTCAGCACCTGTTCATCCCCATCCGAGTCTTTGGGATGAGTATAATAGGGGAGTTTCCAATGCGTGAGATGGCGCGCGGTGATAGCGAGGGAGAAGGGGGATTGTCCGAGTCCCTGCATATACCCTAACTGCACATCGAAGGGGAGACGATTATAAGCCTTATCGAAGCGCTTGAGCTGACCTCCCGCATTCTTGACAACTACGGAGAATGAAAGGTCGTGCTCGTCATCGTAATAATTGACGCCTAAATCAACAGATATGGCGAAAGCTGAATAGATATGATAGTGGCTATAAATCAGATTCAGGTTTACACCTCCGCGCCATCGGGAAGATATGTCGCGAGAATAACTGCCTTCAAAAACAATATCGGAGGGGGAGAAATTTCCTCCGGCGATGCCTGACGGGTCGTATTCTGTAAGCGAACCATAGTTGAGATAGCGCATTCCGACAGCCCATGCGGAATTTTCCCCGGCACCTTGTCCATAGCGCACACCGGCGAAATTACCCGCTCCCATATAATGCATATAGCTGAAATTGACCTGCTTCTCTATCTCCGGACCCAAAAGGGCAGGGTTCTGATCGGCAAGAGAGACATCGTCGTCAATTACGGCAATACCGCTCCCTCCCAATGCGTATGCATGGGAAGAAGTTGGAATATTCAGGAAGTCATAGGAAGAGCTACCGGTGGCTGCGGAAGCGTGAAATGCTCCCGATGCCATCAGAAAGATTGCTCCGGCGTATACCCCGGCTATGCGGTGAAATCTGTTCATCGAAAAATAAACGTAAAAAAGTAGTGTTTTCTTATAAAGCCCCTCCTAAAATCTTATTTCAGACATACGCACATGTTTTTTTAGACATAAGTCCCAAAGCGGTTTTGGGACTTATGTCAAAAAATAAAAAGAGTTTATGTGCTTCCGGGCTATCTATCCCATAACGCGAAATTCCTTCGATTCTCAACAAGAATCTCGGGAAATTTTCGTAACTTTGTATTCTAACGAGAACTTCATCTGAAAAATGGCCGTTATCGACCTTTGGTCGCTTTGCTTCGGCAAAGAATCATAATCACAGAGACATACGGCAAAAGCCGATAATCTTTCGGAACATCCCGGTAGTCGTTACAGGCTTTGGTCGACCTTCAGATGTTACATGGATGTTCTTGTTATAATATCATGACTCAACGAGAATTGCAAAAGTGAAGTGACCCCCAAAAGTTGGACGGATTAAACATTAACCAGTTATTACAAGAGTTCGGTATTGCACCGGACTCTTCCCATTTAACCGAGATTTAATCCTTTTATTATTATAATAATCAATATATTCATCCAAAGCCTTTATAAAGGCTTCCGACGATTCAAATTTCTCGGCATACAGTAGTTCTGACTTCATGATGCCGAAGAAGTTCTCTGCCATTGCATTGTCAAGGCAATTCCCTTTACGTGACATACTTTGAGTTATATGTCTTTGCTTAAGCCTTTGTCTATACCCATAATGTTGATATTGCCAACCTTGATCGGAGTGGATTATTAATCCGTCAAGATTATCATATTTGGCAAAAGCCTTGTCCAGCATATCATATATTTGCTCTAAGTTTGGTGATTTAGAGATGTTATAGGATATAATTTCACCATTGTACATATCAAGTATCGGTGACAGGTATAGCTTTGTATCACATATATTTATCTGTGTTATATCGGTTGCCCACTTTTGATTAGGTGCCGATGCCGTAAAATTACGGTTTATTATATTAGGGGCTGTTTTACCAACCGTACCCTTATATGATCGATAGCGTACTTTGCGTATCTGACTTTTAAGCCCCATAGACTGCATAAGCTTTTGAACAGTCTTGTGGTTTATAGTATTTCCACGGTTTCGCATCTCATCGGTTATACGTCTATAGCCATAACGACCCTTATGCTCGTGAAAAATAGACATTATGGTTTCTTTTTCTTCTGCATATTTGCCTTCTGATTTTAGACGATTAAGATGATAATAAAACACAGAACGAGCCATCTTTTTCAACTCTAATAATAAGTCGAGAGGAAATTCTGACCTTAGTTCGTTGATGGCTTCCGCCCATTGCGTCTTGCCCGGGCTTCTTCTTCCTCGACTAAGGCCTTCACTTTTTTTAATAGCGCATTCTCTGCTCTCAAACGAAGGTTCTCATACTGAAGCTTTTCAAGCTCTGTCTGGGGTTCTTTCTTCTTGGGTCGTGCCATAATATCTTTAGGTGGATGGTCTCGTTGTCGTTTTTTATATAATGATCCGTAGCCTTTGGTGCGTACTTGCTTTATCCATTTGCCAAAGGCTGCTCTGCTGATGTTGTGCTCAATGCAGATCAGACGCAAAGGTACACCTTTTTCTTCATATAAACGTATTAGTCTTTCTTTTTTATTGGGACTGATATCTACATAAGGCTTTGGCTTGAGACCTTCTTCTCCATATAACCTATATCGATCTATCCAGAATCTCAGGTTGTTATGACCAAGCCCATATGTTTTACATATTTGTCTTTGTGGTATGCCGTCAAGCACTAACTTCACATAACTTATTTTTTCTTCAAGGGTATGCTTCATAATTAAACTGACCTCCAAAAGTTTTATGTCTAACTTTT
>JAAVBC010000003.1 GCA_014803765.1 Bacteroides sp. | reverse complement strand
TCCTTAATACAACAAAGGAACACACAACCTCGGTTTTTATACTGAGATCAAAAGTCCCTTTTAGGACAATCTGATTTTTACATTGCAAATATAAAGGGGGTTGAAGCGCAAAGCGCTGAAACCCTCGGAACTCACGACCAATCAAAGGTCATCAACGCGGTTAACGGTGAGGTAAGCCGCTTCCGGGTTAGTGTAGGAAGCGGTCATGGAGAGCAGCCGGGAAAATTGTGACCAATTCAACGCTCAATCAGATTCGCGATTATCAGCTAATGACAAAAATACCGATATAGTTTGGCTCGAATAAAACCATTATAAATAAGGTGGATTGTAAATTCTAACAATTTTTAAATGAAAGAGCCGTGCAGCAGAGGTTAAATTATCAGCTTAGGATGTGATTATTAAGAAAATTTAATTAAATTTGCGGAGAATTAAATTTATTTAAGGTATTGAGAGTGCTCTGGCAGACTTTCTGTATCAGATTGAAGTAAACTTAACTTAACACCCCGTTATATAGGGCGGGATTGTGAATCATGAAAATATTTTTCTGCAAATCTTATGGGATTGCGGCATGGATGGCAGCAGTCAGTGTGTTTTCGTTATCAGCGCAGGATGCGCCTGATAATAATTTTGTTATCAATACGGAAGCTTTTGTCGGCTCGGACTCCGTAAGGATTGATTCCGCTCCGGTGGGCTATCAACTTGTCTGGAGCGATGAGTTTGATTCTCCGGAGTCATTGAAGGAAAAATGGATGCCTATGAACTGGGAAGCGCAGCGCGTAAATCACGAGTTGCAGACTTATCGTCCGCCGTTTTCTCCGATAAAGGATGCTGAAGGGCAGGAGCGCTTCACAGCAGAAGTTCGTGATGGCATTCTCTGCATTAATTGCTTCGAAGGTGAAGACGGGAAGGTCTATTCCGCGCGTATGGATTCCAAGGAAGCCGGATCGGAGTATAATGACAAAGCAGGATGGAAATATGGATATTTTGAGGCACGCATAAAGATACCCTCCGGATTGGGAACATGGCCTGCATTCTGGATGATGCCGGCAGATTGGAATGACAGCGATCGCTGGCCTGATTGTGGAGAAATCGATATCATGGAGGAGGTCGGCGCAGACCCTAATATGGCGGTATGTTCGCTTCATTCGCGGGGGCATAATCATACAGACAAGACTCAGGTCAGTGCCAGCCGATATATTGAAAATATGGAGAATGATTGGAAAGTATACTCCATGCTCTGGGATGAGGATCATATCGAACTCTTCGCCGACGGCAGACAGATTCTGAATTATCCCAACGACGGGACCGGAAAAGCCAACTGGCCCTACGATCGCCCCTATCATATTACACTCAACTTAGCATGGGGTGGCGACTGGGGAGGATATAAAGGAGTCGACGAAAGTGTACTCCCCGTGGGGATGGAAGTAGACTATGTCAGAGTCTACCAAAAGCCTTCCGCCGAATAATCCCGGACATTAATAAATAAGACAAACAATAAACAGTCGCACGGCGCGTATCTCCCTAATGACCGAGATACGCGCCGCGTGTTATTTTTACTCCTGCAAAGTCAGGTTGGTGTAAACAGATTTCCTTCTGCGTATGTTTACTTTATAAGTATCCACTCTGTAAACTCGAAAGACTATGCTAAGCGATTTGCTAATACTCTTGTTAGGACTGGCGTTATTGATAGCGGGCGCAAATTACGTGACGGATGGTGCCGTAGCGATAGCGCGTCGGTTTAATGTGTCGAATCTGATAATCGGACTGACGGTCGTAGCGTTAGGAAGTTCCATGCCGGACATAGTAGTCTGCGTGGAATCGGCAATGCAGCATAAGTCAACAATCGCCGTCGGAGAAGTTGTGGGGGCGGATCTGTTTGATCTTCTACTTGTCGTCGGGGTCATGGCAATAATACGTCCCTTTACAGTCAGTCCCATAATGCGGAATCAGGATCTTCCGATTCTCGCCATTTCTGCTGCCGCGTTATGGGTGGCAGGTGATACGGTGCTTTTCGACGGGCTGCACCATAATATCATAAATCGGAGTTCAGGTATGATGCTGATACTGATTTTTGCTTTCTACATGTGGTTTATGATATTAACGACGAAGAAGAGTTCTCCCTCCTCCTCAGTTGGACATTCCTCATCCGCGTCGGAACCTGTCGGTTCCGGCGCAAATCCGAGATCGGGTCAGCAGGGAAATACAGAAAGAATTCCGCAGGATTCCGAGTGTGGAATAGTGGCTGCCCATTCTTTCAAAGGGGAAATCCGAAGTATGAAATGCAGGTTTATGAAGCTTAGGAGTCGGCAATGGTTTTCGTGGGTAATGGTAGTTGTCGGGCTCGGGGCATTGGTAATCGGAGGGAATTGGGTTGTAGACGGAGCGAGTGGTTTGGCTTTGAAATTAGGGATGAGTCAGGCGATGGTGGCGCTGACGGTAGTGGCAATCGGCAATTCATTGCCGGATATGGTGACGTCGCTGACCGCCACGCTGAAAGGGGCATGCGGCATAGCATTCGGCAACATAGTGGGGGCGTGCATTATCAACGCATTGCTGACAATCGGATTGCCTGCTCTCATCACTCCATTGGATGGAGATTCCATAGGGTTTGTAGACTTCTTCACATTGGTAGGCTCGGCATTACTTCTTTGGCTTGTCCCTGCGCTTAGTAAGAATCATAGAATCGGCAGGGTGTTCGGCATCATATTGGTGCTCCTATATTTCGGATATATGACTTTCACAATTATCCGAGGATAAAAAACTCGCAATTTATGTTTTGAGGAAGACGAGCCAGACGGCGGCAATCAGGCATAGAAATGCTGCGAAATGATTCCAATGCAGAGTCTCTCCTTTGAAGAATACGACGGTAAAGACTGTGAAAATAACCAGGGTAATCGCTTCCTGAATAACTTTCAGCTGCATAAGTGAGAACGGACCGCCATTGCCCAGAAACCCCATTCTGTTGGCAGGAACCTGACAGCAATATTCCAGCAATGCGATACCCCAGGATATGAGGATGACTATTATTAGAGGAGTCGAGTTGCTGATCCATTTAAGATCCTGCATCTTCAGATGCCCATACCACGCGAGTGTCATAAAGACATTGGAGATGATTAAAAGAATAATAGTATAGAACGCTGCCATTCTAAGTAAGTAATGAAAATTAGTAAACTTGAATCCGGAAATCCGATGCAAAGTTACGGCGGGAAATCGGATAATCAAAATTTTTTGGGGGATGATGTCACATTTCGGATATCGGATGTGTCTATTGAATGTAAGCGCAACGGAAGTCAAGGAATTCCACTAAGCCCCCACCTACCTAAATATCCTTGGCGGGGTTAAGATCGGGCTTCCTGTCGGCGCTCAAAAATCAACAATATTATTAACTCAATAACTTTTTAAAGCAATGGAACAAGTCGTAACCTCAATCTTCATCTGTGTGGTGCTCCCTGTGGCAATAGTACTTATTGTCAATCTGACATCAATCAACAACGACAACAAACGCGCCGAGATTTTATTAAAGGCAATCGAATCCGGACAGAATGTAGACATTGATCGTCTTGCGGACTCACTTGGCGCATCGCGTTCACGCCGCCGACGTAATCGCACACCTCTTGAGATTCTCAATCGGCGTTTGCTTAAAGGGTGTATCTTCACGCTGACCGGATTGGCATCCATGGTCATCTCCTTATTTGACCTGAGTGCTTTGGATAATTTCAATATTATCCCCTCCGGACTGGGCGCGTTGCTTTTCGCTATCGGAGTCAGCTACCTGATTGTCTATTTTGTGACACGCAAGCAGATTCCGCAGGAGGAAAAAGAAATAAAGGAAGAGGAGTCGAATAAATAAGAATCCGGATGCAGCGCGAACAGTTTATAAAACAAGTAGAGGGTTGTCAGAGAGAGTTTCGACGCTTTCTGACGGCTCTTTGCTGCGGAGACTCAGCGCTTGCCGACGATATTGCGCAGGAATCATTCATGAAAGCCTATCTATCATGTGAGGGATTGAATGATTCTGCCAAGTTCAAATCCTGGATATATCGGATAGGATATAACTCCTTTCTGAATCATGTGCGGGGCGTCCGACTTACAGTAGGATATGAGGAGGCGAAGATGGTAAAGGCTGAGGAGCGAGCGGATGGTTTTTCAAAGTATGAAGAACTATATGCAGCTCTGGATAAGCTTCCACCCTCGGAGCGGACATCGATATTGCTTTATTATATTCAGGATTATTCCGTAAAGGAGATAGCGGAGATAATAGATGTATCGGAGGTGGCTGTGCGTCAGCATCTGTCGCGTGGGAGAAATCATCTGCGCGGCATATTGGAGAGATGAAAAAAGACGAAAAAAGAAATTAAGAATCATGGAAGAAGATAAACTTAAGGATATATTCAATAAATTCGAGCCTGAGTTATCACCTGATTATCTCTTTATGAATCGGCTGCGCGGCAGTCTGGAATCAGTAGAGATGATAAAGGAGCGACATCAGGCAATGAAGAGGAAGAGCCGACGGGCAGTGGTGATAGCCACCATTGCCGGGTTTATAGTCGGTATGCTCTTTTCATTCGCATTGCCTTATATCGGAGAGAGTGTAAAGAATCTTGCGCATAGTTATCCCGACATGGCGTTGATGAAAGGGATAGCGGAGAATTATCTGCTTCTCGGTTGGATCGTGATTGCCGCCTTGTCGATTTATGCATCCGTGAATGTCTATGATATTGCCTTCTCGCTGATGAAAGTAAGGGATAGATAAGGGTTTAGATACAGCGGTTTGGCAAGCCGCTCCGGTTGGCGAATCTGTCCTCTCTGTCTTATCCGTGCGATCCTGTAAACACGAGGCGAAGCCAAGTGTCAGTGTAAATCCAACCATTTCCGGCAAGAAATTATATAAAAAATCCGTGCAATCCGTCTCCATCCGAGACAAAATGATCCGTGTCTGATAAATCTAAAAACAATCCCTCTCACGGCAGCAGTCATTTCCCTCGGATAGGAATGGATTATTAACACACGGATTTTTTGCTCGGATGCTGACGGATTTCACGGATTTTTTATTTTGGTATTTTCCCGCAAGGGGGGTGGATTTACACTGACACTTGGCTTCGCCTCGTGTTTACGGGATCTCACGCGGATAAGAAGCCCATTCACACATTTGCCGTACCGGGGATGTCTCAATCGTACGCAAGGGGTAGTCAGGAAAGTGGAATCCGTATAAATCCGTGAGACGCAGGCGAAGCCGAGCGTCAGTGTAATCCCCTTCCGAAGAAATAATCCCTATCATCAAAAAATTTTGATTATCCGATTTCCCGCCGTAACTTTGCATCGGATTTCCGGATTCAAATTTACTTATAATGGCAGCGTTCTATACTATTATTCTTTTAATCATCTCCAATGTCTTTATGACACTCGCGTGGTATGGGCATCTGAAGATGCAGGATCTTAAATGGATCAGCAACTCGACTCCGCTAATAATAGTCATCCTAATATCCTGGGGTATCGCATTGCTGGAATATTGCTGTCAGGTTCCTGCCAACAGAATGGGGTTTCTGGGCAATGGCGGCCCGTTCTCCCTCATGCAGCTGAAAGTTATTTAGGAAGCGATTACGCTGGTTATTTTCACAGTCTTTACCGTCGTATTCTTCAAAGGAGAGACTCTGCATTGGAATCATTTCGCAGCATTCCTTTGCCTGATTGCCGCCCTCTGGCTCGTCTTCCTCAAAACATAGCCACCAACCCACGAAATCTATTCAATATCGCTGAATTCAACTTTAAAATTTCCCGCGACCATCCAGGGATTTTTTGTGACTCATTTTATGGACTGTTTTTTCCGAAATCTTTCCGAAATCTTTAGTGTTTAATAAAGAAAGATTGTGCATCCACAAAATATTCACTATCTTTGCATCCGATTATAGACTTTCGGCAGAGATTGTTAACCATCGATTGATTTTTTTACCATCGAATCTCTCTGCGAAGTTGCTGAATATGCTTTTGTAAAAAATACTCACAATATTTTTTCATTCAAACTACTTTACATACTGATATCAAATGAAACGATTGTTTTCAATTTGCTTGTGTCTGACCCTGATTTTCAGTACAGCCGTTGCAAAACCCAAAAAACTTACCCAAACTCTCAAATGGGATGTTACTCCCGAGGGTACTCTTGTCATTTCCGGTTCGGGAGATATGCCCGACTGGGCAGTGCCTCAGAACGAAGCTTGGTATAAAGAAGGGAAGTGGCATAAAATCAATAAGATTGTGATTGAGGAAGGAGTCACATCCATCGGATTCAAATCTTTTTCGCCAATAGGTGAAAAATTCGTCCGTTCAATGCCCGTTGAGCTCGTGCTCCCCTCCACCCTTGCTCAGATTGGAGATTTTTCTTTCAAGGGAACTCCTATTAAGGAGTTGAAGCTCCCGGAGGGAGTAAGACGAATCGGACTCGGATCTTTCTCCGGCAGTCTGAAGCAGGATTCTCTCGTCTTTCCTTCTACTCTTAAAGCCATTGCAGATGGCGCATTTATGCGTTCTAAAGTCAATAAGGTCGTATTTAACTCCGATGTGCTCGTGGAGCAAGGCGCCTTCTTTGAATGTCCGCCACTGACTACAGTCGATTTCTCCGACACATGGACCGAACTTGCGTCGGCAGCCTTCGAGGGGAATCATAAGCTTCTGACTCTTGAAAGAGCTGGCAACCTGAGAACTCCCAACGGCAACCCTTTCATCCGCACTCCGCTCGAAAGAAGCCCTGAGGTGCTTGCTCTACTCGGATTGTCGAACCCGAATATGGCTGCCAATAATAAGAAGAATGATGATCAGGAGGAGGTCTCCACCTCTGACTTTATTTCCGAAGTGGACTTCAATATTCCTATGATGGATGGCATCGACCGCGAGCGTACATTTGCCCTCGTGATAGGCAACGAGAAATATACACGCGAAGCTGATGTTCCCTACGCTAATAAAGATGCCGAGGTCTTCTCCCTCTATCTTAAGAAAGCACTTGGCATTCCTTCCAAAAATGTGCAGCTGATCAAGGATGCATCCCTAAATGACATGAGATTCGGATTGAACCTGCTTGCCAAAACCTCCAATGCGTTTGAAGGGGATGTCAACCTTATCATCTATTATGCCGGTCATGGTGTGCCCGATGAAGCTACCCGCGATGCCTACCTCCTCCCCGTAGATGGCTATGGAGCAGACACATCTACCGGATATTCGCTTGAAAATCTCTATCAGCGTCTTGCCAACATCCCCTCAAAGAGCACTCTCGTATTCATGGATGCATGTTTCAGCGGAGCCAAGCGTGAAGGCGAGATGATGGCTTCAGCACGCGGCGTCGCCATCGTCCCCAAAAAGCAGGACACTTCCGGCAATGTCGTCGTCTTTACAGCCTCTTCAGGTGATGAGACAGCCTATGCCTACAATGATGAAGGTCACGGATTATTCACATATTTCATCCTCAAGAAACTACAGGAAAATATGGGAGACGTGAGTCTCGGAGAACTCGCTGATTATGTCAGCACTAACGTAAAGCAATTCTCTATCCGGGAAAATCATAAGTCGCAGTCACCCTCCACCATCGCACCCGCATCTATGGGTGATTCCTGGCGCGATATTAAATTCTGAATCCAAAATCAAAATCTTGTATAACTCATGAAAAAAATCTTTTATCTGCCGTTGCTGCTCAGCGCATTCTTGCCGGCAATGACATCCTGCTCCGCGCCCGAACCGGAAGGCGGACTCCCTATTGATGATGCTGTTTACGTAGATGAGGATGACTCTCAGGACCCCCTTAAATCTCTGGTTTTGACCTCCTACAGTTGCGACAGTTATTCGTATAGCCGATATTTCTTGCAATTCCAAGGCGAATACTCCTACGCAGGATATCCTACTAAGTCTGTGCTCTACAGAACAGAAGTCTACCCTTCCGATGATGTAGAACAGACCACATCCCTTTACCGATACAATGTTGCATATACTTATAACAGGGAAAACCTCTCCTCTTTTCCGGAATCTGTGAAGATAACTAAGGATTTAATGGCGTCGGACTGGATGACCATCGAGGATATTGAAATGACGGATATGACTTTCGACAACGGGTTGCTCATGGCGTTTAATTTCACCTCCGATAAAGATAACGCATCTCATCAGGTCAGCCTGAGCTACGACAATGAGCGCCTTATCACTATAATGATCGATAATCTCGAATATACCCAGAAATGGGATAGTAACGGAGATCTCATTGAAATCAACTCTCCTCATTTCGGAAAATCCCTCCTGACATATTCATCTGTCAAGAACAGAGCCGATCAGTGGGATCCGGAACTTCCTCTCTTTGGCTTCATGCAGACCTTCGGATGGTTTGGTAAAGCCCCGGCTCACTACCCCAAATCAATCAAGACTGCAGCGCGCGTTTACGGTAACGTTGCCGAAGATGTAGAAGATATCGCTCTGGATTATTATATCTCATGGGATAAATATTTCAATGAGGTGAAGGCTAATACGGGTCTTTCTTCCTCNGCATTCAATATGTCGTTGACATATCAATCTATCAACTAAAAATCTCCCCTTTCCGAAAAGACAATGAAAAAGATAATTTTTGCCTCCATTATAGCGATGGTTTTCTGCGGATCAGCTAATGCCCAGTATAGCTATAGCAGCGCCTCGCGCCTCGATTCAATAGAAAACGCACTTGCGTCCGCCAATACGAAGATGGCTGAGATGCGTGCCGACAGCATTCATAGCGCTGTGTGGTCAAAAGCTACCTCCTTCGAAATAGGTTATGCCGCTGAGTCCAGCTCCTCCGAAGTCTACGAACGTCAGAACGCCAAATTTGGTTTCTTCTTCAATTTCAATCATAATTACCTCTTTCCCAAAAGTAAAGCATGGGGTAATATAGTGAAAGTCGGTCTGAATGTCAGATGGTTTGACCTTGATTATGCGATGTATAAAGATTTCTACCGCGACATCAATCCCCGCAACTCCATAACTTCCGGATGGACATCTAACATCACAACTTCAGACGGAGATATGCGTGCGAAATTCCAGCAGATGACTCTCCTCGCCGGAGTTTGCGGCGTAGGTCCGACTGTCACAGTAGCTCCTTTCTCTTTTATGAATAATGCTCTTTCCGCACTGAAAGTGAATCTCTATTTCCACTATCAGCCTACTTTAGGTCTTAACCTTTACATGATCCAACCTCAGTTAATGGTAAATAACGAGTACATCAACGGCTCAGACAAAGATACTGAAATAGAACTCGGATATGTAAGCATGTGGGATCTCGGTTTCCGCATCCAGTGGCGCAACATCGGCATCGGTGTTGAAGGTCGCTGGGGTAGCGGAAAGTTGAAAAACACTGTCTACTCCCCCTATTTCTACGCAAATTCTCAAACTTATCAAGGCATCCCGATTAATGTCAACGGCGCTGCGGATCCCGATAAGAATTACACACGAAAATTCGGACAGACCCGCGTGTATTTCGACATCGCGTTCTAAGACTTATTCCAACTTTCTGTGAAGAAGAGAAATGATTTGAATAAAATTATTACTCTCCACTAAACCATAATGAGTAGAGTCCAACTTCTTGAGAGANAGAAGCTGGACTTACCATTTATACAAGACAAGCCCCCGTATTTCAGATTTCGCTTTCATCCGGAGACGAATTAAGTGCTCCAATATCTTTTCAAAGAGGTATGAAGTGTCGAGAGCAGATGATTAGTAATGAGACCAACATCCTCTCCCACAATAACTCTGCGATAGTAGGGACGCAGTCGTGCGTTCCTACTTTCGCTAAAATTTGATGGTACCAAATAACTACTCTCGAGGGATAGTCCGGTAATCTGTAACCCCCATCACTATCCGAGCAAAAAATCTGTGTTTAATATTATCCGTTCAAATCTATAGGAGATTGTAGAGATAGTAAGAACTTATAGAGAGTCGTATTGATTGTTGAATTGGTCACAATTTTTCAAGCTACTATCCATCCCCGCTATTTACACTAACCCGGAAGCGGGTTACCTCACCGTTAACCGCCGATTGAAGCGCGAAGCGCTGAAACCTGCGGACTTGTAACCTGATACAGTATCATCCAACCTGCTAAAGCGGGTTGCCTTACTGGGGTATCATTGTTGAGTACATGGTGGCGTTGAGGCTTTCGGTTAGGCAACCCCCTCCCGGGGGTTGTTACGCGTTTCACATGTGCTAAACCGTGGACGGCGCTATCGTACGCAAGGGGTAGTAAGAAAAGTGGAATACGTACAAATATAAAGTGAGACGCAGGCGAAGCCGAGCGGCAGTGTAATCCCTTTCCGAAGAAATAATCGCCATCATCAAAAAATTAAAAATCCGTGAAATCCGTCNGCATCCGAGCNAAAAAATCCGTNTGCAAATAAATCCATTCCAATCCGAGGAAAATTACTTCTGGCGGGAGAAGGATTGTTTTTAGATTTATCANACACGGATCATTTTGTCTCGGATGGAGACGGATTGCACGGATTTTTTTATATAATTTCTTGCCGGAAGTGGTTGGATTTACACTGACACTTGGCTTCGCCTCGTGTTTACGGGATCTCACGCGGATAAGAAGCCCATTCACACATTTGCCGTACCGGGGATGTCACAATCGTACGCAAGGGGTAGTCAGGTAATCCGTGGAATCCATATAAATCTGTGAGACGCAAGAGACGCAAGCGAAGCCGAGCGTCAGTGTAATCCCCTTCCTAAGAAATAATCGCCATCATCAAAAAATTAAAAATCCGTGAAATCCGTCAGCATCCGAGCCAAAAAATCCGTGTGCAAATAAATCCATTCCAATCCACAAGAAGATAATGCGACAAGTAGGTAATAATACAGACCTATGGGATTGTTTTGGATTATGTGCACACGGATTTTTTTGCTCAGATGAGGACGGATTTCACGGATTTCTATTATAATTTCTTGGCAGAAATGGTGAGATTTACACTGACACTTGGCTTCGCCTCGTGTTTACATGATCTCACAGATAAGACAGAGAGGACAGATGCGCCAACCGGAGCGGCTTGCCTAACCGCTGTATCAAAACCTTATCTATCCCTTACTTTCATCAGCGAGAAGGCAATATCATAGACATTCACGGATGCATAAACCGACAAGGCGGCAATCACTATCCAGCCGAGAAGCAGATAATTCTCCGCTATCCCCTGAATTAACTCCATTTTGGGATAACTATGCGCAAGTGCCCGAACGCTGTCTCCGATATAAGGCAATGCGAATGAAAAGAGGATGCCTACTATAAACCCGGCAATGGCGGCTATCACCACTGCCCGTCGGCTCTTCCTCTTCATTGCCTGATGTCGCTCCTTTATCATCTCTACTGATTCCAGACTGCCGCGCAGCCGATTCATAAAGAGATAATCAGGTGATAACTCAGGCTCGAATTTATTGAATATATCCTTAAGTTTATCTTCTTCCATGATTATTAATTTCTTTTTCGTCTTTATCATCTCTCCAATATGCCGCGCAGATGATTTCTCCCACGCGACAGATGCTGACGCACAGCCGCCTCCGATACATCTATTATCTCCGCTATCTCCTTTACGGAATAATCCTGAATATAATAAAGCAATATCGACGTCCGCTCCGAGGGTGGAAGCGTATCCAGAGCTGCATATAGTTCCTCATACTTTGAAAAACCATCCGCTCGCTCCTCTGCCTTTATCATCTTCGCCTCCTCATATCCTACCGTCAGTCGGACGCCCCGCACATGATTAAGAAAGGAGTTATATCCTATCCGATATATCCAGGATTTGAACTTGGCTGAATCATTCAATCCCTCACATGAGAGATAGGCTTTCATGAATGATTCCTGCGCAATATCATCGGCAAGCGCTGAGTCTCCGCAGCAAAGAGCCGTCAGAAAGCGTCGAAACTCTCTCTGACAACCCTCTACTTGTTTTATAAACTGTTCGCGCTGCATCCGGATTCTTATTTATTCGACTCCTCTTCCTTTATTTCTTTTTCCTCCTGCGGAATCTGCTTGCGTGTCACAAAATAGACAATCAGGTAGCTGACTCCGATAGCGAAAAGCAACGCGCCCAGTCCGGAGGGGATAATATTGAAATTATCCAAAGCACTCAGGTCAAATAAGGAGATGACCATGGATGCCAATCCGGTCAGCGTGAAGATACACCCTTTAAGCAAACGCCGATTGAGAATCTCAAGAGGTGTGCGATTACGTCGGCGGCGTGAACGCGATGCGCCAAGTGAGTCCGCAAGACGATCAATGTCTACATTCTGTCCGGATTCGATTGCCTTTAATAAAATCTCGGCGCGTTTGTTGTCGTTGTTGATTGATGTCAGATTGACAATAAGTACTATTGCCACAGGGAGCACCACACAGATGAAGATAGAGGTTACTACTTGTTCCATTGCTTTAAAAAGTTATTGAGTTAATAATATTGTTGATTTTTGAGCGCTGAGAGAAAGCCCGATCTTAACCCCGCCTTGGATATTTAAGTAGGTGGGGGCTTAGTGGAATTCCTTGACTTCCGTTGCGCTTACATTCAATAGACACATCCGATATCCGAAATGTGACATCATCCCCCAAAAAATTTTGATTATCCGATTTCCCGCCGTAACTTTGCATCGGATTTCCGGATTCAAGTTTACTAATTTTCATTACTTACTTANAATGGCAGCGTTCTATACTATTATTCTTTTAATCATCTCCAATGTCTTTATGACACTCGCGTGGTATGGGCATCTGAAGATGCAGGATCTTAAATGGATCAGCAACTCGACTCCNCTAATAATAGTTATCCTCATATCCTGGGGTATCGCATTGCTGGAATATTGCTGTCAGGTTCCAGCCAACAGAATGGGGTTTCTGGGCAATGGCGGTCCGTTCTCACTTATGCAGCTGAAAGTTATTCAGGAAGCGATTACCCTGGTTATTTTCACAGTCTTTACCGTCGTATTCTTCAAAGGAGAGACTCTGCATTGGAATCATTTTGCCGCTTTCCTTTGCCTGATTGCCGCCGTCTGGCTCGTCTTCCTCAAAACATAAATTGCGAGTTTTTTATCCTCGGATAATCGTGAAAGTCATATATCCGGCATATAGGAGCACCAATATGATGCCGAACACCCTGCCGATTCTATGATTCTTACTAAGCGCAGGGACAAGCCAAAGAAGCAATGCCGAGCCTACCAATGTGAAGAAGTCTACAAACCCTATGGAATCTCCATCCAATGGAGTGATGAGAGCAGGCAATCCGATTGTCAGCAATGCGTTGATAATGCACGCCCCCACTATGTTGCCGAATGCTATGCCGCATGCCCCTTTCAGCGTGGCGGTCAGCGACGTCACCATATCCGGCAATGAATTGCCGATTGCCACTACCGTCAGCGCCACCATCGCCTGACTCATCCCTAATTTCAAAGCCAAACCACTCGCTCCGTCTACAACCCAATTCCCTCCGATTACCAATGCCCCGAGCCCGACAACTACCATTACCCACGAAAACCATTGCCGACTCCTAAGCTTCATAAACCTGCATTTCATACTTCGGATTTCCCCTTTGAAAGAATGGGCAGCCACTATTCCACACTCGGAATCCTGCGGAATTCTTTCTGTATTTCCCTGCTGACCCGATCTCGGATTTGCGCCGGAACCGACAGGTTCCGACGCGGATGAGGAATGTCCAACTGAGGAGGAGGGAGAACTCTTCTTCGTCGTTAATATCATAAACCACATGTAGAAAGCAAAAATCAGTATCAGCATCATACCTGAACTCCGATTTATGATATTATGGTGCAGCCCGTCGAAAAGCACCGTATCACCTGCCACCCATAACGCGGCAGCAGAAATGGCGAGAATCGGAAGATCCTGATTCCGCATTATGGGACTGACTGTAAAGGGACGTATTATTGCCATGACCCCGACGACAAGTAGAAGATCAAACAGATCCGCCCCCACAACTTCTCCGACGGCGATTGTTGACTTATGCTGCATTGCCGATTCCACGCAGACTACTATGTCCGGCATGGAACTTCCTAACGCTACGACCGTCAGTCCGATTATCAGATTCGACACATTAAACCGACGCGCTATCGCTACGGCACCATCCGTCACGTAATTTGCGCCCGCTATCAATAACGCCAGTCCTAACAAGAGTATTAGCAAATCGCTTAGCATAGTCTTTCGAGTTTACAGAGTGGATACTTATAAAGTAAACATACGCAGAAGGAAATCTGTTTACACCAACCTGACTTTGCAGGAGTAAAAATAACACGCGGCGCGTATCTCGGTCATTAGGGAGATACGCGCCGTGCGACTGTTTATTGTTTGTCTTATTTATTAATGTCCGGGATTATTCGGCGGAAGGCTTTTGGTAGACTCTGACATAGTCTACTTCCATCCCCACGGGGAGTACACTTTCGTCGACTCCTTTATATCCTCCCCAGTCGCCACCCCATGCTAAGTTGAGTGTAATATGATAGGGGCGATCGTAGGGCCAGTTGGCTTTTCCGGTCCCGTCGTTGGGATAATTCAGAATCTGTCTGCCGTCGGCGAAGAGTTCGATATGATCCTCATCCCAGAGCATGGAGTATACTTTCCAATCATTCTCCATATTTTCAATATATCGGCTGGCACTGACCTGAGTCTTGTCTGTATGATTATGCCCCCGCGAATGAAGCGAACATACCGCCATATTAGGGTCTGCGCCGACCTCCTCCATGATATCGATTTCTCCACAATCAGGCCAGCGATCGCTGTCATTCCAATCTGCCGGCATCATCCAGAATGCAGGCCATGTTCCCAATCCGGAGGGTATCTTTATGCGTGCCTCAAAATATCCATATTTCCATCCTGCTTTGTCATTATACTCCGATCCGGCTTCCTTGGAATCCATACGCGCGGAATAGACCTTCCCGTCTTCACCTTCGAAGCAATTAATGCAGAGAATGCCATCACGAACTTCTGCTGTGAAGCGCTCCTGCCCTTCAGCATCCTTTATCGGAGAAAACGGCGGACGATAAGTCTGCAACTCGTGATTTACGCGCTGCGCTTCCCAGTTCATAGGCATCCATTTTTCCTTTAATGATTCCGGAGAATCAAACTCATCGCTCCAGACAAGATTATAGCCCGCAGGAGCAGAATCCATCCGTACGGAGTCCGAGCCGACAAAAGCTTCCGTATTGATAACAAAATTATTATCAGGCGCATCCTGCGCTGATAACGAAAACACACTGACTGCTGCCATCCATGCCGCAATCCCATAAGATTTGCAGAAAAATATTTTCATGATTCACAATCCCGCCCTATATAACGGGGTGTTAAGTTAAGTTTACTTCAATCTGATACAGAAAGTCTGCCAGAGCACTCTCAATACCTTAAATAAATTTAATTCTCCGCAAATTTAATTAAATTTTCTTAATAATCACATCCTAAGCTGATAATTTAACCTCTGCTGCACGGCTCTTTCATTTAAAAATTGTTAGAATTTACAATCCACCTTATTTATAATGGTTTTATTCGAGCCAAACTATATCGGTATTTTTGTCATTAGCTGATAATCGCGAATCTGATTGAGCGTTGAATTGGTCACAATTTTCCCGGCTGCTCTCCATGACCGCTTCCTACACTAACCCGGAAGCGGCTTACCTCACCGTTAACCGCGTTGATGACCTTTGATTGGTCGTGAGTTCCGAGGGTTTCAGCGCTTTGCGCTTCAACCCCGTTAACGGTTAGGCAACCCGCTTCGGTTGGTGACGCACCTATGAATTCAGTATAATATTGAGTCGTAGATTGTTTTGATTAATGAATTGGAATTGGAAAGAATATTGTTCGCGCGGAAACGGCTTGGGGCTGTCGCCCCATTGCCTTGGGTTGCGGAAATGGCGGAAGTTTCGCGGAATTTTTACTTTGTATCATAAAGGTGGAGGTTGAAGGAGGGAAGGTGGAGGAAGAGCCGGCGGATGGTGGCTGAGCATCGCTTCGCTCGCTGGTGCGGAATTTGCCGGAGCAGTTCTATTCGGGTTGTTCAATCTTGATTTGCGGTAGGCGATTCCGCGAGAGCGAGCAAAGCGATGCTCAGCCCTATTGAGATAATTCCTAAAAATTCAGAGTAAATATCTGCTAAGAAAAATTTCCGCGAAAATTCCGCTATTTCCGCGACCGAAGGCATAAGGGGCAACGCCCCTTGCTGATTCCGCGCGAACAATATTCTTTACAATTCCAATTAAACTCACTGATGCTGATAAAACTTTGCGGTCTAATAATACGCTTGGGTGATCGGTATGGATATGGTGCACGGGAGCGGGTTGCCTAACCGGTGTATCGATGCGCGGAGGTTGTTGAGGTGGAGGTTCCGGTGAGGTAACCCTCTCCGGTTGGCGAATCTGTCCTCTCTGTCTTATCAGTGCGATCCTGTAAACACGAGGCGAAGCCAAGTGTCAGTGTAAATCCAACCTCTTCCGGCAAGAAATTATATAAAAATCCGTGAAATCCGTCAGCATCCGAGCCCAAAGATCCGTGTGCGCATAATCCAAAAATAATCCCATAGATCTCTATTATTACCTACTTGTCGCATTATCTTATGGATTGGAATGGATTTATTTACACACTGATTTTTGGGCTCGGATGCTGACGGATTTCACGGATTTTTTATTTTTTGATGATGGCGATTATTTCTTCGGAAGGGGATCACACTGACGCTCGGCTTCGCCTGCGTCTCACGGATTTGTACGGATTAACGGATTTTCTGACTGCCCTTTGCGTATGATAGCGCCGTCCACGGTTTAGCACCTGTAGGGACACGCTTCTGTACATAGTGACACAACCCATTGAAAAACAAAGGAATGCAATCATACGCGCGAGCGTTGACACTCTGGTGAGGCAATCCGCTCAGGTTGGTGAAGCGTCCTATACTTCTGTGCTCATGTTAAATAAAAGAACCGTCTCCTGCCAACTTTATTTCTCCGGGAATTCCAATCTACACACTCCGCAGATATTTCTTTAGCCGGCGTACCCCCTCCTTGCCCAAAATCAGTAGTGCGGAATACTGTGCGGTTTTGGCGAGCCCGAAGAACACTACCCAAAGCACACCCTTCAATCCCGTGGAAATCGGCAATGCCATCTGCGCGAAGGAGATTATATAGAATGCTATGCAGCAAATGCCGACTATTATTCCCGTTCGGAAACTCAACCCGCCAAGCCATTTCTTCAAGGATATGAATATTCTCTTTAATCTATCTTTCATAATGACCTATCTCTATGATTCCACTTTAGGAACTTCATTATCCGAGGGTTTTGCCTTACTGATAGTGACGAGCCATACGCCGGAGAATATCAGAAGGATTGCCAACCCTTTCAGCAACGTGAATTGATCCAATCCTAATGCTATGCCGGCTATCGTCGCTACGATCGGTTGAACATAATTATACATGCCGACCAATGTCGGGCGCAAGCGTTTCTGACCTATCATGATGCAGATATATGCCAGAAATGTTCCGCAGACAACTACATACCCAACTCCGCTCCAAACCTCCGAAGTCACAGCACTCCAATCCATAGAAGTTAGCCAACGCAGTGTGCCGGGGATCGCCACGACGGAAGCTGACAGAAACATCCATTTCATCAGCGTGACGAGTGAGTATTTTTTTATAAAGTTGCGATAAAGCGTAAGATATAACGCATAACTCAACTGCGCACAAAGCACAATCAGATCCCCCAATGCCGGATTATCCCCGGCTATATTATTGCCGTTACCCAATATGAGGATTATTGCTCCTGCCGCTCCTAACACAATCCCGCCTGCCTTCTTAAGAGTTATCGGTTCTCGCAGAATTATCCATGCCAAGAGCATTACCCACATCGGCATAGTAGTCGTCACCAACGACGCCTCTCCCGGCGATGTCAGGCTAACCCCTAATATAAAGCATCCCTGATTTAGAAGCACTCCCAACATCCCGGCACCAAATAATCGCAGGATATCTTTACCGGGCACATGCTCGTAGGGAAGAAACAGTGAAGTTATCCAAAAAAGGATTGCCGCTCCGCCAACTCGAAAGTCGACCATCACAATCGGAGCAATCAATCCCGAAGCAAACACCATCTTCGCAATCGGCGACATCATCCCCCACATCACATTAGCCCCCAACATCGCCAAATGTCCCTTCAGTTTATATCTATCCATTATCACACAAACAATTGAATTTCAATTAATCTAACCTCCCAAATTCAATCCCCCCTTGCACCACACCCCCGTTTTGCATCAAAAAGGCGCATGCACCTCAAAAGAGTAATGCCTCCCATCCAAAGGAAAATCAAACTCCACCCGCCGGGCATGAAGATGCAGTCGCTCCCTCGCTCTCCGCTTCCCATACAACCGGTCGCCCACTATAGGCATTCCAAGACCTGACTCGGATGCAGCATGAATCCGAAGCTGATGAGTCCTGCCCGTCCGAGGGCGGAAAACGACTCTGCTCCTCCCCTCCTCCACACCTATAAATTCATATTCTGTCAGCGCTTCCTTCCCTGTGGCGAAATCAACATATTGACGCGGGCGATCAAGTATATCGGCAGAAAGCGGCAACTCTATTCTTCCCATCGGCGGAATATCAAGCGCCTTATAATCTCCATCCAACAGCGCTTCATACTCCTTCTCTATCTTTCTGAGTGCAAACTGAGCCTGCAATTCCTTATAGGAATCGGGAGTAAACGCCGCTATCATAAGCCCGGATGTGTCCTGGTCAAGTCTATGCGCCATCTTAAGAAATCCCTTATCCGGATATTTCGACTTAAGCCAATCCTCAATCGACTCAGACTTCCCTTTGCCGGGCACTGAAAGCATCCCAGAGGGTTTGCTGACAACACAAAATAACACGGTTTCATAAATCACTTTTGCAGCCGATTCCGGAGTCGCTCTGCAATCCTCCCCAATCGGCGGACTGACTTCCATTCCCCGCAGCATCCAACTCAACACGGGCAGACACTTTCCCCGACACGCCGGATAATGTTCCCCATGTCTCCTCACTTCTCCCCCTTTCGGTTTCCCATACCAATATTCCGCCATCTCTATAGGCGTCCATCCTTTCAGATAGGCTGCCTGAAGAAGTTTCGGCGCACAACATTCCCCCGCACCGGAAGGCGGAATCTTCCAGGGTGTCTCTGCGAATATATCTCGAAGGCTCTTCCATTCCCCGGCGGCATTCAGGAGCCTGAATTCAGTAAAGAGCCATGACTGCAATCTCTCTGAATCGCATTTCCTCTTCTCTTTCATCCCCTGAAGCTGATTTTTAGCCCGGGCTAATTCCTCGGCAAATGGCAGCAATCTCTCTTTCTCCCTCCCCTTCAGGCGCCTTAATTCCGCCTTTTCAAATTGACTCTGCCGAATCATCTCTGCCAATTCACTCTCATCTGCCTTTCCGGATTCACGGCGCTCCTCCCTCTGTCGTTTGGACGCATTATATTTCTCTCTCAGATTATTTATTCTTACTTCCGACAAACTTTCCGCTTCTTCATATCTATCTCTCGCTTTTGCCAGCACCTCTTTTTCAAAGCGTGAAATCTCTTCATTCTGTCGGGATATATCCCTTTCATGAATCTTGAAATACCCTTCCGGCTGAAGATAATCAATCACCGGACCGACAAATCCCGGGAAATGGAATCCTGCGCCACCTATCTGACCGGAAAATGCAAACAGCCTGTGGCGCACTCCCGTGCTATCCTCAGCAATCAGCACACCCAGCATTTTTCCTTCCGCGAGTTCCCGACAGAAATTGACATCCTCACTCCTCCCGCTCTCCCGCAATCTCTCCAATCGCAGCAGCAGTTCGCGGAATGCGGCTTGGCATTCTTCCCCCGGCACATAATCAAACGGATTATTCATAACTGCAAAATTAATCATAATTTAAGAAATTCTGATTATCCCGCAGAGGTATAGAGTTTTTTTACTACTTTTGCAGTTATAAAACCTAACTCTAATTTTCATCTCACAAGTAAATTCCATTACTTAAGATTTTTGAGATGAATTGCTTGAAAACAGACCTGACTTAACATGAACTCTTTTTTGAAAAACACCCTTATCTCTGCTTCTCTGCTACCCGCAGCCGTCTACACTTTGCTGACTGCCGGAACTCTGACATCTGCCGCCGCAGAAATCCAACCGCTGATCACCAACCTCCCCTCGCGCCATAGCGTATCGCTCGACGGGAAATGGCGTTCGATTGTCGACCCGTTTGAGAACGGATATTATGACTACCGTCTAAATCCTTCCGACCTCCTTTACGCTCAGGATAAGGATTACGACGACCCTACCCGACTGCAAGAATATAATTTTGAAACCGACAAGACCATTGATGTCCCCGGCGACTGGAATACTCAGCGCCCTGAACTGTATTATTATGAAGGGACTCTATGGTATCGCAAACGTTTCTCTCCCGAGTTCGACTCCTCAAAGCGTCAGTTTCTACATTTCGGCGCAGCGAACTACGAGACTATCGTCTGGCTCAACGGCGAAAGACTCGGAACCCACATCGGAGGCTTCACTCCTTTTAATTTTGAAGTGACAGGGAAACTTCGCGATGGTGAGAACTCGCTTGTAGTGAAGGTCGACAACAAACGCCGTCCGGAGGGTGTCCCGACAGTCAATGCCGACTGGTGGAATTATGGAGGCATAACCCGCCCCGTCACTCTCATCGAAACGCCCTCTACTTTCATCCGCGATTACTCTCTCCAACTCTCCCCCTCGGAGAAAAATAAGATTCAGGGATGGGTGCAGGTGGATGGCAACGCGCCTGAGAGCATCCTTATCGAAATCCCCGAACTTAAAATTTCTCACCGGGAGAATCTCTCACCCGCCGGCAAAGTGTCTTTCTCTCTCAATGCAAAACCCAAACGCTGGAGTCCGGCAAATCCGAAACTCTACGATGTGCGCCTGATAGCCGGTAATGATACTCTGACCGATCAAATCGGATTCCGAACAATCCGCACCGAGGGCACTAAACTTCTCCTCAATGATGAGGAGATCTTCTGCCGCGGAATAAGCATCCATGAGGAGCGCCCCTACGACAGCGGTAGAGCCTGGAGCGCCGACCATGCCGCAACTCTACTCGGTTGGGCTAAAGATATGGGATGCAACTTCGTGCGACTCGCCCACTATCCCCATAATGAGGAGATGGTCCGAATGGCTGAAAAATTGGGGTTGATGGTATGGTCGGAAATCCCGGTCTATTGGACTATCCATTGGGATAATCCGGACACTTACGCGAATGCCTCCAATCAGCTGAACGAGATGATCACTCGCGACCGCAATCGCTGCAACATCATTATATGGTCGATCGCAAATGAGACTCCACGCTCCGATTCCCGACAGGATTTCCTTATGCGTCTGGCGCAGGAAGCACGCACTCTCGACGAAGGAACCCGACTTATCGGAGCCGCAATGGAGAAGGATGAAATCGAGCCGGGACTCATGAGTATCAACGACCCTCTCGAAGACATACTCGACATTATCTCCTTCAATGAATATATAGGATGGTATGACGGTACGCCCGAAAAATGCGACCGCTCTGAATGGACCTTTAAGACCGATAAACCAGTGTTTATAAGCGAATTTGGCGGAGGAGCTCTCTATGGGCTGCACGGCGATCCAACACATCTCTTTACCGAGGAATATCAGGAAGACCTCTATAAACGCCATACCCGCATGCTCGACCGCATCCCGGGACTCGCCGGATGCACACCATGGATTCTAAAGGATTTCCGTTCGCCACGCCGCCATCTCCCGCGCATTCAGGATGACTTCAACCGCAAGGGTTTGATTTCCGATAAGGGGGAACGCAAAAAAGCCTTCTATGTAATGAAAGAATGGTATGACAAGAAAGCTAAGGAATACCCTGATAGATAACCCGGTTTTCCACATCCTTTAGGGTGTGTTTAGCTTTAATTCGGTTTAAATTCAAACATTCTCTAAGAGAGTGTTTGAATTTAAATGATTTTAGCACAAAGAGAGATTTTGGAATTATTTTGCAAAGTTGAAGAAGAAGCGATGCCTGCATCGTGACTGATGAAACCTTTGGAAAAGAACCCAAAAGATCCTTTGTGATAAAATCAAAAAATTCTAAAACTCTCTGATTATTAAATTCGGTTTAAATTCAAACACTCTCTTAATTCATCATATTTTTTTAATTGAGCAAAAACATGAAAAAGATATTTTTCTCTCTTCTCTTCTTCTCAGCGACATTAGGAGCGCTCTCTCAATCCCCCTCGCAGCCGAAAATGTGTTTGGCTGCCAATGAACCCGTCGGGGTTGCCAAAGGTATTTTCCCGGGTCGTGTCAGCTGGGCACACAATCCTTCTGTTGTCTCCGCCGGGGAATTTGCCGACGACTGGATGAGCGATGCAAATATCTCGCAGACGGAATGCGAAGAAATGCTCCGCGCTGTCCTTCTTGATCTGACGGGTGCCGACAACGAAAGAGACGCCTGGATGCTGCTAATCGCCTCTCACAACGCCGGCACGCCCTATACAGAAGGTCAGAAAATCGCTGTAAAAATAAATAATAATAACACTGACAGCCATGCTGACTCTCCGGATGTCAACGCGACTCCGCAGATGGTGCTGGCGCTTCTGCGTTCGCTCGTAAATGCGGCAGGGATTCCACAGAATTCTATCGCCATTGCCGAACCGAGCCGCTTTATCACTGATAATATCTTTAATAAATGTCACGCAGAATTTCCGGATGTCCGCTTTATTGACAATCAGGGGGGCGAAGGGAGAGAGAAAGCTGAATTTGTGGCAGACGCCATGCATTATTCCGCCGACAATGGTCAGCTGGCTCGCGGCATAGCCAAATGCTTCGTTGAGGCTGATTACACTATCAATCTCGCGCTGCTAAAGGGTCACGTCGGACAGGGAGTGACGCTTTGTGCCAAGAACTGGTATGGAGCAATGAGCCTTCATGCCGATTGGCGAAAGAATTTTCATAATAACTTCGACCAGGATCGTCAAGGCAATCCTAAATACATGACTTTCGTAGATTTCATGGGGCATAAGGATCTCGGCGGAAAATGTATTCTCTATCTTATTGACGGAGTCTTGGGGTGTAAATATGTGGGTGGCAAACCGGGACCGAAATGGCAGATGGCACCCTTCAATGGCGAGTGGCCCGCATCGCTGTTGGCATCGCAGGATCCCGTAGCCATAGATATCGTAGGACTCGACCTTTTGCGTACAGAATTTCCTGATGCGCCCGACATGGAATATGCGGACATGTATCTCTTGGAGGCAGCTAAAGCTGACAATCCACCCTCCTCTGCGACTTACGATCCCGAAGCCGACGGCACACCCCTCACCTCCCTCGGCATAGCTGAACACTGGAGCGATCCCTCCTCCCGCACCTACACAACCCTCGACCTCCGCTACCTCTCCATCTCCAAATAATCCCCCTCTCTGCCGACACGGGGCTCACCCCTCCGACATCTCCATTACCAACACAAAATGAGCGAGGCTATGTCACTACTGACACAGCCTCGCTATTTTCTTGCCCTCATCGGCATTATTATTTCTTCTTGATTATTTCTTCTTGCGATATCCACATTTCGGACAAACGCCCTCTTCATTCAGTGCTATTCCGCATAGAGGGCAACGCTCGATATCATTATGCGTTGTGAAATCACATGATGCCGCGTTTACGCCGCTCGTAAATGTAATTTTTACTATATTGAGCTTATCTTTTAGAAGGTCGTAGGTCAGTTTAATCATCCCTTCGACTGTCATTGTCTCTTTTGTCACGACTATCCGTGCATCCGGATATGCTGTAGCAAGCTCCGTCTTAAAAGCTTCCCCTTTCATCGTGTTCTGAGGATGTCCGTTCAATATTCCCTGCGACTTATATACTTCCAGAATTGCGGGTAGCAACGGATCATCTTCTCGAAGGATAAGGGCATGATCAAAATTCTTAAGCACATCCCAGGCGGTCTTGCGAATCTCATTACAGGGGAACACCATGTTTACTCCCTCGTTAATCGTGTCCTCGACTTCAATTGTCATCACGCCTGTATGGCCATGTAAATACTGCGCCTCACCACGGAAACCATAGAATCGGTGAGCATATTGCAGGTCAAAAGATGCGATACTTTTCATAAATATCAAATTAAGAATTATTATATTAATTAAATTTTCACTCTCTTAACATATTTATCCCCTCATTAGTTCACACCCCGCCCTTATTTTATAGCAACTCCCCGTCCCCCACGTTTTTAGACAGAAGCGCATAAGCACATAAGAATATATTTTTATGACAGAAGCACACAAGCACAAAAGTCCATAAGAATATTTTTTGACAGAAGCACATAAGCACATAAGAATATATTTTTTGACAGAAGCACACAAGCACAAAAGTCCATAAGAATATTTTTTGACAGAAGCACATAAGCACATAAGAATATATTTTTATGACAGAAGCACACAAGCACATATTTATAGATTTATTATATCCTTATATCTATAAAACTTATGTGCTTATGTGCTTTTGTGCTTATGTGCTTATGTGCTTATGTCAAGAAAAAAATTTATGTGCTTTTGTGCTTTTGTGCCTATGTGCTATTATATAACAATTTCACAACTCATTGGATATTAAATGTTTGCATTTTGGCTTGATTTGAGTTTTTCAAGTCTGTGTT
>JAAVBC010000002.1 GCA_014803765.1 Bacteroides sp. | reverse complement strand
TTGCTTCATTTAATTGCGTACTTGTCGCATTAGTATCTTTGGGATTGGAATGGATTATTAACACACGGATTTTTTGCTCGGATGCTGACGGATTTCACGGATTTTTTATTTTTTGATGATGCCGTTTATTTTTTCGGAAGGGGATTACACTGACGCTCGGCTTCGCCTGCGTCTCACGGATTTGTACAGATTCCACGGATTACCCCACTGCCCCTTGCGTATGGTTGTGACGTACCCGTTACGGCAAATGTGTGGGCGTGCTTCTTATCCGTGCGATCCTGTAAACACGAGGCGAAGCCAAGTGTCAGTGTAAATCCANCCNCCTTNCGGNAANANANNANANNAAAAAATCCGTGCAATCCGTCTCTATCCGAGACAAAATGATCCGTGTCTGATAAATCTATAAACAATCCTTCTCCCGCCAGAAGTAATTTTCCTNGGATTGNAATGGATTTATTTGCACACGGATTTATTNGCTCGGATGCTGACGGATTTCACGGATTTTTAATTTTTTGATGATGGCGATTNTTTCTTNGGAANGGGATNACACTGACGCTCGGCTTCGCNTGCGTCTCACAGATTTATNNGGATTCCACGGATNNCCTGACTACCCCTTGCGTACGATAGATTTTGTTAAAAAAAGGGAGTTTGGTGAACTGATTTTTTGCAGGATTGTTTGATTGGTATAAAAATGAAAAACATTCAAAATTNAAAATGAAAAACATTTGACCGGGTATCANCCTGCGGATTAGAGTGGTTAGTACCTGATTAATTGAAACCTTANTTTAAATTACAGAATTATGAAAAAGACACTCACAAAAAGTCAGATCCGCAAGGCTGTAGAAGAAGCCTACGCGGAGTGCAAGGACATTAAGGGAGGAGAGAATGCACATTATATCCCTTATCTTGCAAATGTGAATCCGGACTTGTTCGGAATCAGTCTGACACTCCTTGATGGCACAGTCATCAGCGTTGGCGACACCGGCTACAAGTTCGGAGTAGAGTCAGTCTCCAAAGTGTTTACTGCGATTCTTATTCTGAAGCAGTATGGCGCNGAGGAAGTGCTGAAAATGATAGGCGCGGATGCTACAGGACTCCCATTCAATTCAATTTTTGCTATCCTTCTGGAGAATGATCATCCTTCGACTCCGCTCGTGAACGCAGGTGCGATTTCGGCATGTTCAATGGTGAAGCCGCAGAGTGATTCATGGGGNAAATGGGAAGCCATCATCAATAATTTCGANGCATTGTGNGCATCACGCCCTGAGGTGATTGATGAACTTTACAAGTCNGAATCAGATACAAACTTTGAGAACCGCTCCATCTCCTGGCTGCTTAAGAACTACAATCGNATCTATGATGATGTGCCGATGAGTCTNGATCTTTATACNCGCCAGTGCAGTATCGGTATCACCGCCGAACANCTTGCAATCTGCGCTTCGACAATTGCCAACAAGGGAAAGAATCCTGTCAGCGGATTGGAGGTGTTTGATCCTGAACTTGCTCAGAAAATTACGGCAATGATAGCNGCAGTCGGTTTCTATCAACACACAGGCGATTGGATGTACACCTCCGGCATNCCTGCCAAGACAGGTGTCGGCGGNGGCGTAATGGGTGTNATGCCCGGACTCTTCGGTGTNGCAGCGTTTGCACCCCCATTGGATGATGCAGGCAACTCCGTGAAGGCACAGGCTGCCATTAAATCAATNATGAATAAACTNGGTCTCGGAGTNTTCTCCGGCGANACGGTGGAGATNNTCGACGACTGATTNTTGCCTCNNATNCCCACTTCGGCTNACNANGCNGANNGAAATAAACAAATTATATTCCCATTATTAAAACACTACTATTATGCAGGTAAAAACAGGTAAAGGCACCATATCTATGATGGTGGTGCTTGCGATCTGGTCGCTTTCATTAGCGGTCGATCTTCCGGGGCTGGCAGTTACACCGATCGAGGGGAGTCTGAGAAGTATCTTCCCGGATGTGACGGATTTTAAGATTCAGTTGCTGACAGTACTTCCGAATGTAGTCATTATTCCCTTCGTGCTATTGTCCGGAAAATTATCGGAGACGAAGCATAAGATAGCGGTNATAGCCGCAGGTACGATATTATACATAGTGGCAGGTGCGCTCTCNATCTTCTCCAGTTCGCTGACGGCNCTTATCTGGCTCAGNTGTCTGTTAGGAGCAGGTTGCGGTCTGATATTGCCGTTCTCAACAGGTCTTATCGCTGATGTCTTCACCGGAAAATATCGCACAAAGCAGATGGGTATCATCTCAGCTATCGGTAACGTAGCGCTTGTCGGAGCAACCTTCGTAGTCGGTTTTCTCGCTGCCAAGAGTTGGCATCTCCCCTTCCTTGTATATCTGATTCCGTTGGTATCTCTCGTCCTGATACCCTTCCTTCGCAAGATTCCTCAGAGNGACTATGAAGGTTCNNCNTCTTCAGATGCATNCTCAGCCGCGTCAACATCGTCAGCTGCATCCNCATCGTCAGCTGCATCCACATCGTCAGCTGCATCCACATCGTCAGCCGAAGCTCAGGCAAAGGCGCAGTCAAAACCTGTGCTTGAGATTCCCGTAGCTGATGCCGACGGATTTTCAACAAAAGGTCAGAAAGTCAGTGGAGGTTTCTATATCGGGCGTACTGTCTGGCTTCTGCTTGCTTACTTCTTCTTTGTATTTGCCACTTCAGTGCCGGCGTATTATCTGCCGAATCTGATGCCGGAATATCACATGGACACAGAAGAAGTGTCGACAGTGACCTCGGTATTCTATCTTGCAATGTTCGTCATCGGGCTCTTTGTGACAGGCACAATGAAAGTCTTCCGCAAGGGTACATTCATTTTCGCTACGGCGTTAATTGTAGCCGGATTTGCGATGTTCGTGTTTACCCGCACNTTGCCCCTCTACATTATCGCTTCAGCGCTTGTCGGTCTCGGCAACGGATTGGCACAGCCTATCTTCTATACTAAGGCTACAGAACTTGTCACTACCCANTCCAAGTCCACACTCTCATTGGCATATCTCCAGGTTGCTAATTATGTAGCGATTTCGATGGTGCCTGTACTTATCGGATTCTTCTCAAAGATATTCCATAACACGACTAATATCTTCCCGTTTATCATAGTCGGGATTTTCACNGCAGTCGTATTGGTTGTAACAATTATNAGAGTTAATCATTTCACATTCGGAATACACAAACAATATTACGAATAATATCACACTCATTTCGGTTGCCGGACTTCCTGCCGGATGCCCGGCACGACTCCGGCAACCCAATTTAATTTAAAGAAATTATGGAAAACACAACAAAGCCGAAAATCCTGATTATTTATACAGGTGGCACCATAGGAATGGTNGAGACNCCGGAAGGNCTGCAGCCATTTGATTTNTCTCATCTGATGGACAATGTCCCNAAGATAGGAAAATTAGGATATGAGATTGACAGCGTTCAGTTTGCGAACCCTATTGATTCCTCAAATATGAATCCTCANTATTGGGGACAGATNGTAAAGGATATTGCCGATAATTATGAGAAATATGACGGATTCGTAGTGCTGCATGGCACAGACACAATGGCATATACAGCGTCGGCTCTCGCCTTTATGCTGAAGAATCTCAGGAAACCGGTGGTAGTGACCGGTTCGCAGCTCCCGATTGGAGCTGTCAGAGAGGATGGCACAGAGAATCTGATATCGGCAGTNGAAGTNGCNGCTGCAAAAGATGAAAACGGTGATCCGATGATTCAGGAGGTCGTAATTTCATTTCAGGATTACATCGTCAGAGGATGTCGAGCTACCAAGTTTACCTCTACCGGTTTTGATGCATTTAAGAGTTTCAATTATCCGGTGCTGGGAGATATTGACCTGCATATTACATATAATACGCCCTATCTCCTTCGNCATGATACCTGCCTGCCTCTTGAACCCTTCTACGCAATGGATCCGAATCTGTTGGTGCTCTGGCTCTATCCGGGCATAACGGAAGAAGTGGTGAAAGCGCAGCTTGCCACGCCGGGAATCAAGGCAGTCGTGCTCCGNACATTCGGAGCCGGNAATGCNCCGACCGAGAAATGGTTTTTGGATGCNATCGCAGATGCGGTCAGCCGCGGGCTGATTGTCTATAATGTCACTCAGTGTCTCAACGGCGGCGATGAGCAGAAGCGNTATTATACNGGAGATATGCTTTCACGCGCAGGAGTTATCAGCGGTTATAATATCACAGCCGAAGCAGCCATCACCAAATTGATGTATCTTATCGGCAGCGGATATACCCCAGATCAGATAAAAGATTATCTGCAGGTGTCAATGGTCGGAGAACTTGACTGTTAATCCCGCAGCGCACGCATTATTATTTAAAAGCTTATTAAATCGAATTAAGCCGAACCTTGCAAGTTTGGGTCTTAATATAGCGGAATATAGTTTTTTCCCGGTTGCGGAAGGTTGTGGAAACTCAACCTTTTGCAGCCGGGTTTTTTCTNAGGATTTCGCGTAGCCCGGAGAGATGATTACGCAGACCCTCGGCATCGCGGGAAGCTATCAGGGAGCGGAGTTTTGAAAGGGATTCCTGCATGGCGTCAAGGCGATCGAGAGTATGCGGATTGAAAAGGATTTCCTGAAGGAGGAAATCATCTTCNGAAAGGAGTCCTCGGGTAATTTCGAGATGGCGTTTAAAGGTTGTGCCGGGAGCATCCTGAGCATCCATCCCTTCTGCAAACACCATTGTCGCTGCAAANGGGAGCGACAGAGTATANGAGGTCTGCAGGTCATGCTCGGCAAANGTGTAATCCGTAATGTTCAGATTGAGNCCCGAGTAGATATCCCTGAAGAATCTTTTACCCTCCTCGTCACCTTCGGTTATGATAACGGCGTTCTCATTCGAGAGATTGGAAAGAGAGGCGAAAGTCGGACCGAACATNGGATGAGTGCTGACAAATCGATGTCCCGCNCGTTTATAAAATTCCGGGAGCNCCGTCTTCACTGAGGCGATGTCGCTTAANATGGCGTTCTGCGGAATATAAGGCAGGAGATAATCGAATGCCGGGATAGTGTTCTTCACTGTAGCGGCATTAATCACCATCTCCGGCTGGAAANCCTCCACCTCCTCCGGAGTCATGAANCGNCGNCAATTAAAAGTGTATAAGAGGCGTTTTGGATCAATGTCGAGTATTGCCATATCATGCCCCATATCGGAAAGAAGGTCGCAAAAGAATTTTCCCATCTTTCCGGCACCGATAATAAGAATTCTCATTACTTATATGCTTACTTTTTAAGTATTAGAGAGAGAGCCATGCATCCCTTGATTTCGGAAGAATAGGCGACAGGNGTGAAGGAGACNACGGAGCCTTCATCGACAAGGAGCGGATGAGGGACTTCGACAGAAGTCTCGTAGACCCCATATCTTCCCTTCCCGAGAGGTTCTCCATTGGGGGAGAAGAGGGGAAAGGTCAATGTGTCGGTCGATGTCTCGCTGCGTAAGGAAGAACGCTCCATTACGATCTTTACCTCTGCCGCATCGCAATCAATGTTATATCGCAATCCGACGACTGCCCTGAAATTTCCTTGCAGTCGGACGGCAGTATCCCCGATGGCCTTAGCTGTCATTTCCTCATACTTGTCAGCGTATGGATAATCATAGGCAGNNGGGTCGAGATTGAAATCCACGTAATCACCCGATTTCCATCCGTCGGAATCTATCTTCCGGACGCCACTCCAGGCGATATCCTCGCGGCATGANGAGCCGCAGAGGGATATCAGAATGGAGAATATCAAGAGAAATGGAGAGTGTCTCATTTCTTGTTGGGATTCTGTTTTTGAGCGGGGCGCGGGCGGCGCTGTGGTTGCTGATTAGGGTTTTCCTTTTGCGATTGCTGAGGAGCCTGCTGAGCGGATTGTTGAGNAGCCTGCTGATTGCCCTTTTTGCGTCCCTCATTCTGCCGCTTGCGATCGTTGCGATGATTATCATTCGCCTTTCCGGAAGATTGCTTGGGATGCTTTGCTCCGTTATGCTTGTCGTTTTGCTTGGGAGCATTNTGCTTNTCGTTTTGNCTGGGAGCATTCTGCTTATCGGCATTTGATTTCTCCCGGCGCTTCTCATCCTTATTTTCCTTCTGATTATCCCGCGAAGGATNATGAGAATCATTAGGATTCTTTCGCTGATTTTTCTTGGCAGGAGTCTCGGCTTGTTTCGTCTTGCTATTGCGNTTTTTTGATTTTGATTTATCAAANCGGGTGAGAGAATCCTGCCCGACGAGTTCCACATACTCCTTCTTGGGCGCTTCCTCTTTGACCTCGATATCCAGTTGCTCCACTTTTACNCCCTGCTTGTTGAGTTCAATGATTTCAAGGGCGCGGGCNGCGGAGATAGTGACGAGATTTGCTGCAAGATGCTTNTCGGTGGAATATGTGATTGTCTGCGTCAGGATATCGGTCTTGAATTGATAGTATTCTGCATCCTGAGTATAGAGCACTGCATCGCGCGGAGGCAATTGCCNCGAAGCCTCGGCATAGACGTCTGTCTCGAAATTGAGGCAGCATTTNAGTTTTCCACATTGCCCGGCAAGTTTCTGAGGATTCATGGAGAGATCCTGAATTCNGGCGGCGCCNGTGCCGACCGACACGAAACGCGACATCCATGTAGAGCAGCAAAGAGGGCGACCGCAAGGTCCGATACCTCCGATTCTTCCNGCTTCCTGTCGAGCTCCGATCTGTTTCATTTCGATGCGAATCTTGAACGTGTCGGCAAGAATTCGAATCAGTTTNCGGAAATCGACTCGTTCATCAGCGATATAATAGAAGATTGCTTTTCCTCCATCACCNTGATATTCCACGTCGCCTATCTTCATATTNAGCCCGAGGTCAGCGGCAATCTGGCGGGAGCGAATCATNGTGGAGTGNTCCTTCGCGCGGGCTTCCTCAAATTTCTCAATGTCGCTTTCCGAAGCTTTCCGGAAGATGCGTTTCATTTCGACATCCTTTCGATCGCCTGACTTTTTCATCTGCAGGCGCACGAGCGGACCGGTCAGCATCACTTTTCCGATATCATGTCCGGGNGNNGCTTCTACGGCAACCCAATCCCCNTTCTTCAGAGGGATTTTGTCCGGATTAGTGAAGAAGGCAGCGCGGGTGTTTTTGAAAAGNACCTGCACGATTTCCGTCTCCTCCGGCGCATAGTGTATGCCGTCGAGCCAATCGGTGACATGAAGTGTGCCGCGAAGATTTATATTATTCTTCATTACGGCAGGATTTATTTAGCGAATGCCACNGCGCGGGTTTCGCGGATTACGGTAATTTTGACCTGTCCGGGATAGGTCATCTCGTCCTGAATCTTCTTTGCGATTTCNGCTGAAAGCTTTTCNGTCTCTTCATCNGTGATCTTATCAGCGCCGACGATCACTCGGAGTTCGCGACCCGCCTGAATAGCGTAGGTCTTGATCACGCCGGGGTAAGAGAGAGCGAGCTGCTCCANGTCGTTGAGGCGTTTGATGTAAGCTTCGACAATTTCACGACGGACNCCGGGACGTGCGCCGGAGATAGCGTCGCANACCTGCACGATGGGTGCGATCAGAGAGGTCATTTCCACTTCATCATGATGGGCGCCNATAGCATTGCAGATTTCGGGTTTCTCCTTGAATTTTTCGGCAAGTTTCATGCCGAGGAGAGCGTGGGGGAGTTCCGGTTCGTCATCGGGCACTTTTCCTATATCATGCAGAAGTCCGGCTCTGCGTGCCTTCTTGGGATTGAGTCCGAGTTCNGAAGCCATGACGGCGCAGAGATTGGCTGTCTCGCGGGCGTGCTGCAGGAGGTTCTGACCATAGGAAGAGCGATATTTCATCTTTCCGACCATGCGGATGAGTTCCGGATGCAGACCNTGGATNCCGAGGTCGATGGCAGTGCGTTTGCCGGTCTCNATGATTTCCTCTTCNACCTGACGGCGCACTTTTGCCACAACCTCCTCAATTCGGGCAGGGTGGATGCGGCCGTCGACCACAAGCTGATGCAAGGCAAGGCGAGCGATTTCACGGCGTACGGGGTCGAAGCCCGAGAGTACGATAGCTTCCGGAGTATCATCAACTATGATTTCAATTCCTGTCGCTGCTTCGAGGGCGCGGATGTTTCTGCCCTCTCTGCCGATNATTCTGCCCTTGATTTCATCGTTGTCGATATGGAAGACAGTGACTGAATTTTCAATTGCAGTCTCAGTGGCTACACGCTGGATAGACTGAATGACAATCTTTTTCGCCTCCTTGGAAGCAGTCAGTTTTGCGTCATCAATGATGTCGTTGATATANCCGGCAGCCTGAGACTTCGCNTCATCTTTAAGNGATTCCACGAGCTTTTCGCGAGCTTCATCGATTGAGAGTCCTGAAATTCTCTCAAGTTCAGTGCGNGCTTCGCGTACGAGNTGATCGAGTTCCTGCGAGCGTGATTCGAGGAGCTGCTCTTTTGATTCGACGTTGAGTGTGCGGGTCTCNAGGTCTTTCTTTTTGCGAGCGAGGTCGCCCTGCTGCTGATTGAGCTGAATCTCACGCTGCTTTGCGCGCGCTTCGGCAGACTGCACTTTTGAAAGGCGCTGGGATGCGCTGCGTTCNGCATCGGAGACAATCTTCATCTCCTCCTCGCGAGCCTTAAGAATTGCTTTCTCCTTGATGACATCGGCTTCGCGGGATGCATCGTCGATAATGATATTGGCTTTGGATTGAGCCTGCTTCCGACTCATGTAGGANGCGANGAAATAACCAATCGCCAGTCCGGCTATGAGACATAGTATAATCCAGATTACNGATGTGTCCATGATATGATTAAAAAATTCTAATGTTTATAAGTATCAGATTAGTATGTGAATAATGTTAAGTTATTATTTATTTGTTTGNTTGAGNCGATAGGTTGGCGCGTCATGTGTCCTGCCTAAAACACTCATAGCCCGCAAATCCCGGAGAGGATNGCGAGCCGACACATCGGAATACTGATAAACAAGTAGAAGCTGAGGAATGGAAGCCTTCCGGGAGTCAATCTCCCTGATCTTTCGGATTNTCATCGAGAATCCGAGAGAGTTCGGCGGACATCGCTTCCATAGAATTCGTCAGAGACGCCATTCTTCCCTTGAGATCGAAGAAGAAAGAGGCGTATTGATACGCAATCATAGCGAGTAGTTCCGTAGGAGTTTTCCGCGGGAAGCGGGCTCTCCAATCGGCATAGAGGGCATTGATTTCGCGTTCGCAGTTTCTGACGCTAATCTGTTTCGAAAAAGGGACGGAGAGAAAAAGAGGTTCTCCGGCTATATTTATTTCGATCTTAGTGTAGTCTTCTTTGTCAGTAGCCATTGCATCGGGAGGAGAGANGCNGGGTCAGATATCGGAGGGATCTTTCTTNATGGCATCGATTGCTGATTCCACTTTGCGGATAAGAGTTCCGATAAGTATTCTTGCGTCGGCAAGAGATTGAGGAGTCGAGGCGAGATGATGGGAGAGGGAGAGATATTCCGCATCAAGTAAAGCTTTTTCAAGCTTTTGGCGCGTTGCCTTGAGTTCGGAAGCGAGCGCTTCCTTTTCAGCCTGAAGGGAGATATTCTTTCTCCGTTCTTCCTGCAGGCGGGTTGCCAGCAGGTCGATTTTCTGTCGGATATCACCCATAAGGGTGCTTGGAGAATCACTCATATATTCAAGCCTCTTACAAAATTAATCAAAAAATCGGATAAATCAGCATAATCCGGGGGAAAATATAGTGAGGTCTTAGTACCAGTTGACCCCATTAGAGTTGGAAGAACGCTTATCATATTTAAGATCCTTGAGCATCGCCGAGTTGACGGCTATATGGAAAGAATATGATTTATACGGACCGACAGGCACGAAAGACGCTGACATTGAGAAGCAATGGAGGTCGCGGGTGATTGTGCAGTTCATATATGCGATCTTCTTCAAATCAAAATTNTATGAGGCGGACATTGAGAAATTCCATCCTTTAGTCGGGCGGATATTTCCNGACATNCTGAGGTTCTGAGTCCATTTNCCGTTATATTCCATCTTATCGGGATTGAATTGNCCGTAGCCGTAGTTGACGGAGTAATTGAAAGTCAGACTCCACGGGCATTCCCATTTCTCATAGCCGTCGGCATCGGCNGTGTCTTGCTGTTTGCGGGCNTTAGCGCGTCGCATGGCGACTCTCTGTTTNTAGTCGTCGTTCGTGGCGTCGCCCGTAAATGCTTCCTCCTCATCGATNTCATTCTCCGTGTTGTCNGCAGTCTTGGAATCTTTTTTCTTGCGGAATGTNGCGTTAGAAAATGTATATGAGAAGGATGTGCCTGTCGATGCAAGTCTGACCCATCCNTTNCCTGCNTTCCAGCGGGGGATNTTGACNCTGACGGGCGAACCGGAAGGGGAGAGCTTATAGGTATATGGATCCCATGTCGCGTTCAGGTTAAGGTTGAAGTTCTTGACGAGGCGAAGCATGATGGATGTGTTCAGATTACTCCAGTTCATGGAGTCTGCNGCGAAGTTATANCTTTGCCCGATATTGAAATTTTCAATTAATGATATTTTTCTGACTCCGGTCGAATCCTTGTCGGACTTCACTTTCATTTCAAGGTTGTTGGCGATATTGACTGAAAGAGTCCCCTGTTTCCCGGCTGAGGGGGATTGGAATATCCCATGCTGGAAATAGCTGTATTTTCTTGTCTGAGTGATGCCGCGNGAATCNGTGTAATCATAAGAGCCGTAGATTCCCCAGAAGGGATCGCTGAAGTCAGGCGCTCCGGAGAATGAGATAGTCGGAGTCATGACATGGCGAATCATCTGGACTTTGTCGCCGAGAAACTTCATCGGTTTCCAGAATCCGTAGATTTTGGTATCAAANGCAATTGANGCATTGAAGTCGAACAGGTTATAGAATGAATAAGTAGTGTCACATACTTCTGCAGATGCCTGGGGATCCCATTGACGGCGGATNTTGGAAGTGTACATCCTGTCGTTGATAGTGACGGAGGGTGAGACATTGATGTATTTAAAGAGCGAGAATGTGGCAGAAATCGGCAGATAATGTTTCATGCCGTTGCTCCAGTCCTTTATCAGCGATTTTTTGAAGAAGACATCCTGACGGGCGGTCAGTGAGTTCTGGAACTGTCCCGTGTATGAAAGTCTGATTTTCTCATACCATTTTTCGCCNCCTGCACTCTTTTTGCGTTTGAAGGGTGCGATCTGCGCAAGTGCTATAGTGACATTGGGGAAGGATACGGAGATTGTTGAGTCCTGTGTGCGCTGTGAGACAGAGGCAGTCGTCGAAAGNCTCCACTTCGTTCCNGGGAAATTATATGTCATGTTGACAGTTGAGGACTTGGTGTTCTCAGTAAAAGAGCTGTTGTAATAAGAATTCAGGTCATTGCGGGTGTAGCCGGAAGTCGTAAAGTTGACCGATGCCGAGAAGTTGAGGTTGGGATTCGCTTTAGAATCCATGGCATGGCTCCAGATAACCTGAAAGTTATTCTGTTTGGAATAATCAGGCATCCCTTTGTCGCCGTAGATTGAAGTAATGTACGACACAGAGACATTNCCTCTGAATTTATATCTTTTCGAGTAAGTGGAATTTGCGGAGAGACCCCACGANCCTTTAGTGTAAATCTCACCGCGCAGCGCGAGATCGACGTAATCATTAATTGCAAAGTAATATCCTCCATCGCGTGCGAAGAAACCCCTGTTATAGTCCTCTCCGAAAGAGGGGAAGATGATTCCGCTTGAATAATCCTTTGAGAAGGGGAAATAGCCGAAGGGGAGTGCAAGGGGGAGGGGGACGTCGGCAAGCACCATATAGGCAGGACCGGTCACGACATCCTTCTTCGGTCGCATCTTGCCGCGGGTAATCTTGAAATAGAAGTGCGGATGGTCGTGGTCGTCGCAGGTGGTATAGATTCCGTCCTGCAGATAGAAGGATCCATCTGCATTCTTCTTTGTAATTCCGCCCTGAAGGAACCCTTCTCCCTGCTCGGTTATGACGTTGGTGATATATCCCTTCTCGGTCTTGAAGTTATANTTCATTGTCTCGGATTCATAGGTCGTGCCTTTATCCGAGAATATGGGATTTCCGGCGATATNACCGACTGAATCCGGCATTCCGGCTGCGCTGACGAGGGTGGAGTCCATGTCCATCTGAATGAAATCAGCATTGAGCTTGAAATCCTGATACTCAACATTGCCGTCGCCGAAAAGGATTGCCGTGTTTTCTCCTATGACCAGAATGGAATCCTTTGCAGAGAAGGCTACTGCAGCCGTCAGATCATTATTGTCGCGATTTTTATTGATTTTCGTCAGTCGGGTTTTNTCGTCCTGCATTAGAGAATCAGCCGNGGATACGCCNACGGAATCACGTCTGACATGCGATCTGCGTTTCCTACCTGAAGAATCTGAATCCTCCTTATTATCAATTGATCCGGATATGAATGGATCTAAAGAATCTGTGGTCAGTGTATCGTTATGTTCCATTCCGCCGGGCGTAGGCTCGGGTTCAGCCATGCCGGGACGAGCCATGGCAATAACCATGACCGCAAGAAAGATAAGGAATGGAATATAGCGCTTCACTCTGATAGTCAAGTTTGATAGTCAAGTAATTTNCATTACTTATCCATGCAAGTAATTTACATTACTTATCCATGCAAGTAATTTGCATTACTTCTCTAAGCAAGTAAATTCATTACTGACTTACAAAATTAATAAAAAAAATTCAACCTAATAAGTAAGTAATGAAAATTAANCGATATTATAAAAGTAAGCAATAAAAGAATATCTTGTGTAATAAAACTTAATCTTTTTGGCTAATTTCCAATTGTCAGTCAGTCAGATACTATCGTATCTTCCTTTCTTCCGCATGGAAATTATCTCAAAAATCTTTAAGTTTTATATACACATTAATTTTCATTACTTACTTAGTTAAAATTTATTATGAAGTGGAAGTCAGCCTAACAGTTCATGCAGAAGCTCAAAGCGCCGGAGGGGTGCTTCCCCGAATCTTGCGAGCTCGGCGCGGATTCGATCTATAGGTTTGGCTATTGTCAGGGAATCGGGGTTTTTGGAGTAGAATTTATCTGCATAGCATATTATTTTCTCCTCTATGGAGATGGGGAGCATATCTCTGGCAGGTAATGGAAGTGCAGCTTCCTCAATCTCTTCGGCTGTCAATCCGGAACCTGTGTGGCGTTCGCAGACGAGCGCTTCCTTGAAAAGTCCGTCCTCGGCGAGTATTCTGGCGCCTTCAATTCCATGGCAGATATAAGGGAGTTCTCCAAAGCAGTAGATGCCGGGCGCATCGCAAGATGCGATTCCTATGTCATGAAGCATGGCGGCACGATAAATAAAATCCTTGTCGGCATTCAGTTCCGGGTGTGCATCGGCGACTGCAAGGGCTTTTTCCGCTACGCATCGGGAATGAGTGAGAAGCAATTTTCTAAGACGCTCTTCATCGGGATAATATTTCAGATAGGTTTCCATTCTTTTAGATATTTACGCGGTAAAGATATAGAATGATGGCGTGCCGGGCAATCCGGACACGCCATCTTTTTTATAAACTATAAATTTCAAATACGAAGTTCTGTGAGAGGGAGAATATTATTCTTCTACAAGGATTTCACACCAGTTATGTGTGTCGGGTTCCTCGCCGTATTGAATGGCGCGGAGTTTATTGTAGAGTGCAGTAGTCCACTTGCCGGGTTCCTTGCCATCGCCGAATACGTAAGACTTGCCGGTGTCGAGATCATCGATCTGTCCGATGGGTGAGCAGACTGCTGCTGTGCCGCAGGCGGAGCATTCCTCGAAAGAATCGAACTCGTCGATTGTGAAAAGTCGGCGTTCTACATTCAGACCGAGATCGGCAGCAAGTACCTCAAGACTCATGTTGGTGATAGAGGGGAGCACAGTCTCCGAACCGGGAGTAATGTATGTGTTGTCCTTGATAGCGAAGAAATTGGCAGCGCCACACTCATCGATATATTTTTTATCCTTGGGATCGAAGTAGAGCATGTTGCCATAGCCCATGGAGTGAGCTTTCTGCCCGGCGTTAAGAGAAGCCGCGTAGTTGCCACCGATTTTGATTGAACCTGTGCCCTTGGGAGCCACACGGTCATATTCGCGCGACATGCAGACTTTGATAGGTTTAAAGCCGTTTTTGAAGTAGGGACCGACGGGAGTGACAAACATGATTACCATGTATTCTGTAGCGGGTGCTACGCCGACGAGGGGAGTGATACCGATTTCGAGCGGGCGGATATATAGGGAAGCGCCTGTGCCGTAAGGGGGAACGAAGCGAGCGTTAAGCTTAACAACTTTTCTTACCATTTCGCAGAAAAGTTCTTCGGGCATCGGCTGCATGCAGATTCCTTCAGCCGAACGGATAAAACGCTTGGCATTTTCCTCCATACGGAAGACTCTGATTTTACCATCTTTGCCGCGGAATGCCTTGAGTCCCTCGAAAGATTCCTGCCCGTAATGAAGGCATGATGCTGAGATGTGCATCGGAATGTAGGGGGAATCGGATACTTCAATCTCGCCCCATTTTCCATCTTTGAATGTGCAACGCACATTGAAATCAGTCGGAGTGTATGAGAAACTCAGTTTTTCCCATTCAAGATCAGGTGTGTTCATGATATTTGTTTGATGATTTATGGTTTTCAATTGTTGGATTGAATATTTATTTTCTGTTGATTTTCAAGTTGCGTTATTGGAGACAGCCTTTCAGAGCGCCACTTTGCAAGTTAGTTCGGGAGTCTTGATTATATAGACTCCATGAGTTGATAAGGATAGTTGGGATTGTCCGGCGGGAAGAGTCTCCCTGCTGACGAGCTGCCCAAGTATCGTATAGACTTTGACTTGTGTCGGACGATTGCTCTGAATGACTATTACGCCGCGTGCAACTTTTATTTCTGTTTCGGAATCTTTTACAACGGTCTTTACATCAGTGCGTTCCGTCTTCGGGGTCTCCCATTTCGCGGGGGCAGCGAACGCCGGAGAGGATGAAAGAAGCATCAGGGCAGTGCACACCGCGAGAGCAGGGCATCTGAGCCTTGCTGACATGGAAGAGATATGCCGCCTGATTCTTTGCATTTCTGTCGTAAATTTCTGACGCGTTGTCTTAATTCTTTTCTGAATGTAAAGGTAATATAAAAATCGTCTACTTCAAAATTTTTAAGTAAGTAAAAGAAGTAAAGGGGAAGTAAATAGGATAGTAAATAGGATATGGAAGAAGAGTGTCGGATTAGAAGAACGATGGGGGAATAAAGAGACCCGCTTCGTGAGGATTTTTCCAAACGAAGCGGGTTAGGCATTCTTAATCCCGTTAAGGGGATTATATCTTGCTCTTTTAAATGCTTTTGAATTGCTTTTGAATTACTCGGCAGCGGGAGTTACAACCTCAGCAGCAGCTTCAGTTACCTGAACAGCAGCAGAATCGGGGTTGATTGAGTCAACAGCAACTTCAGTTTCAGTTACGATAGTTGTGTCGAGTACCTGAGTGTCAACAGCTGCAGAATCAGCAGTTTCAGCGTTCTTTGAAGAACAAGCAGCGAGGCCGAGCATAGCTACGGCAGCAGCGCAAAGAAATACTTTTTTCATTTCTGTTTAATGTTTTTTTGTATGGAACCCGGAGTCTTTGATGACTCCGGGTTTCACATATTTAGTTGAGTTATATTAGAATCTAAGATTCGGGAGATTACTTGCCCTCTTTAGCGAGCTGCTCTTTCAGAGCCTGGAGTGCGCTGAGGTCGCCGAGAGTAGTCTTCTCGATAGCGGGAGCTGCAACTTCCTCTTCCTTGCGAGCTGCTTTCTTGGGAGCTTTTGCACGAGTTTCACCCTTGATAGCGTCTTCAGCGATGCGAGAGTGAGAAAGGATGATGCGCTTAGAATCTTTGTTGAATTCGATTACCTTGAAATCCAGCTTGTCGTTGAGCTGAGCCTGAGTGCCGTCTTCCTTAACGAGGTGTTTGGGAGTAGCGAAGCCTTCCACGCCACCTTCGAGTGCGATAACAGCGCCCTTGTCCATAACTTCAACAACTGTGCCTTCGTGGATTGAACCTACAGTGAAGATGCCCTCGAATACATCCCAGGGATTTTCTTCGAGCTGCTTGTGACCGAGACTCAGACGACGATTGCCCTTGTCGATTTCGAGAACCTGAACTTCGATATCGTTGCCGATAGAAGTGAATTCAGAGGGGTGTTTGATTTTCTTAGTCCAAGAGAGGTCGGAGATATGAATCAAGCCGTCAACGCCTTCTTCGATTTCAACGAATACGCCGAAGTTAGTGAAGTTGCGAACTTTTGCAGTGTGGCGGCTGCCGATAGCATATTTCTCTTCGATGTTCTCCCAGGGATCGTTCTTAAGCTGCTTGATGCCGAGGCTCATCTTACGCTCGTCGCGGTCGAGAGTGAGGACAACTGCCTCAACTTCGTCGCCAACTTTCAGGAAGTCCTGAGCTGAACGGAGGTGCTGGCTCCAAGACATTTCTGAAACGTGGATAAGACCTTCAACGCCGGGCTGAACCTCAACGAATGCGCCGTAGTCAGCCATAACGACAACCTTACCGTGGATATGGTCGCCAACCTTGAGGTCAAGGTTGAGAGCATCCCAGGGGTGGGGAAGGAGCTGCTTCAGACCGAGAGAGATACGCTTCTTCTCGTTGTCGAAGTCGAGGATTACGACCTTGATGTCCTGGTCGAGTTCTACAACCTCGCGCGGGTCGGAAACGCGGCCCCAAGAGAGGTCGGTGATGTGAACGAGACCGTCAACGCCGCCGAGGTCAACGAATACACCGTAAGGAGTGATATTCTTAACCTTGCCTTCGAGCACCTGACCCTTCTCCAGCTTGGAGATGATCTCTTTCTTCTGCTGCTCGAGCTCAGCCTCGATGAGTGCTTTGTGAGATACGACAACGTTCTTGAATTCCTGATTGATCTTGACAACCTTGAATTCCATTGTCTTGTCAACATATACATCGTAGTCGCGGATGGGGCGAACGTCGATCTGCGAACCGGGGAGGAACGCTTCGATGCCGAAGATGTCGACGATCATGCCACCCTTAGTGCGGCTTTTAACGTAACCTTTGATGATTTCATCGTTTTCGAGAGCCTGGTTGACGCGATCCCAAGAGCGAGTCTGACAAGCTTTCTTGTGAGAGAGGCGGAGCTGACCGTTCTTATCCTCAAGAGCCTCGATGAATACCTCTACTTCGTCGCCAACCTTGAGGTCGGGGTTGTAGCGGAACTCAGACACGGGGATGATAGCGTCGGATTTCATGCCGATGTCGACACGCACTTCACGCTTTGTGATGCTCTTCACAACGCCGGTTACAACTTCGTTATCTTTTGCTGTGGTCAGAGTCTTGTTGTAAGTTTCCATTACTTCTTCACGAGACTTGTCACCAACAACATTGCCTTTTTCGTAGGCATCCCAATCGAATTCTTCGATGGGGGTTTGAATTTTCAATTCAGACATTAAATGTTAATAAATAGGGTTAATAATTCTCTTTTCGTCACACTTCATGACGAACGCCACAAAATTACAAAAAAAAACCGAAACTGCAAAATATTCAGGCAATTTCGGTCTCTTTTTTATCTTTTTTCAGGGTTGTCGGACTCTATTCAGTCTATGCTCTCATTTCGGCAGGTGAGGGTGGCTGCGCATCAGAGCCGGAGCATGGCAAGCTCGGCGGAGAGAGTCTCGCGATATGTCTCCCGGTCTTGTTCGACAAGTCTGTCGAATTCTTCTGCCCCGCGCAGGATGTCGGCGCCGGTGAAGCGAAGGTTTTGAGGGAAACGCGCTGCGATCCATCGGCGTTCCTCTTCGGCATAGTCGGCGAATGCTTTATTGAGTATCTCTTCGGATTCTTCCAAAGTTGAAGCTTCGGCAGCTTTTGTAAATGCAGAGCGCCGAACTATCTGCCCGGCGAGATCCACCCATTTTTCGGCATCTCTCTCTGCTTCCTCTGCATCTGCAGGAGGAGCCGGAAAATTCCATCGGGAAAGCATTTCCGCTTCTGAATTCTCTTGATAGTCCGGGAAGAATATCCCTGCAAGGTATTTGAGAATGCCGAGATGATATAATTTTATGGCGCGTTCCAAAGATGCTTTGGAGAGTTTCATCCCTTTATAGCGCTGATAGCGATCATCATCTGCCGGGCGATGAAGCATGGGGCGGATTATCTCGATTGCTTCAATCATGGCTTCGACCGTCACGGGATTTAATATCGGGAACGTGATTCTATCTCGGAGGGAGTCTGCCGGCAATGCCGCGCGACGATCGCGGGCAGGCCATTTCTGTTCATCCCGCATGAGTCCGCAGCTTCGCAGCATTACTGCAGGGACTACGACTGTAGCTCCCTGTGGATCGCCAAAAAGATAGGAGAATGGGAATTCTCTTGAATCCGGGTGAGTCTTATGACTCCCCATAAGCAGGGAGAATGCTCCGATGTTTGCTCCGAGCATCAGGTAAGAGCCGGAGGAAGTCTTTACTCCACGCTCGAGCACGCCCCAGTGTATCGGTCCGAGCTTATACATGTGGTTGCTCTGATTTGTAGAAGAACCGGCATTCATAAAGGAGGTCTGACATCCGATAAGTAGTGTCCCTTTATGCATGGAGACGGTGTAGGGCCCTGCGAAGAGGGCACAAGCCTCTCCGTTCTCCATCGAGCAGTTGGCGAAGAACAGGGAATCATGAGCAGTGAAGCCCTTTTCAAGTCTCACACCTTGCCCGACATAGCAATTCCTAAGGAGGGCGCCGGACTCGACGATTCCATCCTCAATTATGAAATTCTCCGCATCCACTCCGCTTCCGATGAAGGTAAGGCTTTCAGAGCCGGAGGCTTTAATGGAAGAAATTACGCATCCATTTATCAAAGAGCGTGCGCCTTCAATTCTGACTTTTCCGGATGTGCGCACATTCTTCAGCATCCCGCAGTTGAGTATTTCAGCGCCCTCTTCCAAATCGCAGTCATTATCGGAGTCGAAACTGTCTATAAGTTTCGAACAATAAGCTGATGTGCGATGATATATATTTTCGGCAATGCTGCGGCGTACACGCGCCATCATGATTGCTTGCTGGGCATTCAATCCCGGATAGATGATGACTTCCCGTGCTCCCGTCTCGTCGAGTACGCCAACGCGAGTGCCTATACCGCATGACGCACCTTTCTCTTTTGAAATCCTGAAGCAGTTTTCGATGACAACATTTTGACCGACCGAAACCCCCGAAATTTCTCCGACGTTCCGAATTCTTACGCCGTCGGCTATCCGGCAATCACGCAGAAGAGCGTTAGTTATGATGCTGCGGGGATACATCAGGCGATTGATGCATCCTATTTCCACGTCCCCTTCAAATTCCACATTTCGGAAAAGCGAGAGGTCGCTGTCAGGAGAAATGAGCACCGATTCCCAGTTACGGGCGATGCATCCGTGGGATTCAAGCGTTGCGATCTGCTCAGGACTCAATCTCTTCGGCTTCGACATCTTCTGCAGGGTTGTCATATTCATTATAAGTCTGATAAAGGAAGTCGTTATAGGGGAAGCGCTTGGTGTGAATCTCCTTCGCCTTCTCATAAAGCATATCCTTCAGTTCGTCGATATTGATTTTCTCTTTGGCAGAGATGAATACACAATTATTATTCATCTTTGCCATCCATGTTTTCTTGAACTCATCCAGGGAGATATTCTCGCGGGTAGCCGGAGTCAGATCGTCCGGATCCTTCGGGGTATAGCGGAAGGCATCGATTTTGTTGAATACGAGAATCTGTGGTTTGTCGGTAGCCCCGCAGACATCATGAAGAGTTTTTTCCACCACTTCGATCTGTTCCTCGAAATTGGGGTGAGAAACATCGACCACATGGACAAGCAGATCCGCCTCGCGCACCTCATCGAGGGTAGACTTGAACGAGTCTACAAGGTGAGTCGGAAGTTTGCGTATGAATCCGACGGTGTCGGTCAGAAGGAAGGGGAGGTTTTCGATTGTCACCTTCCGCACTGTTGTGTCGAGAGTTGCGAAAAGTTTATTTTCGGCGAATACGTCAGATTTGCTGAGGAGATTCATCAGGGTTGACTTTCCGACGTTAGTGTATCCGACGAGAGCTACACGGGTAAGTTTTCCGCGGTTTTTGCGCTGGATATTCTTCTGCTTGTCAATATCGCGTAATTCCTCTTTTAATCGTGAAATTTTATCGAGGATAATACGGCGGTCGGTCTCGATCTGAGTTTCACCCGGTCCGCGCATACCGATACCACCGCGCTGGCGCTCCAGGTGGGTCCACATTCTTGTAAGTCGGGGCAGGAGATATTGATATTGTGCGAGTTCCACCTGTGTGCGGGCAGTGGCTGTCTGAGCGCGTTTCGCGAAGATGTCGAGGATAAGACTGGTGCGATCCAGAATCTTGACTTTCAGTTCCTTTTCGATATTTGCGACCTGTTTAGGGGAAAGGTCATCATCGAAAATCACGAGACCGATATCCTCCTTCTCTACGAAATCGGCTATTTCCGCCAATTTGCCGGTGCCGACATAAGTCCGGGGGTTGGGGTAGTCAAGTTTCTGAATAAAACGCGCTACGGGTTCGGCTCCTGCGGTATGAGCGAGGAAATCGAGTTCATCGAGATACTCGTTGACTTTATTTTCGGGTTGATTTCGGGTAATGAGGCCGACGAGGACCGTACGCTCGTTCGCCTCCTTTTGGATTATATTATCGTCAAGCATTTCTAATCAATTTAATATATGGGAATAATACCATTATAAAAGTATAACGCCATTATAAAAGTATAACGCCCGAGACGGGAAAAATATCGAAAAAGGTAAGGGCGGTCGCGGCGATGTGTCGTAAGAACGCACGCAGCGACCGCCCGGTTATGCGGTGGAATTTAAAGCTTTGCCGGCATGCATCGCGTCAACAGAAATGTGATGTCGCGCGCGGAATGCCGGGGCTGTGGATATTATTTTTTCTCCTTTTTATTATAGCGGGCATTCAGACCTTCGATCACTTCCTCTGTAATGTCAAGAGCGGGATCGATGTAGAGAGTCGCAGCCTTGAGGAGGATAGCGTCATAATGATGCTTTGCATTATACTGCTCGATGAATGAATGGATAGAATCCTGCACCACCTTCTCGCCTGCCATAGCTGCTTCTGCACCCGAACGCTGGAGCTTGTCGATTGAAGCGGCGGCATTGTTCTGGAGTTGCTGCATGCGCTGCTGGTCGGCGTTATAGGTCTGTTCGGTGTACTGATTGTTTTTGTATTTATTCTCCATAGTGCTTGCGAAAGACTTGATGGAGTTTTCATGGCGCTTTGCCTCGCTCTCGATGTTATTCTGCATGCGGAGCATCTCCTCAGTATAATCCTTGGCGAGATTATACTTTGCCAGGACAGTGTCAATGTCTACATAGCGATAGTTGGGGAGAACGCGTGAGGGATCGGCTTTTGCCGCTGTCTTCTTCACGGGAGCCGCATTTGACTCGGCTTTGTCATTGCTGCATGCTCCGAAAGCCATCAGGCATGCGAGGGAAAGGATTGCTATAATATTTTTTTTCATGATCAGGGTTGAAAATCATTTTTATGGAAACCCGGAATATAGACTGATTTTATCTTCCGCGGATGGGCGGAAAATCGGATTTGCCATATTGATAATGCAAATTTAAATAAAAAAATCAATACAATGGAGTGTAATGTTAAAAAAATTGCTATCTTTGAGGAGGAAAGTCTGAATTGAATCGATTTCAGACCGATTTTAAGCCGTAGAAAGAGAGTAATCTGATATTAAAAGAAGATTGCTGCGGCTGCCCGAATTAGACAAATAAATTAAAAAATAAAACTACCATGGAAGTAAAAGATTTGAAGCCGGAATTGATCTGGCAATGCTTTGATGAAATCACAAAGGTTCCCCGTCCGTCATGCCACGAGGAACAGATCAGAAATTATCTCCTTGACTTTGCAAAGAAACATAATATTGAGGTTGCTACGGATGAATGTGGCAATGTCGTGATGCGCAAACCCGCGACAAAGGGTCATGAGAATGCACCTACAGTCGTACTGCAGTCGCACATGGATATGGTCTGCGAAAAGAATAACGGCGTTGAGCATGACTTTATGAAGGATCCGATCCAGACATACGTCGACGGCGATTGGGTAAAGGCAAAAGGGACTACTCTGGGCGCCGACAACGGCATAGGTATGGCTGCAGCGCTTGCCGTAATGGTAGATAATACGCTTGAACATGGTCCGGTAGAGGCTCTTTTCACAATCAATGAAGAGATAGGACTTGAGGGTGCTCAGAATCTGGGCAAGGATATGATCAAAGGCACAATGCTTCTTAATCTTGACTCGGAGGATGATGGCGAGATCTTCGTCGGTTGCGCGGGAGGAATCGACACTACTGCCGATTTTACTTACAAACGCAGCCTTTCACCCGAAAACTTTGTATTCCTGAAGGTCAGTGTCGGCGGACTTCTCGGAGGTCACAGCGGATCGGATATCAATGCAGGCAGAGCGAATGCAAATAAGGTCGTAGCGCGTTTCATCTGGGAATGCTCACAGCGCTGGGATATCGAGGTTTCCGAATTCAACGGCGGCAACCTGCGCAATGCAATTCCGAGAGAAGCGGAGGCAGTGTTCGGCGTACACAGCGACCATGAGAAGGAGGTGATGCGTCATCTCAACAAATATCGCGAAGAAATTCTGAATGAGTATAAGGCGATCGAACCCTCAATCAGCATGGTCATCGAGCGCACCGAAAAGCCGGAATATTGCATTGACTCCGAGACATCGTTGCGTCTCGTCAGAGCTCTCTATTCTGCTCCTCACGGAGT
>JAAVBC010000001.1 GCA_014803765.1 Bacteroides sp. | reverse complement strand
CTTCTGCCGCCCGAAGTTTGCACCCAACAAACCGACTACATTCGGCTTGAAATTTGTAGCGGAAATTCCCGGACGTTTTGACAAGATAGTCTGAATCAGGAGAGTAATAATCGACTACCCGAAGATACACCAAATTTATGAATAAGAATCTGACACAGCGAGAAGAGAGCACACCTAACGATGAGCACTGTTCACCCATTGACGTTGTCTATACCTGGGTCGACGGCAATGATCCGAAACTCAATGCACTGCGCCGCAAATATATGGGTTTGGATACTGAAGAATCAGGCGACGATATCGGGGGAGCAACCCGATATGCCAACTTAGGAGAGTTATACTGGTCGGTGGCATCCATCAATCGCTTCATGCCTTGGGTCAGAAAGATATTCATAGTTACCGACGGACAAGACCCCATGCCGCAGCTGCAGGGTATTTCTGAAAATTTCGAGCGCCCGATTCCTATAGAGATTGTGGATCACAAGACTGTATTCAAAGGTTTTGAGGATGTATTGCCTGTGTTCAATTGTAATTCCATCGAAACTATGCTCTGGCGCATCCCGGGTCTGAGCGACAGATATATCTATTTTAACGATGATATGTTCGTGATGGCTCCAATGTCGCCCGGAGAATGGTTTGATGAAGACGGAAGGCTGATTATGCACGGTCATAAAATGAATCTTCGTTGGGCGGCTCTTCTCGACCGTCTCCGGATGAAAAACGGGAAACATATCTTAGGATTCAAGACTCCGATCATAGCTGCGGCAAACACATTGCAATCAAATCATATTCTTTACTATTATCACACACCTCTTTCTCAATCAAGAACTCTTCTTGAGGATTTTTTCAAAGGGAAAGACGACCTTATCCGGAAAAATATCACTCCTAAGTTCAGAGATAAAATTCAGTTTTCCACTCATTCCCTTTGCAATCTTCTTGCTGAAAAAGCCGGAAAATTAGTTATGCGTAAGGAGAACACCAATCTGTTTCTGAAACCTACGGCGGATCGCTCGGACTATCTCACTACCCGATTGAAAAAAGCTGCCGATCGGACTGGTTTAAAAGTGGGTTGCATCAGTTCGCTCGATAAAGGTTCTGCAGAACAGCGTGAGGAGTTTGAGAATTGGATAAATCAGCATCTTGGACTAAAATCTCCGACTGATAATCATAATGGTTAAGACGGAGAACTCAATAAGCAAAAATGGCAAAGGATTCAGAACTTACTAAGAGTCAAAAAATATTATACAGGATTCAGAAGGGAGCTATCAAGGGTTTGGCTCATCTTCCACTGAGCTGTCTCTACGGCATAAGTGATTTGGGAACTTTTATCCTCCGAAGAGTAATGAAATATCGTGAGGATATGATACGCAAAAACATGCGAAATAGTTTTCCGGACGCTTCCGAAGAGCAGATTGAAATCTGGCGCAATGATTTTTATCAGCGCTTCTGTGATGTATTCGTAGAAGCCGCCAAACTCGCCCATATTTCTGATAAGGAGATGGCGAAAAGAGTCACGGTGACAGGTGCGGAGCAAGTCAACGAATCATTAAAAGAGGGGAGATCCGTAATTCTCCTTTTAGGTCATTTCGGCAATTGGGAATGGGTGACTTACGGCGCTCGCCATTTTCTCCCCGAGGCTATTTCATGTGAAATCTATCATCCGCTTTCCGATAAGGTATTTGATAAAGTGATGCTTGATCTGCGTTCGCGTTTCGGCACGATTAATATTCCTATGGCGAATACTATGCGTACACTGCTTGGTTATCATAGAAGCGGCAGGCAATTCGTTTGCGGGTTTATATCCGATCAGCGTCCGTTTACCCTTGAACTCACTCATTGGACCGATTTTCTGAATCAGGACACACCTTATGTCAATGGAGGTGAAGTGCTCGGGAAACATATCGGAGCAGACTTTTTTTACGTGGAAATGATGCCTGAAAGGAGAGGATATTATCACATGACTTTTGAGCGCATTGAAGCTGAAGATGATGAAGAGGAGAATCCGGTCACACGGGCGTTCCTGAAGAAACTGGAGGCGAGCATACGCAAAAATCCTCCGGCATGGCTGTGGAGTCATAACCGCTGGAAAAGAAAACGAGGTGAATGATGAAATTCAGAACAGAAATAAATATAAAAGATTACCGCGAAGGATTGACTCTCGTTCCGATGGAAGGAGTTACATGCATAGGCTCCTGTTTTGCCGGAAATATAGCACTCAAGATGCGGCAATCCCTTTGGGAAGCTGCGACACCTTTCGGAGCCCTCTATAATCCTTTGTCAATTGCAAAAGTATTTCATATTGCGTTAGCGAAGGAAGAGGACAGAATTAGATTAATAAACGAATCCATCTTTGAGCATGGCGGAATCCTGCATACTTGGCTCGGAGATTCCTCATTCTCAGCGCGTAGTCGAGAGCAAGTCACACAGAATATTCTGAGTGCTTCCGAGTCGCTGCGCAGTTCTTTGCATAACGACCGGATTTCGATTCTAACCTTCGGGACAGCATGGTGCTATTTTCTATCGGAAACTCCCGATGCAATCGTGGCAAACTGCCATAAGCTTCCATCCTCGAAATTTATCCGCAGACGCATCTCAGTGGAGGAAATTTTATCTGTGTGGAGGCGACTGCTAAAGCAATTGAAAGAGCAATTTCCCCGGCTTGAAATAATACTGACCGTCAGTCCGGTGCGCCATCTTAAAGATGGTATGACCGGCAACAATCTGTCAAAAGCTATTCTCCACCTTGCAGTTGAAGAACTCTGCGCCGAATATCCTTTCTGCCATTACTTCCCCGCTTACGAAATAATGATGGATGACTTACGCGATTATCGATTCTATGCCTCCGATCTTTCCCATCCTTCGGAGGAAGCTCTTGACTATATCTGGGAGAAATTTCAGGAATGTTATATAGAAGAGGAGGGAAGAAAAACGTTGAAAGAGGGAGATAACATCTATCGCGGATTAGCCCATCGTTCAATCCTCGAGACTGAAGAAGAACGCTCCGCCCGAATCGCTTCCCTCGAAAAAAGAAAAGCCGCTTTAATAAAGCGACNTTAACATTCAANAGGGAAGNGNGATNNANCCTNCNNTNNTNNATCANNTCCANACCANCAACTTATCNGNAAATAGNGNGNNANTNCCTTGANCNCNTTNCATNCGNCNTGTCAATGTCAGGCGAGGTATAACCNAAGTATACACGNCTATAAAATTGCTCAAATTCAGGCAAATAACTTNCCGAATTTGTNGCAATTTTCAGANAATTTTNGTACCTTTGTTGGTATAAAAATGACTTCAAAATTCTCTGAATATGGCAGTAAAAGTATATGTAATTTCCGACCCTCTCGCAATAAATTTTCTCGTTGACGACGACATCGACGGCTTCAAGGAATACCTTGAATCTGACGAATATCTCAACTTCGGAAAGCCCGAAGTGTTCGAGACCGAACAACAGGCTCTCGCTTTCTGCGCCGGTTTAGGCTATGGCGCAAACGAAAGCGCTACTCCCGAACGCTATCCGCTCCGCTCGTGTGAGGAAGCCGACCTGCCATTCATCGAAGCCATCGAGAATTATTGATAGGGTAAATATCTTTTAACTTTTGTGTGCAAGGTTTTGGCAGTCTTGCACACTAATTTTGCATCCGGGTTCAAAGTCTCGGATTTTTTTCGTAAATTTGCAACCTAATCGCGCACGCGCTGACAATGACCAATGATTTAAGAAATATTTCTTATACAACATATTAACGGTACTTCCGTATAGTCGCACTAAGGTTTGGTCGCCTGTCGGCACTACCCGGAAGTTTCTGATTTATAATGGCAGATGTATTATCAAAAGAACAGCGCCGAAAATGTATGTCGCACATACGAAGCAAGGACACCAAGCCTGAGGTCTTGGTTCGTCACTTTTTGTTTGCGAACGGTTTTCGATTCCGGCTGCATCGTAAAGACTTGCCGGGGAAACCTGATATTGTTCTTCCAAAATATAAAACCGCCATTTTTATCAATGGCTGCTTTTGGCACGGTCACCCCGGCTGCAAGTACGCCACTATCCCGGAAACCAATCGGGAATTTTGGCTATCCAAAATTTCAGGGAATGTAGAACGGGATAAGATAACATATTCCCGACTTGCCGAGTTAGGATGGAAAGTTATTGAAATTTGGCAATGTCAACTTAAACCAAAGACCAAAGATATTACACTTCAGAATCTGCTAACGGAACTTCATAATGAGCAAAGATAGATTGACCTTTACGCTTATGGATATGGGATACAAGAAAGCCGGTCCCGTACAAATTTTCGATGAGCGTACTTGCTACGATAATGTCGACGAAAACGGTGATCCCGTAGTTATTCCTTTCCCTGCACAACTTGCAATCGTTACTCACGCACTCATGCTTAAAGGCAAGACGCACGGAGAGATTTATCAATCTAAAGCCGATGAACTTATCGATGCATGGACTAATTCAACCCTGCCGAGCAAAGTCCGGATTGACTGCTCGGTTGTTTGCGAACCAATGAGTCCTTTTCAGCGTTCGCTGTTTGATGATCTGAATGACGTGCCGTTCCCCGGTCCTCAGAATCCCAAATTTACTTTTATTGATTTGTTCGCCGGCATTGGGGGTTTCCGCATGGCTTTTCAGAATCTTGGCGGACAATGTGTATTTTCTTCCGAGTGGGATGCTCAGGCGCAAAAAACTTATTTCGCCAACTATGGCGAAGTTCCGTTTGGCGATATAACTTCGGAGCATACAAAACAATATATCCCCGACAATTTCGACATTCTTTGTGCCGGCTTCCCATGTCAGGCTTTTTCACTCGCAGGTAAGAGGCTTGGTTTCGAGGAAACCCGCGGCACACTTTTCTTTGATGTAGCTGAAATCCTTCGACGCAAACAGCCAAAGGCTTTTTTCCTTGAAAATGTAAAAGGCCTCGCCATTCACGACAAGGGCAAGACATTGAAAACCATATTGAATACTCTTGATGAAATTGGCTACACTGTCGTTCCGCCTCAAATTGTCAATGCAATGTACTTCGGAGTGCCGCAGCACCGTGAACGCATTTATATCGTCGGTTTCCGGAAAGACCTCGGCATAAAGCCCGAAGACTTTACATATCCCGAACAGAAGGAAGTTACCAAACATTTTATTGACATCCGCGAAAAAGACCCGGTTCCATCTAAATATTATCTGTCAACAACTTATGTTGACACCCTCATTCGACACAAGGAACGCCATGCAAGCAAAGGTAACGGTTTCGGTTATGCTATCGTAGGCGACAACGAAGTTGCAAACGCAATCGTTGTTGGCGGCATGGGTCGAGAGCGAAATATTGTCATAGACACTCGCCAAACCGACTTGACTCCGACCACTCGTATTAAGGGTGAATATAACAAAGACGGCTGGCGACGTATGACACCGCGCGAATGGGGAGCCTTACAAGGCTACCCGGTCTATGACAACGGCGACGGTTCGCCTGTATTCCAAATTCCTGTTGCTGACGCATCAGCTTACAAGCAATTCGGAAACTCGGTTGCGGTTCCTGCTATTCAGGCTACAGCACAGCAATTACTTCAAGTTTTATATAATCAAAATATAATCCATCAATAATATGTCAGAACCTCAATTACGCGGAAATATAGGTGAGTGGAGTGAAATTTATGTTTTTCTCCGTTTGCTTGCTAACGGCAGGTTGGATGTTGCGGATGAAACTCTCAATGCTGTACCTAATGAGTTTTATAAAATTCTCACTATTATTCGTAAAGAAGCTCAAAGCGAGAATGAATATCTACGTTATGACGATTATATTAACATCAAGGTTAAGAATGATGTAACTGGAGAAATGGAGACCTTCTCCATGTCAGTTGGTAAATTTGCTGAAAATGCTGACATCCTACTACATAACATTAAACATAACTTTAAGTACACTCAGCCTGAAATTGAAAAATTCCTTGCTGAACTTAAAGTCTACTCAATTAAGGATGTAGGACACAAACGCGATATTACTATTACGATTGAAGACTTCCATAATGGTATGGCTCAGACTTTGGGCTTTAGCATTAAGTCTTTCCTCGGTGCTAAATCTACTTTATTCAATCCTGGAGCCGGTACCAACTTTATTTATCGTGTGGAATTTCCAGAAGGATTAAATGTTGATTGCGATGAATTTAACGCATTTACTTATGATGGGAAACCAAATAAGATCGCTTTCCGCATTGAAGAAATATCTCGCAGGGGTGGTAAGATAATTTTCGACCACGTTCAATCTGAATGTTTGTCTCAGAATCTCCGCACTATTGACGGTGATTTACCTTTTATCCTTTCTCAACTTCTTCTCATAAAATACCGCCTTAATCGCGGAACATGGAAAAAGTTTATTGAAGTGTTGACCGAAGAAAATCCTCTTAACTTCAGGATAGACGACCATGGGCAAGTCTATGAGTACAAGGTAAAGCGTTTCTTGCAAGATTGTGCAATGGGTATGACACCCGAAAAGCCTTGGACAGGTTTCTACGATGCAACCGGCGGTCAAATTATTGTAAAGAAAGATGGCGACATTGTCTGCTATCATGTTTACGAACTTAACCGTTTCTTGCAGTATCTTCTTGATGGGACCAAACTTGAACAAGCATCAACGAGTGAAGACCCGAATAATCCCGGACACGTCCGTATGTCTTCTTCTGGGAGTCGCCCAAAACCGTATCAGTTTGGTTGGCTCTATGAGGAAGATGGCAAATATTTTTTCAAAATCAACCTCCAAGTCCGCTTCAAATAATATGGAATTAGATGATTTAATTTCACAGTTGGATTCTTTTGAATCTGAGTTCGTAAGCGAACTGGAAAAGAATACTTCTGACATTGAGAAATTAGAAAAATCCGTTTCAAATTTTAGAAACGAGTTAGATGACATCGATGAACGCTTTGATAATCTAACCAAACTTCAGAAAGACGATTATATCTTCATCGTTTTTTGTGCTGCATTACAAGCATACAGACAATATTTCATCACAGATTTTAAGCCACGTCTTACAGATACACAAGCTGCTCGAGAAGTAAAAGAAGACGTCAAAGAAGTGAGTTCTCGCAACAAACGAAGATATTATTGTTCCTTGTCGAACATAATTACGAACCCAGTTCCTTTTGATACTTCAGACCATTCTGAGCATCTTTCTCCTGGTGTGTCAGGCAAGAATCATAGATGGAAGTGCCTGGGGCACTATCCAATTTTAGGTTATGTGTTCGGAACGGCAAACATCATGACTTCAACCGTTTCCGTCAAATCCGGTTTGGCCGGTATTGATACCTATCATGTATCTACTGAAACTATTTTCAGGAATGGGTCAAAACGTTCTTTTAGTTATGATGGCGATGTTATTTCAGCGAAAGCACATACAGATAAGATGTTCGACAACATTTACTCAAGGATAAAACGAAATCCATCTGAGGGAATGTCTGCTCTTATCGCATCTCTAGCAAAGGAGCATGAGCATCTCCGTTCTGACGAAAAATCAACGCAAAGTCTGCCATTCCCAGGATTAAGCTTTACGCCTGAAGTTTCCGAAGAATTGCATAATTTTGGACTTGACTTTATAAATATTAAGACTATATCTAAACAAGCAGGCTATTCCATAATTGTTAATTTAATTACACAAATATTGTATCTTGCTTATCAGATGGGTAAAAAACTTCGCAATTCCCATGATATTAAGGATATTGCAATAGATGGAACTATAAAAACTCGTTGCAGTAAGATTTTAAACGTTGCAAACGTTATTGCTACTTCTACAAATCTTTCCGCAATCGTCGCTGCTGTCCTAACTGGTAACCTGGATTTGATCCGGAAATTCGATATCGGCGGAGATATTGTTACAATTGCACAGCTCTCCAATAGTGCAAACTTTATCAATGAAGTGAAAAAAGAATACATTATTCAAGAAATATCTAAATTTAATTCCAACTTATGAGCAGTCCAATAGACAAACTTATCGGGAAAATAGGTGAGAAAGCTTTCGCTGCTATTGCGGCGGCATTAGGAGCAGCCATTATGGCTCTCATTGCCGCTATTGAAAGATGGTTTGCAACCAGAAAGGCTTACAACAAAGGACGTAAAGACGAGCGCAACGTTTGGGAAGAACAAGAAAAAGAGTGGAAACGCAAGGTAGAAGAAATTAAGCAAAGCAATCGCTCTCTTTGGGAAAAACTCAAAGAAATAAACCGTTTAAGAAAGGAATTTGAAATGTATAAAAAGCAGCATCAGTAACCTTTTTAAGGGATAATCCATTCCTTCTAACTTGGATTAGTGATAGTAAATCCCGGCATTGCCCCCATCGCCTACGTACTCGAGTGCAAAGGCAAGTACTCATATGTTCCATACTTAACTAAAATTGACGAATTCTATATTTAATAAATTGATTATGCGACACATTAAAACTAATACTCTCACCGTAGAGCAATTTCTTGAAAAGCTGCATACAAGAACTAACTTCTCAACTCAAGACCATTCCGACTATTCGGAAATCACCATTAAATTCAATTCCGCTTTCAAATGGGGAGATGGAAACGAAAGAATTCATCGCTTGTTTTGGATTATGATCCTGACACACGTAACATCACTAAAATTGCTATCAATGGCAGCAATTTAATTCAGATTATAGGTTTACCTACATGAATGAGTGCTACTTATGGTTCACTGTGAAAGATATGACACAGTTCGATTTCTCACGTGTAGAAGATACTCCTGCAGTTTTAATTCTTAACGTGTAAATCTATGACCATTCACGATTTAATAGCTCAATTTAACCAAGACGACATTGACTTAATCCGTGACGATGTTCCAGGGAGAACTTTGGTTGTATTTCAAAAAGCCCAGTATATTAGTGAATGTGATGCACCAATATTACAGTTTATTGCCATTTATGACAAGTTCACCAAGAACGTTAAAGCCATTAAAATTTATGGCTTGAATATGCTGAAAACGCTTAAACATATCCAAGAAAACCCCATTGTCTTTCATTGCGATGTTTGGCACTATGTAGAAGATATAAGAGCTTCTGCTCAATCTATTACTCTCTTTGTTGTATGACCGACTACGACGATTTAGATACTTACAACTTAGACTCCGAACATGATATGTGGGTAGACTTAGACAATTACGAAAACACTGGAGAGTCGTATGTTTTCGATGAATCCAACCTTGACGTATTTATTAACAACCTTAACGACTGGGATTAAATGAGTAACCACTTTCAAAAATCACAATCCGTTATACCACAAGATGCCATTGAGAGTTTATGGCCAATTCAACATCATTATTATACACTTCTGAAAGATATAGTTATTTCGAAAGGGTTCTCTCAAAAATTATACACCGACTCTGACTCGGTGATGAGAATTATTGAAATTTGTATTGCCGAACTGACCAATAAATTTGAATTATTGTGTGAACAGAATTTTAAATCTCCCAAAGATATAGGCCAAATTCTTTGGCTTTACTCCCTATATGAGAGAGATGCTAACAATAACTTAATAAAACTTTCAGAACCTGAAAAAATAGCACTTTATACTTGCAGATATATCTTAGCAATTGCTCCGAAACTAAACTTGTCTAAAAATAGCGAGTTTTTTTTCAAGACAAGAGATGTCTGCTTACCTGAATTATTTTCTATATCTAATTGCTTGGCAATCCTAAGTCAATTCAGAGCGGTGGAGGGTCTAAGTAATACTCCAACAGTACAAATTGACTTAACCAAAAGTTTTTTGAAAGTTGAATATTTGAGTACAGAATTAGATTCTAAACTACAAAAATCAAAATCTAAAGGAGAAAAAATTTTATCTCCACAGTTTATTGATTATTCAATTATTCAAAAATGTAAAGTTCTATTTATTGATGTATTCGGAGATGCAGCTGAATCGATTTTGGATGTAATTGATATGCCTATGTCGGACCAAGACCAAATCATACCTAAAGATTTCACACCGTATTTTCAACTTTATAGTAAATCTATCTTTGCACAAGAGCTAATACTTACTCGTGATTCAGTTAATCTTCTCAATGTAATTTTAAAGCCTCATATAACAGACCATCGTACACGTTTTAAGCCGTTAATAGAATTAACTGTAGATGGGACACCTTTATAGGTCTCAACTTTATGGCTTCTATTTGAGGCCTATGCTGAAATCATCAAAAATCGATTGCCGTTTCACGGACTTCCTTATTCATGGCTTAAGAATAAGAAAATTCGTAAGTTTGCGGATTCCATCAACAATGATGTAGGCGTGAAATTTGAAAAAGAAATTGCAACGCGGATTGCAAGTAAGTATCCATATCGATACGACGTAAAGAGTATTGGCGATACTTCAATTGAAGACTTTCCAATTATAGAAAATGGGGTTCCAACAGGTCGAAATGTTGGGCAAATTGACTTTATTATAATCAATAATGATAATGGAGTTATATATATTGCGGATGCCAAATATTTAAAATCCAAATATATTACCGCCTCATTTTTTAATGATAAAAGTAAATTCGACGAGTATTATAAAAAGTTACAGGACAAGTTAATATGGGCTGAGAATAATAAACCGCTAATTTCAGAGCTATTCGGTTTCAATGTAAACAACTATACTGTTAAGGAGTTGTTTATTACTGATGCGTATATCTTTTACGCACTATTCGTTGAATATCCTATTATCCCGGTTATAGCACTTAACGATTATATTGCCACAGCAGACCGTTTTTGTTATTTAGAACTTTAATTAGAGTTGTGGCATCGCCGCCGCGCTTTCGCATCGCGAGCCTAGGGTCTCGACCATAAGACTTCAATCGCTAACTTATACAGCGGGCTTCGGCACCACCTTGTCGGTGGATCCGAGGCTCGCTTACTATTTGGCATATCGTTCCGGCGATTGCGACCTTTCGCAGATATAAGGAACTTTATTCGCGCGGAAACGACTCGGGGCGAAGCCCCGAAGCCTTCGGGTCGCGGAAATGGCGGAATTTTCGCGGATATTTTTCTATTTATTATTAAGGTGGAGGTTGATGGAGGGTAGGTGGGGAATAGCCGACGGATGGAGACTGAGCATCGCTTCGCTTGCTCTTGCGGAATTTGCCGGAGTAGTTTCATTCGGGTTCATTCTTGCCGTGCGTCTCTACATTTACGGTGTTATTGAGGGAGGGGTTAGTTGGAATCCTCAACCTTGTAATGATGTCCTTTTGTACTAAATCCGTGGAATCCTGTATACACGAGGCGAAGCCAAGTGTAAGTGTGAATCCCGTCATTCCCGAAAGATATATCAAAGCTAACAATTCGTAAAATCCACCACCCCCTCAGTGAATTAAAAAGAAAAAGTTAAAATTATTACTGTCGTACTCTAAAATTTTTAGCGGACGACAGTAATAATTCTAATTCATTTATTGTCTCTCACATGCGCAATGCTTCTGTATTATTCTTTCAGGATGGCGCGGATACGGGCTGTCACTGCGAAAGTGGCAAGAGTCGTCAGCATGACTACTGCAAAGAAAAGATCATATCTACTGAAATGATCGAATTCAGCCGGAAGCAGATTATGCACATTATCAAAGAGCCATCCTGCTCCCATGCCGGGCAACATCATCCCCAATGCCATAAAGGCTGTGCAGAAAGCATAATGGGATGTGGCGTTAACCCCACGGCTGAAATACATCAGATACATCATGAATGCCGTAAAGCCGAATCCGTAGCCGAATTGCTCAATACCGATAAGTAAAGAAATCAACGCCAAATTTTGAGTCTGTGTGGCAGCGAGCCAGCAATAGACTATGCAGGGGAGAGCGAGAGCAACTGCCATGGGCCACATCCATCTGCGAAGACCTCCACGCGCTATCGCCACACCCCCCAATATTCCACCGGCAAGAAGCGCAATAACCCCAACTGTGCCATTCACAAAACCGATCTCTGAAGTGGACATNCCGAGTCCTCCGACTTCCAAAGAATCCTTCAGNAAGGGTTGCACCATTTTTACACATAAAGCCTCCGGCAGACGATAAAGAAGCATGAATAACAATGCAGACCNGATGAANGGTTTTCGGAAGAAGGTCAGGAACGTATTTAGAAAATCCCGGACGATATGAGAGGCTGAAATCTCNGGGGCACTTTTATCCGANTCGGGATAGGGAAGGAAACGCCAATGATAAAAGAAAAAGCAAAGGAAAAGTGCCGAGAGGATAAAGAATGTCACACTCCAGGCGGAGAATACGTCTCCCAGGCTTTTCTCAAAATATCCTGCCATCATCACCAATCCTCCCTGACCCAATATACTTGCAATTCGATAGAATGTAGATCGCACACCCACATAAGCAGCCTGCTCTTTTTCAGTTAACGCAAGTATATAGAAGCCATCAGCAGAAATATCATGAGTAGCTGAGGCGAATGCCATTATCCAGAATGCGGTCAGCGACGCCATGAAGAAGTAATTGCCGGTCAATGATAATGCGACTCCTGCCATCATCAGCGCCATNACCAACTGCATAGCTATAATCCAAAAGCGTTTGGTCTTNAACAGATCCACGAANGGACTCCAGAANGGTTTGATAACCCATGGCAAATACAACCATCCCGTGAAGAAAGCCATTTCAGTTTTAGATACTCCCATGTTGGAATACATAAGGACTGTCAGCGTATTGACAGCAAAGTATGGCAGACCTTCCGCAATATAAAGAGTCGGCAACCATGCCCAGGGACTCCGATTCTTAATCTTATTCATAAAAAAGTATAGAGTTATNGCCTCAGGGCAGTCTGATTATAGATTTCTGCCATTTCTTCTGAAGTCATTCCCTCAAAATCCTGCAATCTTGGAAGAATCACTATTCCTGCCATATCTATTGCGCCGGGACTGATCATNCGCCCTTCGCCCTCCGCGNCTGAAGTGTAGCAAGCCGGACGATGAGCCTTTCGTGGAATCACACACATNCGGAGCAACCCGTCAATCCCTATCCAGCAATAGGCATTGACAAGTTCTCTATCGCTGTTCCCTTCTGTATCCGTTCCCGTCACAGCNACAAGAGTATTCAGGTCAATCATACCCTGCATATCGGGAGTGATGACACTATATCTCACCTTGAAAGGAAGAGCTGCCGGATCTCCNCCCTCCTCAAGATANACCATGAGAGGAAGTTCNGATTTCATGACTGNCTGACAATGCAGATGATCCGGAGCGGATGCTCCGGCTTTCGCACCATTGTAGAACACCACCATCCCGGGCAGTTTCTCCGCCAGACTCGCCATTTCCAGAGGTATTGATTCCTGAGGCTTATGAGTCTTGGATGCAAGAGTAAAATGCAAAGGGAAGATAGGGAAGGGATTGACGAGGAATNCCCACCCNTCNATTATCTCTTCCGCAATCTGCTCNGAAGGGCGATTACATTCACAAAGGAAGCAGGGNCGCTTGCTTATTGACGCTGAATCAATCTTTGCTCCCGTCGACACCTTCCGATGCGGATTATATTGAAAAGCACCCTTAAGAGGTCCGATTGCAAACTCTCGNCGCTCGCATTGTGCGAGTGCGTCATAATTAGCCTTGGCAGACTCCCAGCTTTCCAGTTGATTGTCGCGCCATTCGGCAAGGGCATCAATCATAAGGGAGGGNGTCATCTTCATCGCTGATATCTTCTGACAGTTGCTCATTTGTAAGTTCCTCCGCACGCCGACGATTGACACGGATACGTGCCACGAGNTCATTCGTGCGCAGAAAATCCTTGTAGGAATTATTTTTATTCACCTGCTCCTCAGAAAGCGCAGCATCCGAATTTCCCTGCCATCTGCGACAGTAATAAATTCCGTCGAATATTCTGCCGATTTTATAATTTCGGCTCAATCGCAGACACATGGCATAATCCTCGCCATAGCTGACATTGGGGAANAGGAAGATTGTCGCAATATCCCTGCAGAACGCCCGGGGAGCTCCAAATCCGTTGATACGAAGTGCGTTGTTCGCCCCGTTATCATCAGTCCATTCGCGATGATCAATNAAGCCCGGGGGGATGGGTTTGAGATCAAAATCAGTCATAAAGTAACTTCCGATGACNCAAGCATAGTCNCCCTCAAGAAACTTGTCGACAACNNCCTGAAGAGTATTCTCCGAGGCATATATATCATCTGAATCCAACTGANCTGCATATCTTCCGCAATCTTCAGAAAGTAGCGCNACATTCCAGCAGCCTCCGATTCCATAATGTTCACTCCCGTCAAGAAGGATAAGTTTCAGACGAGAGTCTTCAATTGACTGAAGCACCTCGCGTGTGCCATCATCGGAATTATTNTCGACTACTATAACATTGAAATCGAAATTACATTTCTGCGACAATGCCGACTTTACGGCTTCTCCAATTGTATGCACCCTGTTTTTAACCGGAATTATCACAGATGCCATGACCTCTCCCTCCTCAAGCGGAGTGTCGGCGACTCCGGCGCTAAGATGCACTTCCTCTGCCAGTCCATCAATCTCAAACAGATGTTCCGTCAGGATTTCTTCCATCTGCATNTGATAATGGATGTTGCGCGGNTCGACATAATCATGTTGTTTTTCTCCGCTCTTTCGGTAATCGACTCTCGACATNGAATAGAGATATTCAGGCACCATCTGGAAGAAATGCCCCTGACTCATGCGCAGACGCAANGCGTACCAACCTCCGTCAATATACGAAGATTCCTCTTCTCCAAAATCTTCAGATGCCGACAAGACATCTGCCGCGTTCAGCATTACGAGACCTCCGAAGTTGAAATCATCACGCACCGAGCCCGGAGTGTACTGAATCAGGGGATGATTCAGCAATGTTCCATCCTCATTCACTTCGCGAAACCAGGAATAGACCATTGACACATCCGTATCCTCAGCCACTTCCCTGAGTCTTCTGACGGCATGAGGGTCAAGCTGAATCTCACGATCGGTCAGCGACACAAGTATATATTGCTCAAGAGGGCTGCGGAAAATTTCTTCCCGCAAAGCCTCTACTGTCTTAAATCTGTGTATCTGCATTTGCTAAATATTATGCGTTCTAAATATTATGCTTGTTTTAATTCNAAGTTATTTAATCATTGGCAAGTCGCAACAATCCTTTCATCAAAGCTTCACGCTGCTCTTCATCCCGAATACTCTCGAAAGGCACCGACATNACAGTCACACTCCCTTTGNCAAAGGGGGTNTGNATNCCCGCAGCCTTTCCGGTGTCAGGGAAAGTNGCNATGATTCTGCCACCCTCCTGAGTCGCCTCAAGATTATCCGGACGTTGCACTATATATTGCTCCTTGTTGAGATCATTGGAATAGCTGTAAGTCCCTTCGCCGAGTTCGCTTCCATGGGTATTNAGTCTGCCGCGTGCAGGAGANGCTTCGCCATCGGGTCGCACGCCGAGGAGATTTTCTGCAAAACTTCTGTCTTCAACGCCTGAATATTGGTCGAACAGATCGGAAGCCACATATTCACCCGTCACAATCAAATCTCCTCCATGTCCCACATAGTTCATCAGTGCATTTTGAAGAGTCTTCGGGAAAGCCGCATAGCGCACGCCGCNCGTGCCTCTTCCGACACTCGTGTGCTTCTGACGTCCTAAAATCAAGTCTACTACGGGGTAGTCTGCCAATTTCACTTTNCCCGACTCCACTGCGCCNGCGGAGACGCTGACAAAGCCATAGCCGGCATCAGCAATCGCTTCGCCGTGTACACTNGGNAAATCGAATGTATTGCCTGCAATCAGTTTGCCGATATAGTTTGATGCACTACGTCCGAATCCTTCACCGGCACCTCTGCGGAACTCTGTCTGATANCCGGTAAACGAAGCATCACGCAGATATGGCACACCGAAATCTTCATCTGCTTTGAANCCTGCCCTGCCATCATTATCGGAAAAATGAGCCGGAGCGGAGATTCTTGAAAAACCATTCACAATCAGAATATCCTTTCCTGAAGGAGTAGCACGGAGAGAGAGAATTTCAGAAGGGAANGACAGACCGCCTTCGTTGGCTGCTATAACCTTGAAGGAATGGATAAGATCATCCGCCACTTTCACATCAAAGTGNGTNGAGGATGTCTCTCCGACCTTATTGAATCCAAGATTTCCTTCCGCCCGCTCCAGAATGATATATTTATGAGGCATCGCAGTCTTCTCCAATGAATCAGGAGTTGCTTCCCAGGCAAGACGATAATGACCTTTCTTGAGGGGAGTGATGGCAAAATTATGAACCGGCAGCGGCTGAATCACGACCTCCCGATTCTTACGCTCAGCAATAAATCTTGCCATCCCCTTATATATAGCTCTTGACACNACGAACCGGAAATTCGGATCAAGACCATACTGCATATCGCGGAAGTTCTGATGACTAAGAATTTCTATCAGAGTAGTGGGCACTTCTGCCACACGCGCTTCCAGATAGGATTTATCCCACATCGAACGGCGTGTCCAGTTTGGCTCGTAGGTGCGACGTATATCGGTAGTAATCTGCCGCATCAGCATATCGGTCAAAATTCGGGAATTACTGCGCGGAGTGCCGTCAATATAGGATGCTCCGTTATTAGTATAATAGATGCCGAGTGTACCGACAGTTGAATCATCCGATCGTTTGCCGGCATCGGAATGAAGGGCAAATGATATATCGACCGGAATGTTCAGTCCCGGTTTGTTGGGAAGGACTCTCGAACCGCCGGCAAGATAGTTAACCCAATGTCCTCTTGAGGTATAGTCATCTTTATAATCATCAGTTCCGTGGAANGGNGAGTAGACGGACTCCGGGAACCCCGCCCAATGCATCCAATATCTTGCACCCTCCAGGAATCGCGGCATGCCCGATGTAGAGAACACNGGTTTGCGGACAGGGGCGGAGGGCTTGATTACGGGAGCCTGCTCCTCTTCTTCCTCAGAATCCTCATCTTCTCCATCCTCATCACTCTCATCCTCGTTGCCGGCATCCCCTTCGTCGTCAACGCTTTCATCGTCATCGACGCTTTCATCATCATCGACGTCCTCATCTTCATTTTCCCCAACATTTGCAGTGGAGGTCTGCGTTGAACTCTCGGATGAGTTAATGTTGGATTTAGCCGTCGCCGACTCGGGTGTGGAAAGATCGTAATAGATATCCGAGCGATTGGGCGAACGGGCGATATTNCCCATTCCGCCACCAATTTTGATTGCATCTGCTGTCACTACTGTATCCCCGCCCTTTTCAGTCAGATTNGAGAGAGTTACAACAGGNGTTGAAGCGCTATATCCTTCCTTGAGTGGAAATGTGCCCAGATATATCCATGTTCCTCCACCCATTGTCTGATTGACCGTAAATTCCTTGCTTCCGCCGGAATAATTTACAGTATAATGCGCATCAGTGGTAGAGTTCGGAAGAGTCTTATAGCTNACATAGACTGCATACTCTCCATCTTCAGGAATATCCGCACACCATGCTGCCACAGAAGGCTTGCCGCTGCGGATAGTCCCTACCTGACGGTAAGTGCCGTTCTCAAAGGGATTCTCTGTGTCTCTGAAGTCGGGCAAATCATAGATAAAACCTTCTCCCTCGCCGGTCTGCCAACCTTTTACTCCGTTCTGTTCGAAATATGTTGTCTGTGANAAAAGCATTCCGCCCTCATTGGTGTCATTGTCTACAATCACTTCATGCACTGACATATCTCTTTCTCTTGGAAGCAACACGTAAGCTCCGGCATTTTCAAGCATCGGCACGAGGAAGGGGAGCACATAACCCATCGTATATGTATCCTCTAAGGATTGGAAAAGGAGAGTACGCTGCCATTGCCATGCTCCTTTGCGATAATATCTTCCATGACTGTGCCACAGAGCGATTATATCCCCTTCNAGNCCTTTNTTNGGATGAACGAANGGTTTAAGNTCNGTGACAAACGGGACATTCCCACGATATTTCTCCGGGAGTTTGTCAATCTTATTGATATAATAGGAAAGATTTCGTGTCCCGACATTTAGTGTAATATTATAATCTGCAAGACTATCNGGAAGGGCNTGCTTCACAGTCTTAGTTATATCATTGATCAAATCGCGNGTGACAGGCATATAGGTGAAGTTCTCATTTAGAGAAACTCCCAAAGTGCCGTAACGCTTATTAGGACTGACGCGATTGACACGCAGTCCGCCGGGATTCAGATCCTTTGGAATGTTTTCGACGACAGCTTTATTGACACTCAGAGTCAGCGAATCATTNGAGGGNTGCTCTTTAGGAGGAGCCGGATTTGCTGCACGAGTTGTTTTTCTNGTCCGACTCTTTGAAGAGGTTTTGGTCCTCTTTTTGGACGTACGTGATTTTNTGCCGGATGATTTCTTACTTGAGGAGGCGGAGGACTTTTTTCTGTTTTTACTGCTCGTCTTATTTTTACTCGATTTCTTTTTTGCTGAGGCGGAAGCTGAAGCCATTGCCGAAGAATTNGCAGCAGAANCAAGTAAATCAGGAGAAATATAGGGGAGAGAAAGCCCGATTATCAAGGCTGACANTATATAGAGAAGTCTTCTAAATTTCATAATTATATATTCGGATATGTGAAAATATCCCGGAGTCTGAATCGCTTTATCCTCCGGGAACAATTGACTATTTGCAAATTTAACAAAAAAGATTGAGAATAGATCGGCGTCGAAAGCATTAATTTAGCCGGGAGGTTTGGGTGCATGGATTTTTTTTGTAAATTTGCATTACCTTAGAAAATAATTTTATTAAAAAGATATGCCTACAAAACCTTTTCATTATCAGGAACCCTTCCCGTTGGGTCCCGACACAACAGAGTATAAGCTTATCACAAAAGATTATGTGAAAGTTGAGAACTGGAACGGACACGAAATGCTCGTGGTCGACCCTGAAGCTCTGACAGTGATCGCAAATGTAGCTTCCCACGACTGCTCTTTCATGCTTCGCCGTGAGCACAATGAGATGGTAGCTAANATCCTCAATGATCCGGAAGCTTCTGAAAACGATAAGTTCGTTGCGCTGACAATGCTGCGCAATGCCGAAGTGGCAGCTAAGGGTGTTCTGCCGTTCTGCCAGGACACAGGCACATCTATCTGCGCCGGTTATAAGGGTCAGCAGGTTTGGACCGGATGCAACGATGAGGAAAAAATCTCTCTTGGTGTCTACAAGACTTACACTGAGAATAATCTCCGTTATTCGCAGAACGCTCCTCTGACAATGTATGACGAAGTCAATACAGGCTGCAACCTCCCCGCACAGATTGANATTCACGCAACAGAAGGGGATGAATATAAATTCCTCTTTATCGCCAAAGGTGGTGGCTCAGCCAATAAGACATATCTNTATCAGGAGACAAAAGCTATTCTCAATAAGAAAACTCTCGTTCCCTTCCTTATCGAGAAGATGAAATCTCTCGGCACAGCNGCATGCCCCCCTTATCACATCGCNTTCGTCATCGGCGGCACATCTGCCGAAGTTAATCTGGCTACTGTCAAGAAGGCTTCTACCAAATATTATGACGCTCTTCCGACAGANGGNAATGAATATGGACAGGCTTTCCGCGATCTCGAACTTGAGAAAGAACTCCTCGAAGCTGCACAGAATCTCGGACTCGGCGCACAGTTCGGNGGNAAATATTTCGCTCACGATGTCCGCGTAGTGCGTCTTCCTCGCCATGGTGCATCATGCCCTGTAGGTATGGGGGTAAGCTGCTCGGCTGACCGCAATGTNAAAGCGAAAATCAACCGTGATGGTCTTTGGATCGAGAAACTTGATGAATTCCCCGGCGAGCTGATCCCCGAAGAATATCGCAAGGCGGGTGAGGGTGAAGTTATTGAAATCGANCTCAATCGCCCTATGGAGGAAGTNCTCGCTGACCTGAATAAATACCCCGTCAGCACCCGACTTTCACTTAAAGGCACAATCATCGTCGGCAGAGATATAGCTCATGCAAAGATCAAAGAACGCCTTGATGCAGGCGAACCGATGCCNGAATATCTCAAGCAGCATCCCATCTATTATGCCGGACCGGCTAAGAAACCGGACGGNATGCCCTCCGGATCATTCGGNCCGACAACTGCCGGACGTATGGACAGCTATGTGGATCAGTTCCAGGCTGCAGGCGGCTCTATGATCATGATTGCGAAAGGCAACCGCTCCCAGCAAGTCACTGATGCCTGCAAGAAGCATGGAGGTTTCTATCTCGGCTCAATAGGCGGACCCGCAGCCATTCTCGCAAAAGACAGCATCAAGAATGTAGAACTTCTCGAATATCCCGAACTCGGCATGGAGGCTATCTGGAAAATTGAAGTCGAGAACTTCCCCGCATTCATCCTTGTCGACAACAAGGGCAATGATTTCTTCAAACAGATTAAGCCCCGNTGCCCGATGGACGGATGTGCAAAATAATCCCNGCATACANCTTTTAACCTTTTAATATTCAACCCCGCTGTCGGATTACCTGCCGACAGCGGGGTTCTATTTATTGTTAAATTATCGAAAATNTCTTAATTTATCTCATTTTAGGGATTTACAAAGAAAATATCTATTGCGAAAAATATCAATATATATTATTTTTGCGTTTAATTATCAGATCTGCCGCAGGTTGGTCTGNAAAGTTATGTGTTAAGACTATTCATCATGAAAAAATTTATCTCTATATTATCCCTCTCCTCTCTCGCCGTTATGCCCGCGCTTGCGGCGGAGGCTNCAGATTCACNCATCCTGAATATATTTGACAAAGCTGTCTTCTACGANGGCTACAATTCCAACATATTTGATGCAGATAAGCAGGATGGAATTATTCGNCATTCAAATTATCTTTATGCAAAGAAACTCTCNGAGCAACAACTCGATCAGTTCGGGGAAGAGCTCCGATTNAATGCTACNATAGGAGCGCTCTGCGATAACTACGACCGCTTCGGCAACNTCAATCTCGCATTAGTGCCGAAAGGGGCNGAGAGCTATAAGCCCGACGATGTAGAGAGAATTGAACTCGCCAGATTCATTACACCCTTCATGAATAAGAATAAGGCACCCTATGAAGTGCCCTACACATGGGTGGATAATAAAGCGTCTCTTATCTTCCGCGATGCGAATCTTCGTGAAAAGTATGATTTTTATCTGGAACTTGAAGTTTTCGGTGTGCCATATAGTGCTAATACTCANGTGAAAGGTTGCAGCGGAAGAAACGANGTGTTTGCCGGAAGCTTCAGTTTCGAGACATCAGGTGTCCCGGCTTCCAAGACATATAAGCATCATCTGATTCCGATAGTCATCAAAAAGCCCGAGACAATAGGACANAACCTCAATAACTACTCGGANGCAGGCACAGACACTATNGGCACTTGCACAAAAACCTACACCTTCATNGCTCCCGAAGATATGGCTGATGCNTGTATAAAACTCGTCATGTCGAATCATGGCGCAAACGAAGACGGAGAAGAATATGTACGCCGCAAACACCTCATATACTTCGACAATGAACTGACCGAAGTATTCACTCCCGGAGGTAAATCATGCGAGCCTTATAGAATCTACAATACNCAGCGCAATATGATCTATGGCGACACGCCGGAAGATGANTGGGAAGAATGGTCGAACTGGTGTCCNGGTGATATTATNCCTATCCGTGAACTCCCCCTCGGNGCNTTGAAAGCCGGAGAACACAAGATTATGATTCGCGTTCCCGATGCCGTNTTNGCNTCAAAGCAAGGTGATTTCCCTGTATCAATCTACGTTCAGGGAGTGACNGACGGCTCTCTNCCTGCAGGAATTGAAAATATAAACTATAAAGCGGATATCTNCATGTCAGTNGTAGGGGAGACTCTCTATCTCGGGGGCGAAGANAAAGCTTCATCCCTTGAAATCTATGATGCTGCAGGGACTCTCTGCTATGGCACTTTCCATCCCACTGCTGAAGTAAATCTTGCAATGTTAGGTAGCGGAGTTTATGTGGCAGTGGCATCNACAGCCGATGGACGACTTAACTTCGTTAAATTCGCAAGATAATTAACACCTATTTACTCAATCACTTGCAGAATCCGCGTTTTTTTAGTAATTTTGCAGTTGGAGATTTCGATCTCNTAAAAAAAATACTACAGGAATAGGTAATTGACTGCTCTGACAACTANATAGTTCTCAGAACATTCGGTTTTATTATTATATGGCAAAATTTTCAGTAAAGGACATCGACTTATTGTTTGAAACAAGCTGGGAGGTCTGCAACAAGATCGGCGGTATATACACCGTTCTNTCTACCAAAGCCCGCGAACTTCAAGNACAATTCGGCGATAACCTTATATTTATAGGTCCGGACGTCTGGAGCGATGAAAATCCATCACCCACTTTTACAGAAAGAAAAACGCTTCTCGGACGTGCATCNTCCAAAATTGAACTCCCTTACGGCATAAGCATACGCACCGGACGCTGGAATATCCCGGGTTCCCCTATAGTAGTGCTTGTTAAGTTCCACGGNGTATTTGAGCAACTCAATTCCATCTATGGAGAAATGTGGGAGAAATTCGGTGTGAATTCTCTCAACGCTTACGGAGATTATGATGAGTCATGCGCTTTCGCAGTCGCNTCTGCAATCGTAATTGAAGCTCTCACCAAGCATCTCAAAGCGAATCCCTCAAAGGTTGTAGCTCATTTCGATGAATGGACCACCGGCATGGGACTCCTTTATCTCAAAGCCCGCCAGCCGGAATCAGCTACGATATTCACCACCCATGCCACGAGCATAGGNAGATCAATCTGCGGCAACGGCAAAGATCTCTATCAATACTTTGAAGGTTATAACGGCGATCAGATGGCAGCCGAACTCAATATGGAGGCAAAGCACTCCCTCGAGAAAACGGCAGCCGCCAATGCCGACTGCTTCACGACGGTCAGCGATGTCACAGCGCGTGAATGCACTCAGCTTCTCGGAGTAACTCCGGATGTNGTCACCCCCAANGGGTTTGAACCGGACTTTATTCCCGGCGATAAGAAATATGCCAAACAGCGAAAGGATGGCAGACGCCGTCTGCTNGACATAGCAGGCATTCTCTATTCNNGNAAATTTGCTGACGATACTCTNCTCATAGCCTCTTCAGGACGCAATGAATATCGCAACAAGGGTCTTGATCTTTTCATTGATTCTATGCTTGCCTTGGGCAACCATGAGGAGATGAAAGGGAAAGATGCAATTGCGTTAATTCTCGTCCCCGCATGGGTTAAGGAGCCNNCCGGCGAACTTTTAATTGACCTTAAAGATGGGGGAGANGTCGCTCCATCCATCCCTTATCTTACNCACCGACTTAANAACGAAGATCAAGATCTTATCTGCCGCAGACTNCGCGAGCTNAATGAGCAGGGAAGAATCGGCAATGTAAAATTGATTTTTGTCCCCTGCTATCTTGATGGCAACGANGGAATCGTCAATATATCTTATTATGATATGTTGCCCGCGCTTGATCTGACTGTATTCCCCTCNTATTATGAACCCTGGGGCTACACTCCGCTTGAGAGNGTCGCTTTCGGCGTGCCGACCGTCACAACGGATAAAGCCGGTTTCGGTCAATGGGTACTTTCCTCTTTTAAGGAGAATGATCTTGAAAAGGTCGGAGTAAAAGTAGTCAATCGTGAAGACACGAACTATCAGCAGAACACTGANGCNATAGCAACGGCGATTGCNGAATATGCAGCTGCTTCGGAAGATGTTAAGAATCAGAGCAGAGCAGCCGCAACTGCTACATCTCGCAAAGCGGATTGGAAATTCTTTATTAAGGATTACTATGACGCTTTCGCTATTGCACTTAAGAAAAGCAAAGCNCGCAACTGAACTGTGTCTGAATCTGATAGAGTAATAAAATAATCTACCACAATAAAAAGAATAAATACTTAACTATTATAATTTCTTATGAAACTGGAAGTTAGTAATTCAAATCAGCCTAATTGGCATAACCTTACCGTTAGCACTGAACTTCCCAAGCAGCTCAAGCCGCTTGAGGAAATGAGCAAAAACCTTTGGTGGGTTTGGAACAGCGAAGCAAAAAAACTGTTCCACGACATTGACAGAGACCTTTGGAAAAAGGTTGGAGAAAACCCCGTAATGCTCCTTCAGCAGCTTAGCTATGAGCGTCTGAAAGAAATCCTTGATGACAAGGCTTTCATGGATCGCATCAAGCTCGTCTACACTTCGTTTAAGAATTACATGAAGCAGCCCATGCGCAATGACATNCCCTCCGTGGCTTATTTCTCCATGGAATATGGNCTGTGCAACTGCCTCAAGATTTATTCAGGTGGTCTCGGTGTCCTCGCCGGCGACTATATTAAGCAGGCTTCCGACAGTCGCGTNAACATGACAGCTGTNGGCTTCCTCTATCGTTTCGGTTATTTCTCTCAGAGCCTTTCAATCGATGGTCAGCAGATCGCGAACTATGAGGCTCAGAACTTCGAGCAGCTCCCCATTGAGCAGGTTCTCGACGAGAATGGTCAGCCNATGATTCTCGAAGTGCCNTACCCCGGCAGAATCATNTACTGCCATGTATGGCGCGTGAATGTGGGTCGAATGAAACTGTATCTCCTTGACACTGATTTCGATCGTAACTCAGANTTCGACCGTCCGATCACTCACAAACTTTATGGTGGCGACTGGGAGAATCGTATCAANCAGGAATATCTTCTCGGCATCGGTGGCGTAATCATGCTTAATCGCCTCGGCATCAAGACTGATATCTATCACTGCAACGAGGGTCACGCAGCNCTCCTTAACCTCCAGCGTCTCGTTGACTACGTTCAGAACGACCATCTCCCCTTCAACGTCGCTCTTGAAATAGTACGCGCTACTTCTCTTTACACTGTTCATACTCCCGTGCCCGCNGGTCACGACTATTTCGANGAAAGCCTCTTCGGCAAATACCTCGGCGAATACCCTGCAAAACTTGGTATTTCTTGGAACGACCTCATCAACATGGGTCGCGAGAATCCCAACACCAACGAACGCTTCTCAATGAGCGTATTCGCGCTCAATACTTGCCAGGAAGCTAACGGCGTNAGCTGGCTCCACGGCGAAGTTTCAAAGAAGATGTTTGCNGGTATCTGGAAAGGCTACAGCCCNGAAGAATCTCACGTAGGTTACGTCACTAACGGCGTACACATGCCTACTTGGGCTGCCAGCGAATGGAAGTCTTTCTACAATGAGAAACTCGGTTCTGAGATCTTCGAGGATCAGTCNAATCCCGAAGCNTGGAAGGGNATCTTTGAAGTTGGCGATGATGAAATCTGGAACATGCGAATGACAATGAAAAATAAATTCATNGATTTCGTAAAGGGTGATTTNAAAGAAAAATGGCTTAAGAATCAGGGTGATCCCTCAGCAGTTGTGAAGATCCTCGATAAGATCAATCCNAACGCTCTTATCATCGGTTTCGCACGTCGTTTCGCAACTTACAAGCGTGCACACCTCCTCTTCACTGACCTCGACCGCCTTGCTAAGATTGTCAACAACGAGCAATATCCCGTACAGTTCATCTTCTCCGGAAAGGCTCACCCTGCCGACGGCGCAGGTCAGGGTCTCATCCAGCGTATCATCGAAATCTCAAAGATGCCTCAGTTCCAAGGCAANATTATCTTCCTTGAGGACTACAACATGATCGTTGCGAAGCGTCTTGTGACCGGCGTTGATATCTGGCTGAACACTCCGACTCGTCCGCTTGAAGCATCCGGCACATCCGGTGAGAAGGCTCTTATGAATGGNGTCCTCAACTTCTCAGTCCTCGACGGNTGGTGGTATGAAGGCTATAAGTTCGACGAGCAGGCTGGCTGGGCACTCACTGATAAGATCACTTACACCGACAATGCTCAGCAGGATAAGCTCGATGCAGCGACTATCTATTCAATGCTCGAGAATCAGATCATCCCGCTTTACTTCAACAAGAACTACAAGGGCTACAGCGAGGAATGGATTCAGTATATCAAACGTTCGCTCGGTCANATCGCGCCCCACTTCACTATGAAGCGTCAGCTCGATGACTATATCGAACGCTTCTACAAACCCGAAGCTAAGCGCGCCGCTAAACTTGAAGCTCATGATTTCGCAAAAGCTCGCGAAATAGTAGCATGGAAAGAGGAAGTCGCTTCAAAGTGGAATGACATCCAGGTTCTTTCTGTAAACTACAATGACGCTATGACAAGCGCCCTCAGCACAGGTGAGGATCTTGAAGTCAGCTGCAAGATCGACACTAAGGGTCTTAATGATGCAATCGGCGTAGAACTCGTCTACTATCGTGAGCATGACGGCGAAAGCACTTTCGCAGGTACAGAAGATCTCAAGGTGACAGAGAAGGACGGCAGCATCTACACTTACTCCCTGAAGATGAAGATCAAAGAAGCAGGCATGTTCCGCTACGCTCTTCGTATGTATCCGAAGAACGCNGATCTGCCCCATCGCATGGACTTCGCTTATATCCGCTGGATCTAATCGAACAAAGATNATTCAACACTATCTACATAAAACTAAGGCANCGGATTTTTCCGATGCCTTATTTTTATGTATCAGCCNTATATGTATCAGCCGTATAAATAAATGACGAGACTNCNNAAAGTCTCGTCATTTATATTTCAAACCGTAAGAAATCTTAGATCGTATCTGTCGGCAAATTCTTNGGCAGTACCCCGGATTTCTGAGGGAATATCTTGGCGAGATATTTTTCATTGAATTTCTGAAGTATTTCCCANAATACCGGCACAAAAGTTGTCCCGATCAATCCNTTTAATGCCATACCGAAGACTACGGCTGTGCCTAACTCTCTACGACTATTTGCACCTGCACCTGAGGCGAACATCATCGGCATTACGCCGAAAACAAACGCACATGCTGTCATCATAATCGGACGGAATCNAATGACTCCCGCATCATGTGCCGCTTTNGGNATATCAACNCCCGACTTNCGGAAGTCCATCGCGTACTCTACAATTAGGATNGCGTTCTTTGCCGACATTCCCAATANCAATATCAGACCGATCTGAGTGTAGATACTAACGCTATATCCATAGAACATACATCCGATTATCGTACCTAATATCGCAATNGGCATACTCAAAACAACCGCCACAGGATCCGTCCAGCTTTCATANTGNGCNGCNAGAACAAGCAGAGTCATGATAATTGCGAAGATAAAGACGAACTGAATAGTNGTATGTGCNTGNGTCTCCTGATATGCCTCNCCGGTCCAGGCGTAGGAGAAGTTATTGCCGACCGCTTCATCTACAATCTCTTCCATTGCCTTTATGGCGTCTGCAGANGAAACACCTTTNGCTGCATTTGCCGTCAAAGANGCTGTCGTGTACATATTATATCGACTGACACTACTNTGACCCATAGCCGGCACTACATTGGTAAATGTCTCAAGCCCTACCATCTCTCCNTCCGAGTTCTTCACCTGAAGNTTGCGGATATCATAAATATTCCGCGAAGTAGAGGAGTCTCCTTTTACAAGTACCTGAAACGTGCGTCCCATATACATGAAGTCATCCACATAGTCGCTGCCAAGATAAGAAGATATCGCAGAGTAGACGTCTCCCAGGTTTATCCCCATATCCGCCACCCGATCTCGATCCACNACNAGTTTGTATTGCGGAACTTCTCCTTCAAACATTGAGGTTACGGAAGCTATCCTGTCGTCTTTGNCAGCAGCATCTCTAATAGCGTCAATGGCTTTTTCAAGTTCTGAGGCTCCGAGACTATTGATGTCCAACAGCTGCATTTGCAGACCTCCTGTAATACCCAATCCGGGAATTGCCGGGGGATTGATGGAGAATATTTCTGCCTGCGGAAAATCTTTCATCCCTATTATATCCGCTTTCTCCATTATAGCATTAACACTTTCATCCTTGCCGCGCTTTTTCCAAGGCTCGAGTTCCACCATGAGAATACCTAAATTCGAGCCTGCTCCTCCNGCAATAAATGAGTAACCGGAAATGGAGATAACATCCTTAACACCCGGTATCTCCTTAAGCTTGGCTTCCATACCGTTCATCACTTTGTTCGTACGCTCCANCGATGCATTCTCCGGAAGTTGCACACTCGTCATGAAATAGCCCATATCCTCCTCCGGGATGTAACTTGAGGGCCATACGTAATAACCCCATAATCCCAATCCTGCAATTGCAATGAAGANNCCCATTGAAGCAGCAGGATATTTAAGCATTTTATTAATTATTTTCTCATANAGGCTCTCGCATTTAGCCCAGAATTTATTGAACCATACATAGAGGAAGAACTTTGCGGGTTTGCGCGGAGTCAGGAATAACGAGCANAATGCAGGAGTGAGGGTCAGCGCATTAAATCCGGAGAAGGCTGTAGACACGGCAATAGTCAATGCAAATTGCTTATACAACTTGCCGGTCATCCCTGATATAAAGGCAGTAGGGATAAANACNGACATCAATACCAGCACTTCTCCTATAATCGGACCGGTAAGCTCCTGCATGGCTTTAATCGCCGCCTGCTTTGAATTCAATACTCCTTTGTCGACAAGGCGCGAACAATCCTCCACGACCACAATAGCATCGTCAACGACAATAGCAATAGCGAGTACGAGTCCGAATAGGGTCAATGTATTCAGTGAGAAACCGAGTAATTTCATGACAGCGAAAGTCGCTATCAAGGAAACCGGAATTGTAATCATGGGAATAATGACTGCCCTCCAGTTCTGAAGGAATATCAGTATNACAGCCATAACNATCAGACTTGTCAGCAGGAAGGTTGTCGCGACATCATCAAGGGATGCGCGTACAAAATCTGTGGAATTCTGCACAACCGTATAGTGGATCCCTTCCGGGAAATATTGAGAAAGTCGATCGAGTTCGGCGATTGATTTGTCTGCAACATCAAGTGCATTAGCCCCGGGATATTGATTCACTGCAATCACACATGATTGCTTCCCATTTACTTTAGCAACCTGCGAATAGCTTTCACTTCCGAGCTCTACTTTTGCAATATCNTTTAATCGCAGAATGCCGTCAGCTCCTGATTTAATAACTANATCTCCGAATTCTTCCGGNGAGGAGAGTCTGCCCTGGCTTGTCAGAGTATACTCAAACTCCGATTTTCCGGAATGAGGGTCTCCGACACTACCTGCTGAAACATCCATGTTCTGAAGTTTTATGGCACTCTCAACATCCGACGGACTCACTCCGCGCGCTGCCATCANTTGCGGATCAAGCCATATACGCATACTNTATTCNCCTCCGCCGAATGCAGCCACTCCGCCGACCCCCTCTACACGCGATAGGGGATCGACAATATTCAACTGCGCGTAATTAGTAAGGTAGAGAGCGTCATAACCGGTATCTTTATCCGCCTGAAGGGCGACAAACAACACCTGATTTGAGGAATTCTTTGAAACACTCAAACCCTCCTGCTTTACGACNGACGGCAACGAACCTTCCGCTTCCTGAATTCTATTCTGAACTTCTACGGCAGCTTCATCGAGATCCGTGTCATTGGAGAAGGTTATCGTAAGCGAATAACTCCCGTCGGAGCCGGAATTACTGCTCATATAAAGCATACCTTCTATGCCATTGACCTGCTGCTCAATGGGCACACCGATAGTCTCTGCCACNGTTTGTGCATCCGCTCCCGGATAACTGGCACTGACCATGACGGTGGGGGGAGTGATATCCGGATATTGCGCAATAGGGAGTGTGAACACCGTCATNCCTCCCGCCAACACCATCAGTATGGCAATGACAGTCGCAAATATCGGACGATTTATGAAAAATCTTGAGAACATAGGCTGACGGGGTTATTTTGATGATGTTTTTACGGCAGTTTGCGCAGACTTTGCAGAAACGCCGCTTTTATTGCTGACTAAGACGGGATGCACTTTCATNCCCGACCGAACCTTCATNATGGCATCTGTCACATATCTATCACCCGGTTTAAGTCCGGAAGTGACGAGTCTCAAGGAATCCTGATAAATCTGACCGACCTTGATGGGAGTATAGACAATATTGTCTGATTTATCAACCGTGTAAACATATTTTCCTCTTTGATCGGTCGATATGGAAGCATCCTTAATCAATATGCCCTGCGCCTCATCAGCCACGGGGAGTTCGACTATACCATACATTCCGGGTTTCAGTCGAGAATCTACATTGATAATCTTTCCTTTAAGCTTTATATTTCCGGTGGCTGCCTCAACCGCAGGTGACTCATAGACAATATCNGCAATATATTGAGGTGAGTCTGCAGCAAGATTTTCATCATTTGTCAGGCAGACACGCACCTTCCTGTANACCTCATTTCCAAAACCTCCGTCCGCCTCGCGAATTGAAGCATATTGCTGTTCGGGAATTGAAAAATGGACTGATAGGTTGTCGCTGTTATAAATAGTGGCAAGTGTGACGGGCGAACCTTCGCCATTGACGTAATTTCCTACATCCAGAGTCGAGGATGATATCTTGCCACTGACGGGAGCGGGAACTGTGCAATATCCCACGCGGGTCTGAGCCGTCTTGATTTGCGAACGAGCTTCCATCACGTCAGCCTCCGCTGCTTCTTTCTGACTNAGAGCTTGCATCACCTCCATCTCCGAAACGGCATGCGACGCATACGCTTTTTTCAATGCTTCGTAATGATGAGTCGCATATTTCAGAGAAGCATTGGCTGATTCAAGCCTTGCTCGGGCTTCGCGCAGAGTCTCATCATACACAGTGGATTCAATTGTGAAAAGCGANTGACCNTTCTGCACAAAATCTCCATCTTTATAATGCTTTGCCAATATCTGACCACTTACTCGCGCTACGACATCCGCCCGGTCTGCCGATTCTATAGTCGCCGGATAGGTTTCAGTAATCTCTACATTTTCTACCANAGGCTCCGCTACGCTGATTTCCGGAATCTCTTGCTCTTGCTTTTTATGATCATGTCCGCATGATGCAAGTATCAAACCGGCAAATCCATACAGCAGAAATATATTATTCCCTATTTTCATATCTATTGTTCTTTTAGAATGTAAATTTCACTTATTTCAGACTTTCTGCTTCATCCCAGCCTCCGCCAAGAGCTTTGTAGAGAGCCACAAGATTATTGAAGCAATTATTGCGTGATGTCAGGAGCGACATCTGATAATTAAGATATGTCACCTGNGCTGACGCCACATCCGAAAAGTCTACAATTCCAAGTTTGTAGCGATCGACTGAAAGCATCACCATATCGCGACTCGTAGCGAGCACTTTGTCATAGAGAGCCAGTTCTTCGCGGGAACAGTTATAATTTATGATTGAATTATTCACTTCCTGCAATGCTGTCATCACTGAATTATTGTAGTCGTCAATCTGTGCTTCCATTTGGGCACGCTTTTCAGCCACATTCGCCTTTCGGGCAAANCCTTCAAAAAGAGTCCATGTCAGAGTAGGGGCAACCTGATAACTGAGACTGTGATCTCCGAAAAGTTTATTTATATTGNGAGAGGAAGTTCCTATTGAAGCATTGATAGATAGGGATGGGAGATAGTCTTTTTTTGCAATTCCCAGTTCTGACGCTGTCAGTGCTATCTGTTGTTCCGCTTCTGCGATATCNGGACGGCGGCGAAGCAGATCCGCGGGTTTACCGACGGATGCCGGAATCTTAAGAGCCGGCTGGCTACACTCCTGTAAGAGACTCACTATCTCTTCGGGAGATACTCCGCAAAGAGTCGCGAGTGCATTCTTCATTGCGGATCTTTGGGCTTTGAGGGTAGGAATCTTCAGACTTGTATTATTCACAGTGTTTTCTGCCTGAGCTATATCAAGTTTGGAGACTAAGCCTGCTTCATATCTATCCTGCACAAGTTTCAGCATCTCCTTTTGTGAGGTAAGGTTGTCCTCTGCCACTTTCAGCTGCTGATGATACATGCATAGCGCCCCATAATATTGAGCCACCTCAGATGTGAGACTCAACATGAAGGCGTCATACTCCAGTTTCGACAGGTTGACATTGATTTTACTTGATTTCACCTTCTGCGTCACCCTTCCGAAAACGTCAATCTCCCACGACATATTCGCTCCCATCTGAAAATAGGAGAGGGTAGAGGTCTGCCCCATGGGTGAGGTCTCTCGCCCGGAATCNCGTTCTATATCATAACCTGCCTGTAGCTGTATGGTAGGATAGTAGGCGGAATAGGCACTTTTAAGCATCTGGCGACTCGCTTCTATTCGCTTCAATGCTGCTTTTGCATTGTAATTATTCCTCACAGCCATCTCCTCGATTGTATTGAGATTCTCGTCCGCAAAACTTCTCCACCACTCAGTGAGTCCATCGATAGGATCAGTATCGGGAAAATCCCCCTGNAATGTAGCCGGAAGTTCTTCCGGCTCTATCGGAAGCCCGGCAGTGACAGCAACGGGGAATAACATTGCAACCCCGAATATTCCGCCGGCNANAAATATAGGATATAAATTCCTTTTTGTAATCTGCCGGTTTAATTTNATTTTCTTCAACATTATTTGTTTAGTTTTATTCAGGAGTCTTAACTTTTTACTTCGTATAAAGAACTCACAGAGTAGTTTATAGTTAATCCTATAACTCTGAAATGATTTAAAAAGTTCTTGNTTTATAGCAAAATTTTAATACATTTTAACTATAATTTCCTATAGCAAAAAATATATGGCGTAACCTTCGCGGCTACGCCATATAGTTCAAAAAATAGATAAATTGAATTCTAATGGTAAGTCAGTGAGAATATTTTAGAGTTTCCTTCCCTCAAANGGGNTTGCNCAGAAGTTAATCTTCATGCTGCGTCTCGGCATATTCCTTAAGGAGCTTTTCCTGGACATCGCCCGGCACGAGNTCATAGCCGTTGAAATCCATTGTGAAGGAACTGCGTCCTCCGGTGATGGAGCTGAGTGATGTGCTGTAGGAACTCATCTCCTTCAGAGGCACACGTGCGCTTATCTTCTCGATGCCATTCTCCGAGTCCATTCCCATNATTATGGCGCGTCTGCCTTGCAGATCGCTCATNACATCACCCATATAGTCTGCCGGAGTGAGCACTTCAACGTCATAGACAGGCTCAAGAATCTTTGGATTGGCATTGCGGAACGCCTCNGAGAATGCATTGCGACCTGCCAGACGGAAGCTTATTTCGTTGGAATCGACAGGGTGCATCTTGCCATCATAAATCATAACGCGGACATCGCGGGCATACGAACCNGTCAGGGGACCCTGCTCCATNCGATCCATCAGNCCCTTGACAATCGCGGGAATGAAGCGGNCATCGATAGCNCCGCCTACAATGCAGTTATAGACCACGAGTTTGCCACCCCAATCCAGAGGAATCTCCTGCTTATCGCGGACATTAAGCTTGAATTCCTGATTACCGAATTTATAGGTATCAGGTTCNGGCATANCCTCCGTGTAGGGTTCGACAATCAGATGAACCTCGCCGAACTGACCTGAACCGCCACTCTGCTTCTTATGGCGATAATCCGCACGCGACGCTTTGGTTATAGTCTCACGATAGGGAATCTTACATTCGATGAATTCCACAGGTAGTTTTTCATTATTCTCAATTCTCCATTTGAGAGTACGCAAATGAAATTCTCCCTGACCCTTTACGATNGTCTGCTTCAGTTCCTTGCTCTGCTCGACAACCCATGTGGGATCCTCTTCGTGCATTCGNGTCAGAATTCCGGCAAGCTTTTCTGCATCCGCCTCATTCTTCGGCTTTATGGCACGCTGATATTTCGGACGGGGATACTTGATAAAGTCAAACTGATATTCNCATCCTTTGGCATCGAGTGTATTGCCTGTGCGAACATCCTTAAGTTTCACNGCCGCGCCGATGTCNCCTGCCTTCAGAGTCTCCACGGCATTGCGNATATTGCCGCACACTGTGTAAATCTGTCCGAGGCGCTCCTTCCCTCCGCGAGTGACATTATCCAAGTCAGCACCGGCATTGAGAGTGCCACTCATCACCTTGAAGTATGAAACTTCACCGATATGCGGCTCAACACTTGTCTTGAAGAAGAANACTGANAGCGGTCCGTCTGAATCGGGNACTACCTCAACGCCGTCAATTGTGCGCGGAGCNGGCATTTCATCAACAAACGGACAAACATTTCCAAGGAATTCCATCAGACGACGAACACCCATATCTTTGGCGGCACTGAGTACGACNACAGGCATGATGCTGCGGTCGACCAGACCCTTGCGAATACCTTCACGCATCTCATCCTCTGTCAGATGACCCTGATCAAAGAATTTTTCCATCAGTGTCTCGTCATTCTCTGCNGCAGCCTCGATAAGAGCTTTGTTCATCTCGGTTGCCCGCTCCAGCTGATCTGCCGGAATGTCGGTAATGGTCGGTGCGCCCCCNTCGGATTTCCATTCAAGNTTCTTCATGATGAGGACATCGATGATGCTGTGGAATCCGGGTCCGCANTCCAGAGGATACTGAATGGGGATGACCTTCTTGCCGAAGTGTTCATACATCTGCTCCATTACATTGTCGTAGTCTGCTTTTTCTCCGTCCATCTGATTCAGAGCGAACACTACGGGCTTTTTGAGTTTGGCAGTCGTGCGGAAGATATTCTCGGTTCCTACTTCCACACCGTATTCAGAGTCTATGAGGATCAGACCGAGATCGGTCACTCCAAGCGCTGTGTAGGCATTTCCGATAAAATCGTCAGCTCCGGGGCAGTCGATTATATTGAGTTTCTTATTATTGAATTCAGCATTGAACACTGTCGAGAATACTGAATATCCATATTCCTTTTCAACCGGAAAATAATCGGAGACNGTATTGCCGGCTTCAATCGTGCCGCGACGCTTGATAACTCCACACTCGTAGATCATTGCTTCCGCGAGTGTGGTTTTTCCGGAGCCTTTTGATCCGAGTAGCGCGATGTTCTTAATCTCGTTGCTGTTGTAAATCCTCATAGTCGTATAGATTTCTTGGTTAATTAATCGGGTTAACTGAAAAATGGTGTAAATTCTATTAAAGAGTTTTATTATCCGTGCCTGATATTGGATNGATGACCTCTTGATGTACTTNCGAAGAAATCCTTTACATCTTCCACAGATAATCGAACTTTTCAAAATTTTCGATTGCAATTTACAAAAATATCAGAATAAAACTCAATTATTTTAGATGTTACACAACATTGTTTACAAACATCCNCCTGTTTTTTCATTNTGAAACTCTTTTCTAATTCTAACTATAGATTGNNGTTCTCAACTTTTTTCATTATTTTTGTATGTCGTGAATTTCAAGCGGTTGAAATAAGCGACCTACTTAGATTATTACTTACCTCAGATAATATTATGGCAAATTCATCCGACCATTCTTCATACTGCCTTGACGATTCTTCTGAATACGAAGAAAAGGCATCTGATCCAACAACAGATTCCGATAATGCAAAACANCTNAGCCCGACTGCAGATACGAAGAGAAGCGTTACNNCTAAAGACACTTCCAAAGCTGCACCCAAAGGGGNNAAAATAGTGGATTATCGNAATGTCAATATCGAACGCGCCGAGCGCCAGGTGCTTAAGAATATCAACTTCTCTCTTCATGAAGGAGAATTCTGTTATCTTGTGGGGAGAGTNGGAAGCGGCAAGTCTTCTCTGATGAAGACGATGTATGCCGANGTCCCCATACACTCTGCCGATTCNGCTCGTGTGTTTGACTTTGAACTTTCCAATATCAAGAAATCCCGCATTCCTTATCTACGTCGTGAGATAGGAATNGTNTTTCAGGATTTCCAACTTCTTCAGGATCGCTCCGTGGCTGCCAACCTCAGGTTTGTACTTGAGGCTACAGGATGGAAAAAGCGTCAGGAAATGGAGGAAAGAATAGAGGAAGTTCTCAAAGAAGTGGGGATGGAGAATAAGAGCTATAAGATGCCTCATGAATTAAGCGGGGGAGAGCAGCAGCGCATAGTAATTGCNCGCGCACTGCTCAACAATCCNAAACTCATNATTGCTGACGAACCTACAGGTAATCTTGACCCGCAGACAGGGTATCAGATTGTAATGCTCCTTCATAGATTGGCGGAAGCGGGGCATGCAGTGCTGATGGCAACCCACAATCTGCAGCTCGTNGANGAATTTCCTGCNCGCACAGTCAGATGCGCCGACAAACAATTATTTGAATCCTGATGTTTGCGCAAAATATGTTTGGCAACATATTTTGCGCTTTTTTATTTAAAAAGATTTCGCTAACTCAACGAATACTCTTATATTTGTAGTGGAAAACACGTGAATCTATGCCATGAAAAAGAGAGAATTCTCCCGAGGGCTTTGCGCGTTAATCCATCTGACTATACAACATCATTCTATATCAGCTATTTAATTATGGCAAATTCAAAAGAAAAACTGTTTGACATGTTTCCTCCCATTTCTACTGAGGAATGGAAGGCTAAAATCAATGTCGACCTTAAGGGCGCGGACTATGANAAGAAATTAGTCTGGCGCACTAACGAAGGTTTCAACGTTCAGCCGTTTTATCGCAAGGAGGATCTCGAGGGTCTGCCGACTCTTGGCACTCTTCCCGGCGAGTTCCCTTATGTAAGAGGTACNCGCGATAACAACGACTGGCTCATTCGTCAGGCAATTCAGGGCGCCACTGCAGAGGAAGTGCTTGCAAACGCTCTTCATGCAATCGATCGCGGCGTNGAATCTGTCGGNATCTGCCTCTGNGGCGATGTCACAGTCGATCAGCTCCCCGTTATTCTGAAAGGTCTTGATCTTAAGAAAATAGAAGTCAATATCAGCTGCTGCCCCGGCAANGCTNTAGAAGCTGCAGAACTCCTCGTCGCTGCAATAATCGAGCAGGANGCTGCCGATGATTTCAGAGGCGCGATTGACTTCAACCCCTTCAAGCGTCTGCTNAAACGCGGNCTTGAATTCCCCAAAGATATCAAGGAGACAGCTCTCAAGATTTATAACATCGTGAAGGATGTGAAGAATCTCCGTTGNTTCGCTGTTGACTCTTATATGCTCAATAATGCAGGTGCATTCATCACNCAGGAACTCGGCTATGCTCTCGCATGGGGCGCTGAATGGATGACACTCCTGACTGAGGCAGGTCTGACTCCCTGCGAAGTCAGCGANNGCATCAAATTCAATATGGGCATCTCTTCCAATTACTTTATGGAACTCGCGAAATTCCGCGCAGCGCGTATGCTCTGGGCTGAAATCGTGAAGGCATACGGCGCCGAGGAAGCGTGCTGCAAAATGTGGGTTCATGCTGTGACATCTCAGTTCAACCAGACAATCTATGACGCTCACGTTAATCTCCTGCGTTCTATGACGGAGACAATGAGTGCCGCTCTTGCAGGTGTAAACTCAATCGAGACCCTTCCTTTCGACCTTCAATTCAAGAATCCGGATGAGTTCTCCGAGAGAATCGCACGCAATCAGCAGCTCCTGCTCCGCGATGAATCTCACCTTAATAAAGTGGTGGACCCCGCCGGCGGTTCGTACTACATCGAAGTGCTGACTACTTCTATCGCACGCGAAGCATGGAAACTCTTCAACGAAGTGGAAGAAGAAGGCGGATTCCTGGCTCTTCTTAAGAAGGGTAATATCCAGGCTAAGGTTAACGAATCAGGTGTTAAGCGCCACGTTGACGTAGCTCGCCGTAAGGANATTCTTCTCGGCACCAACCAGTATCCGAATTTCAATGAGACNGCTCTCGACAANCTTCAGAAGGATGGATGCAGCTGNGGCTGCGGATGCCAGACTCCCGCTGACGGCGCCGTTGAATATCTCAACTTCGATCGCGCAGCAAGCCAGTTTGAGACTCTNCGTCTTGACACAGAACGTTCCGGNAAACGTCCGAAAGTGTTTATGCTGACAATCGGCAACCTCGCAATGCGTCTTGCACGCGCTCAGTTCGCTTCTAACTTCTTCGGTTGCGCCGGTTATGAAATAATCGATAACATCGGCTTCGATTCAGTTAAGGAAGGTNTCGATGCGGCTGTAGAAAAAGGCGCTGACGTAGTNGTCCTCTGTTCAAGCGATGATGAATACGCAACTNTCGCTCCCGAAGCGTTCAAGGAACTCAACGGACGCGCGATGTTTGTAGTGGCAGGTGCACCTGCATGCATGGATGAACTCAAGGCTCAGGGCATTGAAGATTTCATTCATGTACGTGTCAATGTGCTCGACACATTGATTGGGTTTAACGCTAAACTCCTCAAATAATCATGAGACCGAATTTCAAATCAATCGATATCAATAAAGTAGTCTCACCCGCTGACCATAAGGGCATGCCTCAGGGTGAGGAGTGGATGACCGCNGAGCTCATCCCCGTAAAACCGGTTTATACAAAAGAGGACCTCGAGGGTCTGGAGCATCTTGACTATGCTGCAGGTCTGCCCCCGTATCTGCGCGGCCCTTATAGCGGCATGTATCCCATGCGTCCCTGGACAATCCGCCAGTATGCAGGTTTCTCNACAGCTGCTGAGTCTAACGCTTTCTATCGCCGCAACCTTGCTTCCGGTCAGAAAGGTCTCTCCGTAGCATTCGACCTCCCGACTCATCGCGGTTATGATGCCGACCATGAGCGTGTAGTTGGTGACGTAGGTAAGGCAGGTGTATCCATCTGTTCTATCGAGGATATGAAGGTGCTCTTCGATGGTATTCCCTTGAACAAGATGTCTGTCTCCATGACAATGAACGGCGCCGTGCTCCCCGTCCTCGCTTTCTATATCAATGCAGGTCTCGAACAGGGNGCAAAGCTTGAGGAAATGGCAGGCACAATCCAGAATGACATCCTCAAGGAATTCATGGTGCGTAACACGTATATCTATCCGCCGGCATTCTCAATGAAGATTATCGCTGATATCTTCGAATACACTTCTAAGAATATGCCTAAGTTCAACTCTATCTCTATCTCCGGCTATCACATGCAGGAGGCTGGTGCTACAGCGGATATCGAGTTGGCTTACACTCTCGCCGATGGTCTGGAATATCTCCGTGCAGGTGTGAACGCCGGCATGGATATCGATACTTTCGCTCCGCGTCTCTCATTCTTCTGGGGCATCTCTATGAACTACTTTATGGAGATTGCGAAAATGCGTGCTGCCAGAATGCTTTGGGCGCGTATCGTAAAGCAGTTTAATCCGAAGAATCCCAAATCTCTCGCTCTGCGTACTCACTGCCAGACTTCAGGATGGTCGCTCACTGAGCAGGATCCCTTCAATAATGTCGGCAGAACTTGCGTTGAGGCAATGGGCGCTGTGCTCGGACACACACAGTCTCTTCACACTAACGCTCTTGATGAGGCTATCGCGCTCCCGACTGACTTCTCTGCCCGCATTGCGCGTAACACTCAGATNTATATTCAGGAGGAGACTTANGTCACCAAGCAGGTTGACCCCTGGGCNGGTTCNTACTATGTTGAGGCTCTCACGGATGAGATCGCTCGCAAGGCTTGGGCACACATCGAGGAAATCGAGAAACTCGGCGGTATGGCTAAGGCTATNGANACCGGTCTGCCTAAACTNAAGATTGAAGAGGCNGCAGCCCGCACACAGGCTCACATTGACTCCGGCAAGCAGACAATTGTCGGNATCAATAAATATCGTCTGGATCACGAAGATCCTATCGATATCCTTGAGGTCGATAACACTGAGGTTCGTAAAGAGCAGTGCGCACGTCTCGAAGATCTCCGTAAGGATCGTGACGAAGAAGCTGTCAAGAAAGCTCTNGAGGCAATCACAGAGTGTGTTAAGGATCCCTCCAAGGGTAATCTTCTCGACCTCGCTGTCAAAGCTGCCGGCGTAAGAGCATCTCTCGGTGAGATTTCTGATGCCTGCGAAGCTGTCGTAGGCAGATATAAAGCTGTAATCAAAACTATCTCCGGCGTGTATTCAAATGAAGAAAAGGGTGATCCCGAATTCGAGGAAGCCCGTAAGGCTGTAGCCGATTTCGCTAAGCGCGAAGGTCGCCAGCCGCGTATCATGATTGCTAAGATGGGTCAGGATGGTCACGACCGTGGCGCGAAAGTAGTAGCGACAGGTTATGCTGACTGCGGCTTCGACGTCGATATGGGTCCGCTCTTCCAGACTCCCGCAGAGGCTGCCCGTCAGGCTGTAGAGAATGACGTTCATATCCTTGGCGTATCTTCTCTTGCTGCAGGTCATAAGACTCTTGTTCCCCAGGTTATCGAAGAACTCAAGAAGCTCGGTCGTGAAGATATTATGGTGACTGCAGGCGGCGTTATCCCCGCTCAGGACTATGATTTCCTTTATAAGGCNGGTGTAGCAGCTATCTTCGGTCCCGGCACACGCATTCCGAAGTCTGCTATCGAAATGATNCGCCTCCTCAACGAGGAACGCGCAGCAGAATAATCCCGGTTCCGATTCAGAATTCAATGACCACACATCCGGCTAAGCCGGATAACTGATAATTGCTAACCGCAGGTTGCCTATTTTGATAATGCAACCTGCGGTTATTCTATTAAACATTCACAAAATCCTCCATCTCTCTGCTCTATCACAGAATATTTTTGTAATTTTGCACTATTATGGCAATAGTGAATACAATTCAACGATATATATCCGATTTCTTTTTTTCACATTCGAATGAAATAATCTGCGCTTCGGAGAATATTAACCTCTGTAGCCATGGCTGCCGACTACTGAANAATACTCCGGGAGAATACTCTCTTGACGACGACGACGATGACGAGGANGCGAATGAAGANGAAAAGANTCATACCTCCGGAAACGAATATAATCTCCCGGAAGAGGATGANGAGGAATATGAATATAATTCGGAGGAGGAGTCCGGTAATCCGACTAATCCTGCGAAGCGTAATCCTTTCCGCCTGCTATTGGAAATGATGTTTAATCCNGTAGAGGGATGGAAGGCGATTCGCCGATCGAAATTAAGNGCTGATGATGTGGCAAAGGGTTGCTTTTACCTTATCTGCGCTTTTACGGCTATATCCTGCTTTGCTGAACTTATTTGGGATGCATCGGCAACTATCAGCAGCTGCATGGTGAATGGAGTTAAGATNTTCATGACTCTCTTCTTCGGAAATTTTCTCGCTCTGTTGATGCTGAAAATCGGNATGCCCAAGAAGTATGGGTTCATCTCCCAATCCAATTTTGGAAGAGTTTTTGTTATGTATAACTTATCGACCCTTGGATTGTTTTATATTTTATACGAGCTTTTCCCTATGATCGGACCCGCATTGGTTTTCCTCCCTATCTGGACAATCTTCCTTATTATGCGGGGATGCAGATTCTTTAAATTTCCTCCGGAAAAGGGGAATCTTCTGGTAACACTAATCTGCATGTATATTCTGGGTTCTCCAATTGCCGTCAACTGGGCGTTCGATATTCTTCTGTAATATTTAATAAGTTTGAAATGAAAGCTAATCAGGTTAATATAAAAAATAAACGCGCGCATTTCGATTATGAAATAGGGGATACTTTCACTGCAGGTCTCGTACTGACGGGCACGGAGATCAAATCCATCCGTGAAAGCAAGGCTTCNCTCGCCGATTCCTATTGCATGATTGAGAACGGCGAAGTTTGGATTAAGGGGATGCACATAGCGGAATATTTCTATGGCACATATAATAATCATGCCACCNGACGCGACCGCAAGCTTCTTCTGAATAAGAAGGAAATNGCNAAACTGGAGAAGGAAGCCGCNGATCCGGGTTTTACGATTGTGCCCATCCGGCTTTTCATATCCGAACGCGGNTACGCGAAGTTGGTGATTGGTGTCGGCAGAGGCAAGAAGCAGTATGATAAGCGTCAGTCTATAAAGGAACGCGATGATAAGCGTATGCTTGATCGTCTCTTCAAGAAATAANGAAAGGATAATATGCGAGAGATTGAACTCCTTGCTCCNGCNGCAAATGCNGAGATNGCCATTGAGGCGATACGNCATGGAGCGGATGCCGTCTATATCGGTCCGCCAAGCCATGGCGCACGAAAGGCGGCTTCCAATAGCCTTGAAGATATACGCAGGGTTGTGGAGTTTGCCCACCCCTTCGGAGCACGCGTGTATGCTACAGTCAACACCATTATCTATGAAGATGAACTGAAGGCAGTGGAGCAACTTGTAAGAGATCTCTATATCATAGGAGTAGATGCACTGATTGTGCAGGATATGGGGATGCTGCGCCTGGATCTTCCTCCTATTGCCTTGCACGCTTCCACCCAGTGCGACACCCGAACACCCGCAAAAGCGCGTTTTCTTCAGGATGTCGGTTTTTCGCAGATTGTGCTTGCGAGGGAACTTACGCTGAATGAAATTAAGGAAATACACAGCGCTGTAGATGTTCCCCTTGAGTGTTTCGTACATGGCGCTCTGTGNGTGAGTTATTCCGGAAGATGCCATGCCAGCCAATGCGTGAAAGGGAGAAGCGCCAATCGCGGAGCATGCGCCCAGATTTGCAGACTCCCTTTTACACTGAAGGATGCCGATGGGAAAATCATAACCCGTAATCGCCATCTTCTCTCGCTTAAGGATTTTAATCTTTCCGACAGGCTTGAAAGTCTTATGCTCGCCGGNGTCTCTTCTTTCAAGATTGAAGGACGCTTGAAGGATGCTTCCTATGTCAAAAATACTGTAGCTTATTACAGAAAGGGGATTGATGAGGTTATTGCGCGTTTTCCTGACAAGTTCCGACGCTCCTCGGCAGGGGANTCTACGTTAACCTTTAATCCCGATCTCTCAAAGAGCTTCAATCGTGGCTTTACCCGATATTTTCTTGATGACCGTCGCCCTNAGAATATCTCTTCTCCTCTGACCCCGAAGTCAATGGGGGAAGTAATTAAGGATGTCAATCAGCTCCATAATGGGGATGGAATAAGCTTTTTTAATGATAAAAATGAATATGAGGGTGTGATGGTGAATGGCGTCAAGGGCAACCGGATTGTCTCCAATCGACCGGTGCGTATACCGCAAGGTGCTACTCTGCATCGAACCCTTGATGTCCAATGGCAAAAACTTCTGTCGCGTCCTTCCGCAGAACGTAAATTGCGACTTGATGTGACTCTGACTGATACCTTATTGTCCGGAGTTGATGAAAGGGGAGTGGCAGCAAGTGTGGCTCTGAACGCAGATATTCAGGAAGCGAAAAATCCCGGAAATCTACGTATAAACTTCGATAAATTCGGCAACACTATTTATTGTCTGAGAGATTTCAATGTAGCCATCAATAATTTTAAAACCCCCTTTATTCCCGCATCCCAACTGGCTGATGCACGCCGAAGACTCATAGAAGCCTTAGGTGTNGCGGGGCGCGCAACCTATCATTACGATCGCAGACGCAAGGAGGATAAATCAGCCGAATTCCCTACTGCCTCTTTAGATTATCAGGATAATGTAGCAAANAGCAAAGCAGAGTCCTTTTACAGGGAGCATGGAGTCACTGAGATTACCCCGGCAATGGAAGTTGAAAAAGAATCGAAAGTTTCGAAATCAGTAAGCTTAAAATCGAAGATAAAATCAGAAGGTCTCAGATCGGTCATGACCACCCGTCATTGTATTCTCAGAGAGATGGGAAAATGTCTGAAGGAAACGCCTCAGTCAAAACGTGGGTTCAAGCTTCCGCTGAGAATAGAATCTTCCGACGCTGATTTCCAATTATCCTTCGATTGCAATAANTGCGAGATGCATCTCCTGCATAAATAATCCGGATAGAGGATTATCTNCTGCCTGAAAATCCGTTGATTGCCAATCCGGATTGCGAAGTGGATTTCTCCGGCTGTAAAAAAATAATCTAACTCTTGAACAATCCTTCTCGCTCCGATGTTATAATATCGAAAGAAAGATAAATCGTTTCATGATGTTAGGTTAGTTAGATTATTGATTATGAAAAACATTCTGCAGCGGCTACCTGTGAAGGCAGCCGCTGTCGCTTTTATATCTATTCAGTTTTCGATTCCGACGGGGTAGTAATGCTATCTGTCTTTGATGCCAGCGCCTTAAGTCTCTCGGCACGCGCTGCAGAGAGACGATCCAGCAACTGCATTATCGTATCGTTTTCCCCTTCAGTAAGAGAATAATCTATATCAGGAGCGGAAGACATATTAAGATTGTCGATTCTTTCCTCAAAGTTCGTTATCAACTGATGAAGCATAGCCGTGTCTTTTGCTATCTTAATACTGTCAATATAACTCCGGGTGAGTTTACAGGTATTCTCAAACAAAGCCCGCGCTTCCGCGGGCTTGGGATCTTTCATCTCTTTCTTACATCCTGTGCCAACCCCGGCAAGCAGAAGAAGTGTAAGAACTTTTATTATTCTTTTTCTCCTTGTCAGAGAGATATTTTTTATCATCTTCGAAGCTTTTTCGTTAAAATCTATAACCTACCGGGTCTTATCCGATAAGTTAATTTAATCACTTTTCAGTCACTTCATTCCGAGTTTCGGACGAAGATATTTACCGGTGTAGGATGCCTCGCATTCTGCAATCTGCTCGGGAGTACCTTCAGCAACTATCATTCCTCCGGCATCTCCACCCTCCGGACCTATATCAATCACCCAGTCCGCACATTTTATGACATCCATATTATGCTCGATGATTATCACTGTATGTCCGGCTGAAATCAATTGCCGCAGGGATTTCATCAGGGTTGAGATGTCGTGGAAGTGAAGACCCGTCGTCGGTTCGTCAAAGATAAAGACCGTATGAGGCTGTTTGTCCTGAGAAATATAGTAAGCAAGTTTTACTCGCTGATTTTCGCCGCCTGAGAGTGTGGATGAGGATTGACCTAATTTGATATAACCAAGTCCTACTTCCTGAAGCGGCATAAGGCGTTTCACTATCTTCTTCGCCTGAGCAGATTTATCTTCACTGAGGAATTCTATCGCTTCACTGACAGTCATTTCAAGAAAATCATGGATATTTTTCCCGCGGTATTCCACATCGAGGATCTCTTGCTTGAAACGCTTACCATGGCAGGCTTCGCAGGGGATAGTGATATCCGCCATAAACTGCATGGGGATAGTGACAGTCCCTTCACCTTTACATTCTTCACATCTACCTCCGTCTGAGTTGAATGAGAAATANCCGGGGGTNTATCCCATCTGCTTCGACAATTGTTGCTCGGAGAAAAGCTTGCGCAGNTCATCAAATGCTTTCAGGTAGGTTGCAGGATTGGAGCGGGATGATGTGCCGATGGGATTCTGGTCGATAAATTCTACAGCTCCGACATCCTTTATATCCCCGGAGAGCTTTTTATGAGTAGCAGGCACATCCCCGGGCTCNCCCAAGGCTCTGACAAGCGACTTATAAAGTATCTCTCTGACAAGTGTCGACTTACCCGAACCACTGACACCACTGACAACCGTCATGACCCCTAACGGGAATTTTACGTCAAGATTCTTCAGATTATTCGCTGAAGCACCTTCCACACGAATAAACTTCTTCCAGGGATGGCGCAAGGGGTCGTAAGGTATCACGCGCCTTCCGCTCAGGTAATCAAGCGTATAAGAGTCATTCTGAACATTATTCTTCAAAGCTTCGGGCAGATTACCGGAGAAAACAATATTTCCACCGTTTCTTCCTGCATCCCTTCCGACATCAATGATNTTGTCGGCTGTCAGCATGATGTCTTCGTCATGCTCTACGACTATGACCGNATTGCCTATCTGCTGAAGACTGCGGAGTACATTTATAAGGCGATGAGTGTCGCGTGAATGCAGACCGATTGAGGGTTCGTCAAGAATGTACAACGACCCGACAAGTGAAGAACCTAACGATGTTGCCAGATTAATGCGCTGACTNTCTCCGCCGGAGAGAGTNGAGGAGAGACGATCNAGAGTCAGGTAGCCGAGTCCTACTTCTTCGAGGAATCCTATCCTGTTGCGAATCTCGGTCAGNAGTCGGTCGGCTATTACCTGATCTTCTTTATCAAGGCTCAGATTATTGAAAAACCGGCGTAGTTCGCTGACCGGCATTCTGACTATCTCGGTTATTGATTTNCCTCCGACCTTAACATANTCTACNTCCGGACGAAGTCGCGAACCNTGACAGACCGGACATTCNGTCTTACCTCTGTAGCGCGCCTTGAGTACGCGATATTGAATCTTATACTGATTCTCATCAATCCATCGGAAAAAGCCATCGATTCCTTCCCACGGACCCTTTCCGTGCCAAAGTATGTCGAGTTCTTCCTGCGTGAGTTGATTATAGGGTTTATGAATCGGGAACCCGATTTTGGAAGCAAGACGGGTAAGTTGCTTTCGCGCTTCACCCATCGTCTCCCCGCGCCAACATTGCACAGCTCCCTCNTGAACCGACAGCGTCTTATCAGGAATAACAAGATCTTCACTAATACCCAGCACCTTTCCAAACCCTTCACATTCCGGNCATGCCCCATAGGGATTGTTGAAGTTAAACATAAGGTCTGAGGGCTCGCGAAATTCCATACCATCGGCTGAGAAGCGATTGGAGAAAGATANCTCTTTNACNTCNCCCTCGTCCCAGACCTTTATGATACAGGAATTATGCCCCTCGAACATGGCTGTCTCGAGTGAATCCGTCAGNCGCGACAGTTCATCTTTATCATCCGAAACACTCAGTCGGTCGATTAACANTCGAATCNGCGGGTNATGCTCTTCACTTGCAGAATCCTGAAGATAATCCTCGATATCAATAAACTGNCCCTCTTTTTCAAGTCGGCTGAATCCTTCTTTGAGATAGATTGAGAGTTGTTCGCGATTCGTTCTCCCTTCGGGCAGAGTGATATTTACGAGTATGGCTATACGGGTCCGCGCCGGATAGCTCTGAATCTTGCGGACCATATCCTCNATATTATGCTTCTTGACAATTTCTCCGCTGANAGGGGAGATGGTCTTNCCTATGCGCGCAAAAAGCATTCGGAGATAATCGTAGATCTCCGTAGCCGTGCCGACAGTAGATCGGGGATTGCGGGTGTTGACNTTCTGCTCGATGGCGATAGCCGGAGGAAGATTCCTGATGTAGTCGCATTCGGGTTTCTGCATTCGCCCGAGAAACTGGCGGGCGTAGCTCGACAGACTCTCGACATAACGACGCTGACCNTCGGCATATAATGTGTCGAATGCCAGACTCGATTTGCCGCTNCCCGACACACCGGTCATCACCGTAAATTCATTCAAAGGGACGTTGACATCAATATTCTTCAGATTATTGACACGCGCTCCTTTTACTTCNATATATTTTAGTTCCTTGTTTTCTGATTTTTTACCCATACAGTCCGTATTACACTCAATTACCTTGCCGAATTTTCTTAATAAGTGTCAACGCTGTCAATTACTTCTTCTTAATAAGTGTCAAAGCTGTCTGATATTTTGCCATGGTGGATGCTTTTTTTATCGCTTTCCAGGCTTTNCTNCCTATTTGTTGTTCGGAATATTCCCAGAAGGGTAGTATCTTTGACAGGACCTGATGATCTCCTCCTATCAGATTTTCACGATAGTAGTCGAGCAGACGCTTATGGAATGAAAGGGTTGATGTGAGTCTGCGCTCTTCATCCCATTCTTCCTTATCTTCGATCTCTTTTAGAATNGAAGGGCGACCTAANGCTCCTCGCCCGATCATTATCCCATGAAGTTCCGGAAATTCATGCATAATCTTCACTGCATCCTCCGGAGTAAGGATGTCNCCGTTATATACAATTGGATTCTTACTCTTNGCATACAGNCGGCGGAATGCATCCATATTANTTGTATCAGGGGTATATTGATCTTTGGATGTACGNGGATGCACNGCGATATGATCGAGGTTCAGATTATTGAGGGTGTCTATNAGGGATTCCCATTCTTCGCCATCTTTTCCGAGGCGCATCTTTACGCTGAANGTGATATCAGGATTGTTTTCTACAACTTTTTTCACTGCCGCCCCACATTCCGGATTGGCAATAGTGGCAGCNCCTCTCCCTTTTGANACCTGCAANGGGAANGGNCATCCCATATTTATATCTATCCTTTTGGCNCCTTCCTGTTTGAGAAGCTTTACNAGNGTCTCAAGCTCTTCGCCATTTCTGAAAATNACCTGAGGGACNACCTCTATGTTGTCGTTCAGAGTATTGAAGGCATCTTTCAGATCTTTTTTCCTTATCTCTCCTCGCTCCAGACGTATGAAGGGAGTNGTGTACACTATATCTTTTCCGGGGAATATCTCGGCGTGAAAATGCCTGTAAGCGGCATCTGTATGTCCTTGAATGGGTGCAAAGTAAATTTTCATACTGCAAAATTACCGAAAATCCTGCATTATTTTGTAATTTTGTAATTAAATTTGGTTAAGAACCGGAGACTAATCCGTTCTTGACTGCTTGTGAATTAAAAGAAAGTAAAAGATGTATATNCGCAAAATTACTGAACATATTGCGTATGTAGGCGTCAANGATCGTTCGACTACTCGCTTTGAGGGACTCTGGCCTCTCCCTTACGGTGTCAGCTATAATGCATATCTTGTCAGAGGAACTGAAAAGACCGCTCTGATTGATACCGTAGAAATTGGACATTCACGCGAATTTCTTAACACTCTTAAGGAAAATGGCGTGGATAATCTTGATTATCTCATCATAAATCACATGGAGCCNGATCATTCCGGTTCTATCCCTGCAGTAGCAGCGGCNTTTCCGGATATGAAGATTGTCGGAAATAAGAAGACGATTGAGATGGTGAAGGGTTTTCATCATTTTGACAATGATGATATTTTCCTTGAAATAGCCGATCTTCAGGAGATTTCTCTCGGCGACTGCTCTCTTCGCTTCTATATGACACCGATGGTGCATTGGCCTGAGACAATGATGACCTATTGCCCGGAGGATAAACTGATTTTCAGTGGAGATGCGTTCGGATGCTTCGGNGCCCTGAATGGCGGACTGACAGATGATGAGATGGATTGCTCGCTCTATCTCAATGAGATGTATCGCTATTACAGCAATATAGTGGGCAAATATGGGCAGTTCGTCCTTAAGGCATTGGCTCGCATCGAGGGTGTGGATCTNGAGTATATCTGTTCNACTCATGGTCCGGTATGGCATTCCCGCGTGCAGGAAGTCCTTGACATCACCCGCCGCCTTGCCTCTTATGAAGGGGAAGAGGGGGTCACTATCATTTACGGCTCGATGTATGGAAATACTGCAGAGGTCGCCGAACTCTTTGNCCGGGAAATCAATAAGCTTGGNGTGCGNAAGATCTGCATTCATAATGCCGTCAATTCCACTATCAGTCAGATGATTTCAGATGCNTTCAGATATAAGGGTCTGGTCATCGGAAGTCCGACCTATAANACAGAGATTTTCCCTCCTGTCGCTGCTGTGGTCAGTGCNCTTGCCGGACGCGGAATCAAAAATAAGGTCGTTGCTTCTTTCGGCGGTTTTTCGTGGGCTTCTGCGGCTGCCAANAAAATCAACGATTCTTTCGATGCCCTTAAGCTTGAAAATGCGGGAAGCGTCAATATGAAGCATTCCATCACTCCGGAAGTNGAGGAGCAGGTGAAAGAGCTCGCGAAGAACTTNGTGGAGCTACTGAACAAGTAATTTTTTNATTTCATAAGTAAGTAATGAAAATTAATGTGTATATAAAACTTAAAGATTTTTGAGATAATTTCCATGCGGAAGAAAGGAAGATACGATAGTATCTGACTGACTGACAATTGGAAATTAGCCAAA